>CAWJTH010000106.1:0-7591 GCA_963845495.1 uncultured Chitinophagaceae bacterium
TATGTTCATACCTTGAACCAGTACCGTATTGCTATACGTGCCAAGCCTGTTTAACCTTTTATCTGTAAAAGTTCAGGAAAATGCCAAGCAGAGCTGCAACAAGCTTTCCTATACGCAGGAAACTTTCAAACAGTACTGCGGCAAACTTTCCTGAACCTAAGAGACGTTTCACCAATGCAGTAAAAAGCTTTCCTGAATGCAGGAAGCTTGCAAGCACTGTTGTAATAGCTTTCCTGAACACAGGAAAGCATTTATATCAAATTTTCATCTTTTCATTTAATTAAAACATCAAAAAATGACAAAAGGAATAACATTACAAAATCTCCGCAATCCCGAGTTCTTACAGTTCCTTAAAGATTGCAGTAGCATCGTTTTAACCAACGATCCCGCTGCCTTAAAAGTAACTGACCAATACAACTCAGTGCAAATAGTTAGAAAAACATTGGAAGAACTGTTTATGCCAGAGCGTAGCAATCCGAACACGGAAGATATTATTGCGCTAGATCTCCGTCGTGATAAAGCCATCAACGGCATTACGGCTTACGCACAATCGCTCACTTATCATTTTGACGCCACCACCAACGTTGCCGCAACTGTGCTTGCAAATTATTTTAGTGGGTACGGTTCCGGCATCGCCCGGGAAAACTATACCAGCGAAACCGCTATCCTTACCAATATTGTTACCGACCTTACCAACAAGCCCAACCTATCGGCTGCCGTTGCCACCCTCCAATTGATTGATTGGGTAACTGAATTGGACACCGCCAACCAAGCCTTCAACCAAAAATACCTGGCACGCACACAAGAAGCTGCCACTGCCAGCACCGATACCATGAAGGCCAAAAGATTGGAGGCGGCCAACGCCTATTACGACTTGCGTAACAATTTGGATGCTTACTTTACCATTACCAAAGGTGCTGAACCTTTCGCAACAACCATCAATCAACTGAACGCTTTGATTGACCAATACAATAAATTGATTACCGGCCGCAGCGGTGGAGGTGATGTGCCGCCAGTACCGCCTGTTGTATAACACCGTAGGGGTGGCGCCGCTCTACGAAGTCTCCGACTTCGTAGAGCTATGTTATAAAGGATCTCCGATCCGTATATATAAAATTTAAGAAACAATACTGATGGACAATATTATCTTTAGAGAAGGTTATACCATCCGAGACCAAAACGCTGCACATTTCCTCACGTTTACCGTTTGCGGCTGGATTGACCTCTTTACCAGAAAAGCTTAATAAAGATATCTTGATCGATAGTTTCAACTATTGCCAGCAAAACAAAGGGCTGATTTTAAATGCCTTCGTTATCATGTCCAACCATGTACACCTAATTGCAAGGGCGAAAGAAGGCTTTATGTTGAGCGACATTATCAGAGACTTTAAAAAATTTACGCATCGGAATATGATGAAGATTATACAAAGCGAAGTAGAAAGCAGGCGGTTATGGATGTTGCACCAATTTGCCTATTATGCTACCAGGCATGGCCGCAATGAAAATTACCAGATTTGGGTACACGATAGCCATCCCGAGGCATTGTACCGCAGCGAAATGACCATGACCAAATTATGGTACATCCACGATAATCCGGTGAGAGCTGGCTGGGTGGCCGCGCCGCAACATTATTTGTATAGCAGTGCTTCCAATTACGCTGGCTTGGGCGGCTTGTTGGAGATTGATTTATTATAATAGGGTGTCGCTTTACGATAGGGTGTCGCTCTACGAAGTCTCCGACTTCGTAGAGGTATGTTATTCCGGATCTCCGATCCATATACTGCAAAACGGATTACAAATCCTTTTTAACATAGGGCTACGAAGTCGGAGACTTCGTAGAGCGGCTACCTCTACATATTCCGCAACAACAAATCATTAAAATTTTGTAACGAAGAGATTTTTAAATCCGCAGCACCCCAACGGGGTTCTTGGCTTTGGTGCATCGTTGGTACCACTACGCATTTCATTTTGGCGGCTTTTGCGGCAATCATACCGTTGAATGAATCTTCAAAAGCCAAACATTGCGAAGGAAGTACGCCCAATTCGGCAGCGCAATTTATATATACTTGCGGGTGCGGCTTTCCATAAGGTAAGGTGCCGGCGCTGGTAATGGCCGATATAACAGGACGAAGATTAAACATATCAACCACCATATCTGCCATACGTATGGGTGAAGATGTGGCAATCCCTAACTTCAACTCTTTTTGCAAAAAGTAATTCACAATGTGTTGAACGCCGCTCATTAGTTTGCCTTGACGTTTTATTTTATCCATCACCGCATCAATAATGGCGGTTTCGGCTATTTCAATCTCGCTGAAAGGAATGTAAAAATGGTTGAACCAAAGTTCCAACCATTCTTTGGTTCGCAGGCCGGTACTGCTTTCGTATTGTTGCAAGGTTAACGTATGACCATATTGTTTTAAAACCGCCATGCCAGCCGCCTGCCAAAAAGGTTCCGAATCAATCAACAAACCATCCATATCAAAAATCACCGCCTGAAGATCCATGTTTTAAGTTATAAGTTTTAAGTTATGAGTTATAAATAGCAAATTATGATTGGTGAAATATAGTTGTAAGTTAATGGGCGATAAACTTCGATTTATCACCTTTAACTTATCCACTCAGAACTTATCACTTATAACTGCCTTCCTTATTGCTACCATTTTTTCCAGCAATTCCTCCAGCAATTCCAAGCGTAGCATATTAGCACCATCGCTTAGCGCAGCCGCTGGGTTGGGATGTGTTTCAATAAAAATACCGTCTGCACCGATGGCAATGGCCGCCTTTGCAATCGTACTTATCATGGCCGGGTTACCGCCGGTTACGCCGCCGGGCTGGTTGGGTTGTTGCAAACTATGCGTACAATCCATTATAACCGGTACGTTGTGCTGTTGCATAATTGGGATATTCCGAAAATCAACCACCATATCCTGATAGCCAAAACTATTGCCACGTTCGGTCAACATCACTTTTGCATTGCCGGCCTTTTGTATTTTATCCACGGCAAACTTCATCGACCCGCCACTTAAAAATTGCCCTTTTTTTACGTTCACAATTTTCCCGGTTTCGGCGGCGGCTAACAATAAATCAGTTTGTCGGCACAAAAAAGCCGGGATTTGTAAAATATCGCAATATTCGGCTGCCATGGCGGCTTCGTCATGTGCATGAATATCGCTGGTTACCGGTAATTTAAAAGTATCGCCTACTTTTTTCAACAGCGTTAAAGCTTCACGATCACCAATGCCGGTAAACGAAGAAGCACTGGTGCGATTGGCTTTTCTATAACTTGCCTTAAAAACATACGGAATTTCTAAACGCTTACAGATATTTGAAACTTTATCGGCCACTTCCATTACTAAATCTTCGCCTTCTACCACACACGGACCAGCTATTAAAAAGAAATGGTCGGGATTGTACTGTTGACCTTTGAATAGGTCGGTCAGGAATGAATTCATGCTCGCAAAGATAACTTTAGAAATAAGGAATAAGGAATGGAAAATGACAAATAAGAAAATATGAAGCTTTAATTTAGCCGACAAAAGCAATAATACGTTAGCCGGAAAAGTGGTAAGGCGGAAAAATCGTTTACCCCTCATCACCTTCTCGGCAGATTAAAAAACTTAAGCAATGGAAAAAATAATCCGCTGGGGAATATTGGGAACGGGGAATATCGCTAAAAAATTTGCGGCCGATTTACAATTTGTGCCAAATGCTGTTTTAGCTGGCGTTGGTTCAAGAAGTATAGAATCTGCCAATCTTTTTGCGAAAGAATTCAATGCTTGCAATGCTTTTAACAGCTACGAAGCGTTGGCCAAAAGCAACGAGGTTGATGTGGTGTATATTTCCACACCACATACATTGCATTACGATAACACACTACTTTGTTTAGAAAACGGCAAGGCCGTTTTGTGCGAAAAGCCATTTGCTATGACCACCAAACAAGCAAATGAAATGATTGCTTTGGCAAAACAAAAACAATTGTTTTTAATGGAAGCCATGTGGATGAAATGTAATCCCATTTTTTTGAAACTAATGGAAATAGTGCACGGCGGCACAATTGGAAACGTGGTATCGATGATGGTAAATTTTGGATTTAACGTTCAACCCACTGCGCCAGACCGGCTGACCAACCAACATTTAGGTGGTGGAAGCTTGTTGGATATTGGCGTCTATAATACTTGCATGGTATTAAGCATTTTAGGCAAACCAACCAAAATAACAGCTATGATGACGCCAGCCAGCCGCGGTGCCGATGCCCAATGCGCCGTAAACTTTGGGTATGAAAACGGAGCTTTGGCGCAAATGCTTTCTAGTTTTTCTACCCGTTTGCCAACCGAGGCTTTTATTGGTGGAACGCTTGGTTCACTTAAACTCTCACCATTATTTTACAGACCAAAGGCTGAAATTGAACACATTGATTTTGAAACTGGTGAAACCAAACATTTTGCATTGCCACCCGAGCAAGGCACTGGCTACCAATACGAAGCAGCGCATGTGGGCGAATGCTTGCGAACTGGCAAAACAGAAAGCGATTTGATTTCTTTTGCCGATTCGTTGCTGCTAATGGAAACCTTAGATTTAATTCGTGAAAAAGCGGGGATTGGTTATAAGGAAGACGAATTATGAATTTTGAGTAGGTAATGAAAGGCAAGTGACAAGTAGTTAGTTAAATAATTTGTTGCTTCCTGCCATCTGCCAACCGTCATCCGCCATCTATCTTAAAAAAACAATTGCGCAAATTTTCCTGCCGCAGCTTGCCAAACCGTAGTGTTGGCCATGCAAAACCAAATAAGATGTGTAGCTAAAACAATAACCAGCGAAACCAAATACGGCTTTAAAGGATGGCCATAAATTTTGTCGTTAATCATTAAAGTAAGCAAAACCAAATCGGTAATAATAAAGGCAAGCGACACACCCATTGCAAAAGGAAAATGGATATAAACCACAAACGCATGGCCTAATCCGATACTTGTTAACAGCAATGTTGCGGCCATAACGTAGCGGTTGCTGCTAAACGAATTTCTTCTGTTAAATATGGCAAGAAAATATAAACCTGCAAAAGCAAATGCATTTGGCAATACCAGCGATTGTCTAGCAATCACTTCATTTTCAGCCATTTGGTTCACATCTTGCAAATATTGTTCTTTAGCAATAGAAAAGATGGCATACATTACCAAAGGAGCCAATAAATAAGTAATCGTTTTAAACGCTTTTTGTGCAGCTACTTTTTTATATTTAATCAAAAACGGTTGCGCAATAAGCATAACGAACCACAATAGAAAAACAATTTCATGCAAATGTTGTGTAAAGTTGCTGCCGTGGAATGTTGCAAATAATCTAAAAAAAGTGTGGGAGAAATCCCAAATCACTAGTAAAAGAACACCCATAAATAGCAAGCCAATGTTTTTAACGGTTGTTTCCATTGCGGTTATTATTAGAATTATTGGATAAATACTGCGCTTTTATTGGTCGTAAAAAGTATTGGCAGGAAAACAAATTGTATGGAATTTCTTTAAAAACGCTTTGATAACGGCCAAATGCTCACCCAAATGCCGTTTAAAATGTGGTAAAAACTTGCGCAACCCATTTCACAGACGCTTGGTATAACGCAAACCGTATTTTTGAATAAAATAACAAGCAGCATGACAAAAGATAAAATTTTGGTGATTGGTGCCTCTGGGCAAATTGGGGTGGAACTAACGATGGCACTGCGCAAAATATATGGCAACAGCAACGTGGTAGCCAGCGATTTGCGAGAACAAAACCCCTTGCTGGAAGGCACCGGACCTTACGTGAGCCTTGACGTAATGAACAAAGAAATGCTGCATGTGCAGGTAATCCGCCAAAATTTTACACAGATTTATTTGCTGGCTGCTATTCTTTCCGCCACCGGCGAAAAAAATCCCAACTTGGCTTGGAACTTAAATATGACAGGGCTTTTAAACGTACTTGACATTGCCCGGGAAGAGAAAATTAAAAAAGTATATTGGCCAAGCAGCATTGCGGTTTTTGGTCCTACTTCGCCCAAACAAAATTGCCCCCAACAAACCATTATTGAACCCGCAACCGTGTATGGCATTAGTAAATATGCAGGCGAATTTTGGTGCAATTATTATTTTAACCGCTTTGGCGTGGATGTACGCAGCATCCGTTATCCTGGCCTAATCAGCTACAAATCAGCACCTGGCGGCGGTACTACCGATTATGCGGTGGAAATTTACCACGAAGCATTGGCCGAAAAGCATTATGACTGCTTTTTAGCCGAAGACACTTACTTGCCCATGATGTACATGCCAGACGCCATCCGCGGCACCATCGAATTGATGGAAGCACCATTCGAAAAAATAACCATACGTCATTCGTACAATTTATCGGGTATGAGTTTTTCACCTAAAGAAATAGCAGCTTCCATTCAAGAGCATATTCCTGATTTTAGTATTGATTATGCGCCAGATTATCGCCAAAATATTGCCAATAGTTGGCCGCAAAGCATCGACGATTCGGTTGCTGCCAACGATTGGGGTTGGAAACCAGAATATGATTTGGCCAGAATGACTGTGGATATGCTTGATAATTTGAAGGAAAAAGTTTAATATTAAACACCTTCTTATATATTTTTGAACAATTTATTAGATCCAAAATCGTTTTGCTACGTATCAGAAAAGCTAGCTCGATTATTTATTTAACAATTGCAATTGCCCATTAATGCTTCCTAGTAAATGGGCATTTTTATTGTTTTTTTATTTTGGCAAGATGAAGTAACTTTTAATCTTATACTTACAATAATGAAATCGCTCACTTTCTTATTTCCTTTTTTCTTCCTTTCCTGCTCAGGTCAACCAAAGCCCAATAAAGTAAATTTAAATGACCCAATGGTAGCTTCGGCAACCGGCGAAGGATTGATAAAAACCAGCAGTAGTGCTATTTATTTTTCTTTTAATACCACATCCGCTTCACCCAGAACCAGTGCGGCCGTTTACGATGGCAATAAATTGATTAGGACTTTATGGAGCAATGTAACGTTTGCACCTGGTAAACACGATGGTTATTGGGATGGAAAAAATGACCTGCAACAATTTGTGGCAAACGGGAAATACCAAATAAAAATTCTGAAAAGTGGCATTGAATGGGATTGGTTGGGCACATTTTTTAATTCCAGCGATAGTACCACCGGCCCCACAAAATGGCACGGCACTTCGTTAATCGGAATCCAATTTATCGGCAACAAAGCGTATGCGCTGCCCTATTATTTGGAGGGAAATTATCAGTTATTTACATTCGATCCAAGCCGCCCAAACCAAAAACAGCCCCATGGCGGATTAATTCACCAAAGCACTTTTTTTTCTTGTACAGATGGCAAGTATGTTTATGCACTGGCAAGCACTGATTACGACTTTTATTTTGTGTATGCTTTTGATGCCAACGGCAACGAAATAAATTTTGCTAACGGCAAAAAATATGAATCGCATAATAGCGTGATTGCTTCATCAAAAACTAAACCCGACTCATTAATTTCTGGGATGGCGGTACAAAAAAATGGCAATTATTTATTTACGTCAACACCGGCTTTAAACCGGGTTTCGGTTTATAA
>CAWJTH010000107.1:0-4359 GCA_963845495.1 uncultured Chitinophagaceae bacterium
CCAATCCCGGTTTTTTTAATTCTTTGATAATGTCTTTAACCGTCAATTCGCCGAAGGCAGTATATTTTTTAATATCAACTGTATTCAACAGCTTTTCATTGCCAATCAATTCTTCGGTAGGCACATTTAAATCGGTAGCAATTTGTTTAATAACGGTATAGCTTTCAGGATGTACGGCGCTGGAATCCAATGGGTTATCACCATTTTTAATGCGCAAGAAACCAGCGCATTGTTCAAAGGCTTTGTCGCCCAAACGGGCCACTTTTTTTAGTTGATTTCGGTTACTAAACTTACCGATTTCGTTACGATATTCCACTATGTTTTTGGCAATGGTGTCGCCAATGCCAGAAACATAACTAAGTAAATGTTTGCTGGCCGTGTTTAGGTTTACGCCCACCGCATTCACGCAACTTACAACCGTTGCATCTAATTTTTCTTTTAAACGAACTTGGTTTACATCGTGCTGGTATTGACCAACACCAATACTTTTTGGGTCGATTTTTACCAATTCGGCCAACGGATCCATCAACCTGCGGCCGATACTTACGCTACCACGAACAGTCACATCTTCATTTGGAAATTCTTCGCGAGCCGTTTCGGAAGCCGAATAAACCGAAGCGCCATCTTCATTCACCATAAAAACGGGCAAGCCCAATTCAAGTTTTTTAATGAAGATTTCGGTTTCACGCCCTGCTGTTCCATCGCCGATGGCAAATACTTCAATGCCATATTTTTCAACCAGTCTTTTTATCTTTAAACCATCGCTTTCCACCTTGTTGTTTTCGTGCGGAAAGATTAAATCGGTATGCAACAAATTGCCTTTTTCATCCAAGCAAACAACCTTGCAACCGCTGCGATAGCCCGGATCGATAGCCAGTACTTTTTTGCTGCCCAATGGCGCTGAAAGCAAGAGTTGGCGTAGGTTTTCGGCAAAAACGTTGATGGCTTCTTCATCACTTTTTTGTTTCAATACCATGCGGAATTCACTTTCTAAACTGGGTTGTAGCAAGCGTTTGTAAGCATCTTTAACGGCTTTTTTTATTTGTGGTAAAGATGGGCTTGGGTCGTAGCTTGTCACCCCTTTAGTGGACGGGGGTACAAATGCATCCTCGATAATTTCCAGCGCTTCTTCTTCAATCGGCTCGATGCTGATGCGTAAAAAACCTTCCATAAAGCCGCGCAAAACCGCCAATCCACGATGGCTGGGCACTTTTGAAACCCGTTCAGAAAAGTCGAAATAATCTTTGTATTTAATGGCTTCGGTTTCTTTTCCGGCCAATACTTTGCTAATCAACAAGGCATCATCTTCAAACAATTTGCGCATTTTAGCACGGATGTTGGCATCCTCATTCACCGTTTCTGCAATGATATCCCTTGCGCCTTGCAGCGCATCTTCGGGCGTTGCAACGGCTTCCGTTACATATTTTTTGGCTTCTTCCAACGGGTCGGCACCATTCAATTCCAGCAAGAAATTACTTAACGGCTCTAGTCCGTTTTCCCTTGCCGTTTGTGCTTTTGTTTTGCGTTTTGGTTTATAAGGCAGGTAAATATCTTCCAGTTCAACAAGTGTGGAAGCCTTATCCAGCTTAGCTTGTAAGGCTTCGGTCATTTTGCCCTGATCGGTAATTGTTTTTTCGATGAAGGCTTTGCGTTCCGCAAATTCTTTTTGGAATTTACCTTCTTCTTGTATTTGTTGTATTTGGACTTCGTCTAAATTTCCCGTCATATCTTTTCTGTATCGGGCAATAAACGGAATGGTGGAACCTTCCGATAATAATTGCAAAACGGCTTGTACCGATTGCAACCGTAAATTCAATTTTCCTGATACTTGTGACGCGTATTCAACCATGTTTTTAATTTGATAATTTGAAGATTTTGATGATTCGCTGTTTGTTATGAAAATCAGTTTATTAATTTTCTTTCAATAAACGGGCTGCGAATGTAAATGCCAAAGTAATTTTCACCAATACAATTTCTGCACAATTGCTCGCAGATGGTAGGTGATTTAAAAAACCGCAGATTTAATGTGATGATAAATCTCCTAAAATCTGCGCTGCACTTAATCTTTTTAACATCTGTGGGTAAAGGAACAACCTTTTTTAACCTTGAAAGCTGGGTTTGATGAGATTGCAAACGGCTTAATTGCTTCATTAACATCTGATATGGTAAAAATATCGACACCTACTTTTTAAATCTGCGGGCAACACTTATTTTTGAAGGGTAACGAGCCATTGTAAAACCTAGCAGCCTTTTATGACTAAACCTTCAACTTATCTTGAACCAAAAAATCATTATGAAATTTTAGATGGCTTGCGTGGTGTGGCTTCATTGTTTGTGGTTGTTTTCCATGTGTTTGAAACCTATTCCGGCTCTCGTTTTAAGCAAATCATTAACCATGGTTATTTAGCGGTTGATTTCTTTTTTTTGCTTTCTGGCTTTGTGGTGGCTTATGCCTACGACGACCGTTGGCAGAAGATGACGCAATGGGATTTTTACAAACGCCGCTTGGTGCGTTTGCAGCCAATGGTTATTATAGGTTCGGTGATTGGTGCGGCGTTTTTTTATTTTCAAGCATCACCAGCAGTCTTTCCGCTAATCAATCAAACACCGGTTTGGAAAATGCTGGTGGTAATGCTTGTTGGATGTACCTTAATTCCCATTCTTCCTTCCATGGATATACGCGGCTGGCAAGAAATGCATCCCCTTAATGGGCCTGCATGGTCGTTGTTTTTTGAATATATCGCCAATATTTTATATGCAGCAGTTGTACGCAGGTTTTCAAAAAAATTGTTGACTTTTTTTGTAATTGTTTTTGCAGGCTTGTTGGTTCATTACTTATTAATGGGTTCGCAAGGCGATGTTATTGGTGGCTGGTCTATCGATGTCACGCAATTGAATATTGGTTTTACCCGATTGTTGTATCCGTTTTTTGCAGGCGTATTGCTCTCACGCATGGGTAAATTAATTTATGTAAAACATGCTTTTTGGGTTTGTAGTGTGTTAATTGCTATAGTGCTTTGCATCCCAAGAATCGGCGGCGAAGAACATTTGTGGATGAATGGTTTGTATGAATCTTTTTGTATTATCCTTGTTTTCCCGTTGATTGTTGCCATTGGTGCCGGCGGTAATATCAGTAACACAAAATCGCTAAAAGTTTGCAGGTTTTTGGGTAAAATTTCTTACCCCATTTACATTACACATTACCCGCTTATTTATACTTATGTGGCATGGGTTGCCAATAACAATGTGCCGATGGGTAAAGGTTTGCTAGTGGGCGGGGCACTTTTTATTGCAAGCATTGCTATTGGTTATGCTTGTTTAAAATGGTACGATGAGCCAGTAAGGGAATGGTTACGGAAAAAGTTCTTGGTGAAAAAAGCGTAGTTAAATAAGTTGGGTTTAATGCTTTTGGTTAGTAGTACGAAGCGTTTTTTGGAGCAAAGCATCAATTCCGTTTAATCTTTTTTCCCGCAGATAGTAAAGGATTTTAACCGCCGATTTAATATGATGATCAAAAATCTTCCAAAATTAGCGTTGCATTCAATCTTCCAAAATCTGCGGGATGATTTCTACTGATACCCCATCGCTTGCAGATTAAATAATTCCGCATAGCGGCCATTTTTACTAAGTAAAGCTTGGTGGCTTCCTTCTTCCAACAATTCGCCTTTTTCCAACACCAAAATCCTGTCGGCCATGCGAACGGTGGAAAAGCGATGCGAAATCAATACCGCCGTTTTGCCCCTTGTTAATTCAGCAAAACGTTGGAACACTTCATATTCCGCCCTTGCATCTAAGGCCGAAGTCGGTTCATCCAAAATCAATAATTGTGCATCTTTCATGTACGCACGGGCCAGCGCAATTTTTTGCCATTCGCCGCCCGATAATTCCACCCCTTGGTTAAAACGTTTACCCAAAGCTTGGTCGTATTTGCCGGGCAGTTTTTGCACCAATAAATCGGCCAAGCTTTGTTTGGCGGCATCTTCAATCAACGGCCTGTTCTCGCTTTCAGCAATATTGCCCACAGCAATATTTTGTGAAACCGTCATTTGATACCGCAAATAATCTTGAAAAATAACACCAACGTGTTTACGTAAATCGTCTAAATTATATTCCCTCAAATCGTAACCATCCAGCAAAATACGGCCTTCGGTTGGGTCGTACAGCCTTGCCAATAATTTCACCAAAGTTGTTTTTCCGGCGCCGTTTTCGCCAACCAACGCCAGCTTTTCGCCAACATGTAAAGTGAAGCTTAAATTGCGGTTGGCCCACTTTATCTGAATTCATATATTTAAATCCCACATTTTCAAAAACAAAACCTTGCGTAATAGGATTAGGAAACGGCCTTGCATTATCAGCCAA
>CAWJTH010000108.1:0-7697 GCA_963845495.1 uncultured Chitinophagaceae bacterium
TTTTCTATGTCTTCAATTTTGGTATTTAAAACATAAATTGAAGTAAAAGCACTTTTTATATCATTAAATCAGGCATCTAATAAATCATACATCAGAAATTAACCTGTTTTTTACTACTATTGTAAGCCCAAACGTTACTGCGTTTGGGCTTTTTAGTGCTATAATTTTTGCGTTATGAATTTTAAGGATATACGGACAAAGTTGATGAAGGGCGATTTTAGCGGGCTTTTTCAATTGACTAAGAATAAACAATTGGTGCATCCAAACGATGTAGCCAACTTGCTGGCATCGTTGCCGCACGATAAGGCCCTTGATGCATTCAACGCTTTATCCGAAGACAATAAAATACGGGTGTTTTCTTATTTGGGGCATCATTTACAGGAATATCTTGTGGCAAATACGGCTCCGGAAAAAAGCTCGGTTATATTGAACAGCCTTACTTCTGACGATAGGTTTGGCTTTTTTTCGAATATTAAGGTACTGGATCGGCCAAAGTTTATAAGCCTGCTGAATGAAAAAAATAAGGTGGCCACCGAAAGCATGCTTGGTTACCCCAAACAAAGTGTGGCTAGGTTAATAAATACCGATTTTGCAACAATTGAAAAAGGCTTGACCATTGCCGAAGCCATAGAACAGCTGCGCAAATTTCAAAAAGATACAGAAGCCGCAAACGTTATTTATATTGTAGACAAAGATGGCAAACTGGTGGATGACATCCCGGTTCGCCGGTTTGTGTTGAACGATCCCAATAAAAAGGTAGAAGAAATTTTTGATGGTTTTTGTCTTCACCTAAAAATTACCGACGCTCGGGAGCAGGCGGTGGCGATGTTTAAGCAATACGACCGTACGGTACTGCCCGTTACTGATGAAAATGATTTATTGCTGGGTGTAATTACGGTAGATGATGTGCTGGATATTGCCGAACAAAGGGATACGGCCGATATCCAAAAATTTGGTGGCTTGGAATCGTTGGATTATCCTTATCGCAATACTTCGCTAATTAGTTTGGTGAAAAAACGGGCCGGTTGGCTTATCATCCTTTTTTTAAGTGAAATGCTTACTGCTACTGCCATGGGGCATTATGCCGATGAAATTTCAAAGGCCGTGGTATTGGCACTTTTTGTGCCATTAATTATGAGTAGCGGCGGAAACAGCGGTTCGCAAGCCGCCACTTTAATTATTCGTGCCATGGCATTGAAAGAAATTACGTTAAAAGATTGGTGGTTTGTGATGCGGCGTGAAATTTTTGCGGGATTGATGTTAGGCCTTGTGTTGGGAACAATTGGTTTTATACGTATTTCGGTTTGGCATTATTTGCATTGGTACAATTACGGCCAATACTGGCTGTTGATTGCCATCACTATTTTCTTTTCGTTGATAGGAATTATACTTTGGGGAACCTTAAGCGGCAGCATGGTGCCAATGATTTTGAAGAAATGCAAATTGGATCCAGCAGCATCTTCCGCACCTTTTGTAGCAACACTGGTAGATGTAACCGGTTTAATTATTTATTTTACAATTGCTGCTTTTATTTTAAAAGGGAAGTTGTTGTAAAGCTGGAGGGCGGCAGACGAGAAGAGCTCTACATTCTTATTTTACCGCCTTCCGGCAAATGAATTATACCCAATATGCCAATGTGTAAACAATGTATTCCATAAAAAACAATCCCCAAAAAAACATGTAAAACAATTTTATTTGACTGTGTTGCTGTAAATCCAATTGAAGTGATTTCACCAAAAAAATAACCAGCAACAATATATGCGAGCCAATCAAAAAGTATTTATTCATTGGCATTTGCACAAAAAAGCCAAACAAAATAACTTGTAAATACGATAAAGTGACAATCAATACCCCAAGGTTAAAAGCCTTTTTAGTAGAAATTGTTAACGCTAAAGTTTTGATTTTATATTCCGCATCGCCCACCGTATCAGGAATATCTTTAAACCAAGCAATGCCCAAACTAAAGCCAACCACAAAAATGGTAAGCGGGATAATGTGGAACGGCAACTCATAAACTTGGGGATCCCAAACATGTAAGAAATGAACCATCATACCCATGTTTACCAAAATGCCACGCACTACAGTAATACTTAAAGCTGCTAAAGCATGGTGTTTTTTAAATTTCCAAGTGGGTAGGGAATAGGCTGTTCCAATGGCGATTATAACAGCGATTAACGCAAAAAAGAACCAGCCAAAAATGGCTGCAATGCCAAGGCTAATAAACAAACAAACAATAATAATGGCTTTTGCTTGCGGCATAGTTAAAGTACCTGCTGCCAAAGGCAAATTGGGCTTATTTATTTTGTCTATCCCAACATCTTGTATTTGGTTTAGCCCAACAATGTAAATGTTACAAGCCAATGCGCTAATTAAAGTTGGCAAATAAACACCCCAAATTAAAGCGGCGTTTAAATGATTTAGGGGATTTAAATGCAACCTATCAGCCCAAGCAATAATAAATAAAGCCGTAATACTTACCGATGAACCAATAATAGTATGCGGTCTAGAAAATTGCCAAAGCGTTTTTAAAAATTTCATGCATTAAAAATTATTGCCATTAAAAAAGGTTATGCCATTACCATTATCAATTGATCAATTATCCATTATTAACCGGTTTTCCTACTATGTACGTGATAACAGCCAATGCTGTTTTATGTTTAATGGCTTTTACTTCAAACCCTTTGCTATCAATGGTTTCAGCCAATTGCTTTAAATGTGAAAATGGAATAGCTCGTATTACCGAAGCAATGCCGTCCCACAAAACAGTAACAATATTTAAAGGAATAAAATAAGTAAAAAATAATCTTTTAAAACTAAATGGTTTTATAAATGGTGCCAATAAAACTTGCCCTACTATTGCAGTAACAAAAATTTTAATAGCATCTAAAACATTGGGTTGCAATATTTCGGCAATTAAAAAAGGACGATTTGTTTTTATTAATTGATCGATTATTATTTTTCTTTCTTGTAAGTTAAAATGATGAAATGCATTGAACATGGTTACTAATCCTTTATTCGGAATTTTATCTTTCAAAATATCCAATGGGTTATTTAAATAGGCAATATTTAATTTTTTATTTTCTTTAAAAGTTTTATTGGGGAATTTATCCGTTAATAAAATATTGCCTTTAAATTTTAATTTTTCTTGAAAATATAAAACCGGCCCTGCTGCCCCGCTGCAGCAATCCGTCCATGTTTTATCGCCATTCGATGCCAAAATTTTTTGTAACTGGGGCAACAACGGATTATAAATGCCAAAAGCACCCGCCACAAAACCAATAAAAGCAGTTTGCTGGTCGCGAAAAAAAGTTGGAAACCAAAATTGGTCTTCTAATTCCATGTTTGTTTTTATTGATTCGCTATTTTTTTAATGTGTTGGTACGAATTTTTTAGCGTAATGTTATCCAATTTTAATTAAACAGCAATTGCCACCAAACGTACATCGTAATTATAGCTTAACAATCAACTATTTATATGTTAATTAACCCTGTTATTTTGTTGCCTGTAGTTATTGTTATTTGCACCGTAATAACAGAATGGGTTGTACAAAAAAAAATTGTACCGTATTGGCTGTCAAAAAAAATACGGCAATTAGTAAATGCTACTGCTTTTGCCATTTCGCCGGTTTATTTTTCCAACATTTTTACATTGGAAATTATTGTTTCGGTTTGGGCCGTAATTTCTTTTTTTATTGTTCAAAAAGAATGGGTGTCACTAAATGAAAAAGGGGAAAAAAGTTGGGCTTTGTTTTATTTGCCAATAGCATTTTTAGGTTTGTTAATTATTCTTGGTCGTCACGTCAATTTATATTGGTTAATTATTTATCCCATGCTGGTGCTTGCTTTTAGCGATTCATTATCAGCTATTATCGGTCACTTTTCTCGCAAAACCTATAAAATAACAACCGATAAAAAGACGTTTATTGGTAGTTTAATTTTCTTCTTAATTACATGGGTTACAATTACTTATCTTCCGTGGTGGTTATATAATATGCATCCATATTTCCGCTTAGCGCCTATTATGTATTTTCAATGGGAGAAATGGCTGATTTACGCAGCCGGGTTGTCGTTTGTATTGACTATTTTAGAAGCTATTTGTTCTAACGGATTAGGAAATTTATTGATTCCCATTTGCGCAGCATTAATTATATACAGCACTTTTAAGCTCGGCGATCTGCATCCTAGCGAGTTAATTGGAACCATATTTTTGGCAACAATTGTTGCTACGGTTTCTTATTTTAAAAGGGCATTAACTTTAAATGGGGCGGTAACCGCCTGGTTTATGGGCATCGTTTTGCTGTGGATGGGTGGTTGGGAATGGGTTTGGCCAATGATGGTTTTCTTTATCACCGGTACCGTTTTTACAAAAGTGAATGAAAAATTTGGTCGTAAAACCGATGAAAAGGAAGACCGTGCCCGTGATTATTATCAAGTGTTGGCCAACGGAGGCATCGGACTTTTATGCTGCGTTTTGTATGCGGTTACAGGTAACCAATTTTGGTATTTTATTTATATTTTTTCCATGTCGGTAAGTATGGCCGATACTTGGAGCAGTGAGATTGGCATGATGGCCGGCGGAAAAGTGGTTGATTTTTTCAGCCGAAAACCAGTACCAGTGGGCGTTTCGGGCGGTGTAACCAACGAAGGTTTCGCAGGTGGTTTTGCCGGGGCCATGATTATTGGTTGGATTGGTTTTTCAAGCCGTCATTTTTCAATTACACTATTTGGGATTACCTTGTTGGCCGGTGTTTTAGGAACCGTTTTAGACAGTATTTTGGGAAGTAAGCTTCAAATTAAGTATTGTCTCGAAAAAAGTAATGAAGTAAGCGATTTTATTCCACCAGATGAAAAAGGCACTTATTTTAGTGGTAAAAAATGGATGACCAACGACATGGTAAATTTTCTTTCGAACTTGATTATTACGCTTTTTTGTTTTTGGATGATGTTTTGGTAGTTTTTTGCCACAGATTCACAGATTGAACACTGACTAGGATTTATATTTTATTTGGTTTCATTACCAAGCATCGGTACAAATTGAAATTTATCAAAATATTCTTCCCTTAGTTGTTCCATCGGCATGTTTAGCAATGTACATCATACGTTTGAGAGCCTTCATTAACCGGAATCTCCAAAAAGCCATCAGGTTTTAATTGCTGTAACATCGGCACAAGATTCACGGATTGAACACTGATTAGGATTTTTTATCCCTTATTTGATTCACTACCAAGCATTGGCACAAACCGAAACCTGTCAAAATATTCTTCTGTGGTTGTTCCATCGGTATGTTTGGTTACCCGCATCATGCGTTGTGAGTCGCCTTCATCAACCGGAATTACTAAAAAGCCGCTCGGTTTTAATTGCTGTAACAATGGAACAGGAATATATGGCGCGGCGGCGGTAACCAAAATTTTATCAAAAGGGGCATATTCCGGCAACCCTAAAAAGCCATCGCCAAAATGGAATTGAATATTAGGATAAACTTTGCGAACAAAGGATTCTTTATTTTTATCAAACAGTTTTTGTTGCCTTTCGATAGTGAAAACGTCAACCCCAATTTCAGCCAAAACACTTGCTTGGTAAGCACTTCCCGTTCCTATTTCTAAAACGGTATCTGTTGGTTTTAGCTCCAGTAATTGCGTTTGATAAGCGACGGTGTAAGGCTGCGAAATGGTTTGGCCGGCTTCAATAGGAAAAGCACGATCTTCATAAGCAATGTTATCCAAGGCAGTGTCCATAAAAAAATGGCGTGGGATGTTCATCATGGCGGCCAACACCCGCTCGTCGGTAATACCTTTTTGCTTGATGGTTTCAATTAATTTTTTCCGCAACCCTTTATGGCGATATGTGTCTATCAGTTCTGGCATAATTCAGGGTTGCAAGATACAAATTGCCACTGATTCACAGATTTAAGCCGAAGATGAAAGGATAATTAAAATTATCCGTAATTGCCACTGATTCACAGATTAGACACAGAATTTTAACGATACTTTTCTGTCTAATCTGTGAATCAGTGGCAATAAACCTGTGGGGATTACAAATTCATATCCTTAATAATCGCTTTTATTTTTTCATCCAATCCGGCCCAAACTGCGTCAAAATCATCAGCCGATGCAAGTGGCGTTTTTACGCTGAAATAGAATTTAATCTTTGGTTCGGTGCCGCTTGGACGGGCAGAAATCTTACTACCGTCGGCCAACACAAACTGCAATACATTGCTTTTCGGCAATTCTATGTCAAAAGTTTTGCCATTTAATAAATTTGTACCGATACGTTTTTCGTAATCCAGTAGTTTGGTTACTTCCACGCCGCCCAATTGTTTCGGCGGGTTGTGGCGGTAGCCTTCCATCATGTCGGCAATTTCCTTTTGGCCGTTCATGCCTTTTTTGGTAATGCTGATGAGGTGTTCTTTATAGCAACCAAATTGTACGTATAAATCAACCAATTTTTCGTACAAGCTACGGCCTTTATCTTTTTCGTAAGCGGCCATTTCGCAAAGCAACGCCACGGCGCTTACCGCATCTTTATCACGAACTTTGTCTCCAATCATCAAACCGTAGCTTTCTTCGCCCCCCACAATATAATTTTCTTTGCCTTCTTTTTCTTTAATTAATTCCGCAATCCATTTAAAACCGGTCAATACATCGTAGCATTTTACGTTGTTGGCAGCGGCAATGGCATTCGTCATTTCGGTGGTTACAATTGTTTTCACAATCATATCGTTCGGCTGGTTAATGCCTTTTGCTTTTCTGGCTTCCAGCATATAATTAAAAGCCAAAACAGCAGTTTGATTACCGTTCATCAGTACCCATTCGCCTTTTGGATTTTTGATGGCGATACCAACACGATCCGCATCGGGATCGGTTCCCAATAAAATATCGGCATCAATTTCCTTCGCTTTTTCTAAACCCAATTGCATGGCACTTTGCTCTTCGGGGTTTGGCGATGCAACCGTTGGGAAATTGCCATCGGGCGTGGCTTGTTCTTGCACAATGGTCACATTGTCAAAACCAAACGCGGTCAACACTTTTGGCACCAACATAATGCCACTGCCGTGTATTGGCGTGTACACAATCTTAAGGTCGTGCTGTTTGGCAATCACGTCTGGATAAACCGATAAGCTCTTTACCATATTCACATATTGGCTGTCCATGTTTTCGCCAATAATGGTAATATTTTCTTCATGGCCTGTCCAGTGTACTTCGTTCGGACTTTTAATTTCCTCTACTTCAATAATCACATTTTTATCATGCGGGGGAACCAATTGCCCACCATCATCCCAATATGCTTTGTAACCATTGTATTCTTTTGGATTATGGCTGGCCGTGCACACCACGCCGCCGTGGGCATTTAATGTGCGGATGGCAAAACTGATTTCTGGCGTGGGCCGCAGCGCATCGAACAAAAACGCTTTGATGCCGTTTGCTGCCATCACTTTAGCAACAGTTTCGGCAAAAAAACGACTATTGTTGCGGCTGTCGTGGCCAATTACCACCCTTATTTCGTCAGTTACTTTTTCGTGCAGATAATTGGCATAGCCTTGCGTAGCGATGCCTACGGTGTATTTGTTCATGCGGTTGGTGCCAACGCCCATAATACCCCGCAATCCACCGGTTCCAAACTCAAGATTCCTGTAGAACGATTCGGTAATTTCATTCGGGTTTTCAGCCTGCAATTTTTTTATTTCGGCTTTGGTGGCAT
>CAWJTH010000109.1:0-9212 GCA_963845495.1 uncultured Chitinophagaceae bacterium
TCGTATAATTCATCGGCCAGTTTTTTGGTAGCTACAAAAACCAATACTTTACTCATGTCCAAATCCTTTACCAGCAACATTTCCAGCAAATTTACTTTGGTATTGAAATTGGGCACATCATATCCAATTTGGCTAATATTTTCCAACGGCGTCCCGGTTGGTGCGGCTTCCACTTTTACCGGGTTGTTGAAATATTCTTCCATCAATTGCTCCACTTCTTCGGTAATGGTGGCCGAAAACATCAAATTTTGCCTTTTGGGTGGCAATAAATCTAAAATATTTTTTAGCTGTGTCCGAAAGCCAAGGTTTAACATTTCATCAACTTCATCAATCACCAATCTTTTTACACTTTTTAATTTTACATAACCACCCACGGCCAAATCGAACAGCCGACCCGGCGTTGCCACCAGCACGTCTAAACCATTTGCCATGGCGTCTTTTTGTGGGTTGATGTTTACACCTCCGTAAACGCCTACCACCTCTAATGTCATGTAAGTGGTCAATTCTTTTACCGTTTCTACTACCTGCGCTACCAATTCGCGGGTAGGGACAATTATTAAAATTTGAGGATCGATACTTTTTGAAAATTTCCATTGCCGAAGGCAAGGTAACAAATAGGCCAAGGTTTTACCAGTTCCGGTTTGTGCAATGCCGCAAACATCTTGGCCGCTCATCACCACCGGAAAAACTTTACGCTGAATAGTGGTAGGTTTTTTAATACCCAAATCATCGAGGGCATTTAATAATGGCGTGTTTAAATTTAAATCGCTAAAAGTCATAATTAAACGAAGTTATACTTTGTGTTGCATTAAATAAATATCGTTATTAACGAACGAATGCAGTTTTTTATAGCTAAGATGAAAAACGCGTAGCTGCAAAATGCAAGCATTTTAAATTAAAAAGCTTAAATAAAACATAACGACCAGGCCCGTTTTGAACCGTCAAAACATAATTTGGATTTTAAACAATCGTTCATTGGAATTATATTCGCCAATCTTGTTTTATTTTTTATTTCCATTTATGAAGAAAGCCATCCTGTATTTTTTTCTATTCATTACTGTTGTTGCAAACGCCCAAATTCCTAGTCCGCAAAGTTTTTTGGGCTACGAATTAGGCAAGCATTTTACACCACACAACAAAATAGTAGCCTATTTTGAAGCGGTGGCAAAAGCTACTCCGCAAACCATGAAGCTGGAACAATACGGCATAACCAATGAAGGCCGTCCGTTAGAACTGGCTTACATTTCAACGGCTGAAAACATAGGGAATCTGGAACAAATCCGCACCAATAATTTGCGGTTGGCAGGCATGGCTAGTGGCACCGCATCAACGGAAAATCAAAAAATAATCATTTGGCTTAGTTATAATGTGCATGGCAATGAACCGAGCAGCAGTGAAGCTTCGATGGCGACTTTGTACGAATTGCTGACATCCAATACCACCAATGCAAAGGAATGGCTGAAAAATACGGTGGTGATTATCGACCCATGCATTAATCCTGATGGGCGGGAAAGATATGTGAATTGGTATAACAGCGTAGTTGGTTCAATACCAAATCCTGACCCGCAAAGCCGCGAACACAGCGAGCCTTGGCCCGGTGGCAGAAGCAACCATTATAATTTTGATCTGAACCGCGATTGGGCTTGGCAAACACAATTGGAAACGCAACAGCGGATGAAAAAATATAGCCAGTGGATGCCGCAGATCCATTGTGATTACCACGAGCAAGGCTATAACGGGCCCTATTATTTTGCCCCGGGTGCTGCGCCTTATCATGAAGTAATTACGCCTTGGGAAAGAGATTTCCAAACCGTTATTGGCCGCAACCATGCTAAATATTTTGATGCGAACGGTTGGTTATATTTTACGAAGGAAGAATTTGATTTATTTTACCCAAGTTACGGCGATACTTGGCCTTTGTATAACGGCTCGATCGGCATGACGTACGAGCAGGGCGGCATTCGTGCGGGGCTTGCTATCATTAACAACGATGGCGATACACTTACACTTCACGACCGCATCATGCATCATTTTACGACAGGTATTAGCACGGTAGAAATTGCTTCGCAACACGCCAAGGAGTTGCTGGATCATTTTAAACAATTTTTTGATGATGCCCGAACAAACGGCGTGGGCGAGTACAAAAGTTTTGTTATGAGAGCCAAAGGCAATGAAAACAAAATAGCTGAATTAACAAATTTGTTGGATAAAAATAATATCGCTTATCAAACGGCGGCTGGCGGTACAGCAAAAGGTTACGATTACTTTACGGGTAAAACTGACGTGTTTACTATTGAAAAAGGTGATTTGGTAATTAGCACCATGCAAACAAAAGGTGTGCTAGCCAAAGTGCTATTCGAGCCAAAATCCAAATTGGAAGATAGCGTAACCTACGATATTACTGCTTGGAGTTTGCCGTATGTATATGGTTTACAGGCTTTTGCAGTGAAGGAAAAAGTAGCGGTTGCCGAATATCAAAAGGCAGTTGAACTTACAACACTCAATCCAAATGCAATTGCCAATGTATATGGTTTTATTAAACCGTGGCAAAGTTTTGAGGATGCCCAATTTTTGGCCCAACTCATGAAAAAAGGCATTAAAGTTAGGATGAGCGAAAAGGCCTTCACAGCAAAAGGCAAAGTGTATCAACCCGGCAGTTTGATTATCATTAAAACATCCAATCAAAAAATTGCTAATTTTGGCCAAACCATTTTGGCACTGGCCAATGAAAATCATATTGTGCTGGATACTATTAGTACCGGTTTTGTTGACAAAGGCACCGATTTTGGCAGCGTCGATGTAAAAGGACTTTGGGCGCCGCGTGTTGCCTGCTTAACTGGAGAAACTGTTGGCAGCCTGTCCGCTGGTGAGGTTTGGCATTATTTTGAAAAGCAAATCAATTATCCCGTTACCATGATTAACGCCAACGACGTAGGGCGAGTAAATTGGAAACAATACGATGTGTTGGTGGTGCCAAACGGTTATTATAAAAATATTTTTGCCAAAGACGGCGACATTAAAACCTGGGTACAGCAAGGCGGCAGATTGATTGTGATGGAAGATGCAGTAAGCCAATTGGCCGGTGCGGATTGGGGCTTGGTGGAAAAGAAAAATGACGATAAAGGCACTGAAAAAGACAGCAAAAAAGACGAAGATATTTATGCCGATGTAAAGCCTTACGGCAATGCAGAACGTGAATCGTTGACGGAAAGTAACCCCGGCAGCATTTTTAAAATAGCGTTAGACAATACGCATCCACTGGCATTCGGTTATCCCAATTTTTATTACACGTTGAAACAAGACAATACCGTTTATGAGTTTTTAAAATCGGGCTGGAATGTTGGCATCATTAAAAAAGACAATCAAGTAGCAGGATTTACAGGCTCAAAAGCCATCAAAAAATTGAAAGACGGCGTTTTGTTAGGTCAATTTTCTGTGGGCCGCGGCTCGGTAGTATTTTTTGCGGATGATCCGTTGTTCCGCAGCTTTTGGGCCAATGGAAAATTGTTGTTTGCGAATGCAGTTTTTATGGTCGAAGGTGGGAATCATCTGTAGATTTGAGGCTCCGCTCAAGTTTGGTTTTGGTATAAAGTAATTGGGTAAATAAGTAATTGAGGCTTAATTATAAACCAATTACTTATTTACCCAATTACCTATTTACTTATTTTAGTGCGCCTCCAACCAATTATCGCCAGCACCAACTTCGGCATCGGTTGGTATGCCATTTGGTAAAGCCAATGCGTTTTGCATGCATTCTAAAATCATCGGTTTAAAATAATCAACTTCGTTTTTAGGCACATCAAACACCAATTCATCATGCACCTGCAAAATCATTTTGCCCTTTAAACTGGTGTTTTTCAGTTTATTATGAATGGCAATCATGGCCAATTTAATCATATCAGCCGCTGTTCCTTGTATTGGACTGTTAATGGCATTCCGCTCGGCATAGCCACGAACGGTGAAGTTGGATGACGTAATATCTTTCAGCCACCGTTTGCGACCCATTAAAGTTTCAACATAACCATTGGCTTGTGCAAACCGAATGGTATCGTCCATATACTTTTGGATATTGGGAAATTCTTTTTTGTAATTGTCGATGATTTCCTTCGCTTCCGTACGACTAATGCCCAAATTATCGGCCAAGCCAAAGGCGCCTTGGCCATAAATAATGCCGAAATTCACGCTTTTTGCTTTGCGCCGCATGTCTTTTGTTACTTCTGTTTCTGGCACATTAAACACTTTTGCAGCAGTTGCGGTATGGATATCTTTTCCTGTTTTAAAAGCTTCCATCATGTTCGGATCGCCGCTGATAGCCGCCACAATGCGCAATTCTATTTGTGAATAATCAGCACTCAATAACACATGGTCGGCGTCTCGCGGCACAAAAGCCTTGCGAATTTCGCGGCCACGGTCGGTGCGAATGGGGATATTTTGCAAGTTTGGATTCGTGCTACTCAACCTTCCCGTAACAGCAACGGCCTGTGCATAATTGGTGTGTACGCGACCGGTTTTGGGGTTGATCAAAGTAGGCAATGCATCAACATACGTATTTTTCAACTTTGTCAATTCCCTGAAAGCCACGATGTTATCAGCAATCTCATGGCCTTTGGCGGCTAGTTTTACCAACACATCTTCACCGGTTTGGTATTGGCCGGTTTTTGTTTTTTTGGCCGATGGATCGAGTTGTAATTTATCAAACAGTACTTCGCCTAATTGTTTTGGCGAAGCCAGATTAAATTTCACGCCGGCCGTTGCATATACTTTGTCTTCAAAAATTTTTGCCTCCCGCTCTAATTCTTTGCTGTAATCGTTCAAGAAATTAATATCGATTTTTACGCCTTCAAATTCAATATCGGTTAATACTTTCAACAAAGGATTTTCAATTTCATCCAATACTTTGCTTACGTTCTTTTGTGCTACAATAGGTGTGAAAATATGCTTCAATTGAAGTGTAACATCGGCATCTTCACCTGCATACTCCTTCACTTTTTCTATTTCCACATCCCGCATCGTACCTTGCCCTTTTCCTTTTTTACCAATCAGTTCCGTAATGGAAACAGGTTGATAACCAAGGTATTGCGCACTTAGCAAATCCATGCTGCGCCTGCCTTCAGGCTCAATCAGGTAATGGGCCAACATGGTGTCGTACATCGCAGCTTTCGGTTCCACGCCATACCATTTTAGCACCAACAAATCATATTTTATGTTTTGGCCGATCATCACCAAATCTTCCTTTTCAAAAATTGGTTTTAGTTGATTGATGATAGCCATTGTTTGTTGCAAATCGGGCGGACAAGGAATATAATAGGCTTCGCCCACTTTCCAGGAAAAGCTTAAGCCCACCAATTCACAATCATTGGCATCGATGGAGGTTGTTTCCGTATCAAAACAAATTTCCGTTTGCTGCAACAATTTTTCCAGCAAAGCGGCAATTTCATCTTCCCCTTCTACCAGTAAATATTCGTGTGGTGTGTTGTTGATGTTTTTATCGGCTGATAAACCCGTTCTATCTTCTTCAATTACAATTACTTCGGTTACTTGAATTGGTTGCGCAGGCGCAGTGGTATTTCCAAACAAATCCATTTGCCCACCTGCGGCCAATGGTCTGTCGTCCGTCGTCTTTTTACTGAACACATTAAAATCAATACCCAAAATGCGTTGCCCCATGGTTTTGAATTCCAGCTCCAAGAAGATTTCTTTCAAAACTTCCTTGTTCCATTCTTTCAATTTGTAATCTTCTTCGTGAAATTGAACAGGCGCATTGGTAATAATGGTAGCCAATTTTTTACTCATCACGGCCATTTCTTTACCGCTTCTAATTTTCTCGCCAAGGCTGCCTTTTATGTTTTCGGCGTTCGCCAGAATATTTTCAAGCGAATCATATTCCTTCAACAATTTGGCAGCGGTTTTTTCACCAACGCCTTTTATACCTGGAATATTATCTACCGCATCGCCCATCAAACCCAACATGTCGATCACTTGTTCCACTCTTGCAATATCCCATTTGGAGCAAATTTTTTGGGCATCCAAAATTTCCATATCGCCGCCTTGGTAACCGGGTTTGTAAATAAAAACACCCGGTTTAATCAGCAATTGGCCGTAATCTTTATCGGGCGTAACCATGTACACATCATAGCCTTCATCAGCTGCTTGCCAAGCCAACGTGCCAATTACATCATCTGCTTCGTAGCCGTCACTTTCAATCACCGGAATGTTGAACCCCTTGATAATCCGCTTAATATCATCTAAAGCGCCCACCAAATCTTCGGGTGCTTCTTGGCGGTTGGCTTTATAATCAGTAAAATCAGTATGTCTTTCCGTGGGCGCATTTGTGTCAAAACACACGGCCATGTGGCTCGGTTTTTCTTTGTTCAATAAATCTACAATGGTATTGGTCATGCCGAATTGGGCATTGGTATTGCGGCCTTGGCTAGTTAATCGTGGGCTGCGGATGAGCGCATAATACGCACGGTAAATAAGCGCCATGGCATCGAGCAAATATAATTTCTTGTGCATGGCGGCAAGTTAGGAAAAACATGTTTTCAACATCACCCAAAAAGTTAAACAGAGATAAGATCCGTAATTTTTTGCCACACCTTTGCGCTCTTTGCTTTTTTGCGGTTAAATTTTAACCGCAAAGAAGCAAAGAGCGCAAAGAAAATATTGTTAAGCAGTTTCGATATAAGGAAATTGAGCGGAAATATTTACGGACAACTAAGGTCAATCAACTTTTTAGGCAGAAAAATTGTTATTTTCGCATAACAACGAGTTGGGGATTAACGATAAAAGGTTTTTAAAGCTTTTTCTACGGTTTAAATTAAATCCAACTAATTGTGGTTCAACATGATAAAAACAGGCAGCCCGGTTATTAGCATTTATACCGAAATGACACCAAACCCAGAAACAATGAAGTTTGTGGCAAACAAACTGTTGTATCCTGGCAAAAGCATCGACTTTGCAGATGAAACCCTTGCCAGTCCATCGCCATTAGCAAAGGAATTATTTAGTTTTCCATTTATAAAAAGCGTTTTTATAGCCAGCAATTTTGTTACCCTTACAAAAACTGCTGATACTGAAGATTGGCAAGACATAATTCCTACGGTAAAACAATTTATGAAGGAATATCTTGAAAACGGTGGCGTGGTGGTAAACGAAGATGAAATTGTGGTGGTTAAAAAACAAGATGCCAGCAACACCGTTCATGCAGATGATGACGACGTAGTGAAACGCATTAAAGAATTGTTGGAAAATTATGTAAAGCCAGCGGTGGAAATGGACGGCGGTGCTATACAATTTAAAAGTTACAGCGATGGCGTTGTAAATTTGGCTTTGCAAGGTAGTTGCAGTGGTTGCCCCAGCAGCATGATTACGTTGAAAGCAGGTATTGAAGGCATGATGAAACGCATGATTCCTGAAGTGCAGGAAGTGGTGGCAGATGCCGAATAAATTGTTTATGTTTGAGTGATTGAATATATAGGAAGCCGTTCTAAGATTCTTGGAGCGGCTTTTTTATTAATAAAAAAGCATAATGTTGTTTACATTTGTGTGAAAATTAGAAGTATGCCAACCATTTCAAAAAAAACCACTACTACTACGGCAGCTAAAAAGGCAGTTTCAAAAAGGCCGAAGAAGGGTTCGCTCGAAGCTATTATGAAAGCTGCTGCGGAAGCAAGAAAGAATGGTCTGGACCTTAGCTTTTTAAAGCCGTGAGGGAAGTAGCAGACAGTACGGTGCTTTTTCCATTTTAACTACCAAACTACCAAATGGGGCAGATTATAAGGGAAAAAGGATAACGGAATTTACACGACCCGTATCAATTATATTGAGATGCTTGGCGGTGCCAGTGAAAATACAAAAATGTTTGCACGGAAATTTCTACAACCCTTCAAAATCCTAGAGTTTGATAAGGCCGCTGTCTTGGTAGCCTCTTCATTATCAATGAAATATAGAGTGGGAGCAAAACATAGTAAAGATTTTTTGATTGCTGCTATTTGCATTTCCAATAAAATTCCTTTGCTTACAGAAAACGATAAAGATTATGGTTACAAGGAATACAGCTACTGCCTTATCGCATAAATGCTTAATCGCCCATTGGTGGCTTTTTTTATTGCGTTAAAATTAATTTGTTAATACGGTTGTCTATTTCCCAATGGCTAAATTTATTTATAAGTGATTTTCCCACAATAATTCTTTTGCCTTTTTCAGTAACCGAAACAACAATATTGTTAAGAATGTATTTTCCGATTTTAATATTGTCGACCTTATATTTTCTACAACTCTCAACTAAACCGTTTGCCATTTCGTAATCCCCAACTCCAAGGTAATTTTTTTCAGAAATAATATTGTCTTGTTTTAACGCGTCTTCCATTTCTTTGTTTATAAGCATATCGGATGCACCTGTATCGAACAACCAAACTTTTATTAAACTGCCTATTTTTACTTTTATATAATTCATTCCATCAATTGCCAAAATGCTTGTCGTATCGCTTAACGGCCCTTCAACATCTAGCTTAATTTTATCAGTCCACCCGGTTTGTATTTTGCCTCTTACCGAAAACGGATCTCCACAATTATATACCATATCATAAAACAATAGCGAGTTAGGGTCGCTTAATGTTGCCATTTCAGCGTCCGTCAATTTTTTTTGCTTTACCATTTCTAGTTGGCAACTGCAAAAATTGGTTACGTTTGCCGAGTCCAATTCTTTGTGAGAATCTTTCCAAATATTTTTTACACAGTTTTTAATGTATTGGCTTTCAAATCCTTCGGCTTCCATCAGGGCAGTCTTTCCAGAAGCGGTATAACAATCTTGTATTTGTTTTTCAAAAAGAGAATCAAGTTTCATCATTGCAGCTAAATCTATCAATCCATCGCTACTGTTTTTTCGATATTCGCTATTGGTAAAATGTCCATCAATTTTATCTATCTGGCATTCACAAATCGATAAGGCTGTTGCATCACTCCTATCCTTATGCAAAGAGTGTAAGCAATTGGTTATCAATGGTTCCCTTTTTAATATCCGTTTCCCTTCTTTGGTATAAACAAATTCTTTTTGGGCTTTACCGTGAACAAGCAACAATAAAGTTAAGATTGATAAAATGAGCTTTTTGTACATAAATTGTGTTTATAAAATGGGGAGCGATGATAAACATTTTTATTAATAATATTACTAAAAAGTAATTAAATAAACCAAGTTTGTTCATTTCCGTTTA
>CAWJTH010000110.1:0-14714 GCA_963845495.1 uncultured Chitinophagaceae bacterium
CTTCAATCCAGACTGGCTTTTTGCTTAAATCAACACCACCGTTAACCAGTATTTTTTCTTCGCCTGTTACTTGTAAATTGTAGGGTCAATTTCATACAATCGGATGGTGCGATGGCCAGAATAAAGCGGTTTATAATCTGGCGCATCGCTGTTGTAAATGACATAAGCTTTACCATCATCATCGAAAAATATGGATGGGTCGATGCCTTTTACCTTTGGCAATTTTACGGGATTGCTCCATGGGCCTGCGGGATTTTTTGCGGTAGCAACAAAATTGCCATCATGGTCAATATCTGTACAGGTTACGTAAAATGTTCCTTTATTGTAACTAATGCCCGGTGCAAACAATCCCCTAGTCATGCGTTCGCCCAAAAAATCCATTTGGGAAGTACGGCTGATTACATTGCCAATTTGTTTCCAGTTTTTTAAATCTTTACTGTGAAAAACAGGTAGGCCAGGAAAGTAGGAGAAGGTAGAATTAACCAAATAATAATCTGTTCCCGCTTTTACAATACTTGGGTCTGGATAAAACCCACTAAGGATCGGGTTGGTAAAAGTGATTGATTGAGCTTTGGAGAACTGGCCCGCAAAAAGGCAACCGCCAAGTAAACAAGCCATTATTTTCTGTTTGTTATTCATATCCAAGCAATTGTTTTCAAATATTATTTACTGATTAAAGTGTAAGTTTTTCCTGTTTCTGTTGGTATGTCATACAAAAACGTTGTTTTTATTTCGGGGGGCGTTATTGTGGCTTTCGGTGAAATGATGGCATTTGGCGTTGCGGTAACCTGATAAAATGGATTCGGATTTTCGCCAGTCGCCTGTTTTAAATTTCCGTTATTTAGTTGAAGTGAGTTGGGAACCCTTAACCGAAGGTTTCCGCCCAAATTTGATTTGATGGTTACTTTTACCAGTTTAGCATCTTTCCATTCCATGCCTACAATTTCAAAACCACCGATTGCTTTTATGCCGCTAAACGAACCTTGTTGTTGCCATGCATCTGGTAAAGCTGGCAATAGATTCACTGCACCATCGGCACTTTGCATCAACATTTCGGTAATGCCAGATGTACAACCAAAATTGCCATCAATCTGGAAAGGTGGGTGGGCATCAAATAAATTATTATAAGTACCACCGCCACCTCTGTTTACGCCCAAAGGTGTAAGCTGGTTTTGAATCAATTTATAGGCATGGTTACCGTCCAGCATCCTTGCCCACCAGTTTACTTTCCAGCCCATGCTCCAACCTGTGGATACATCGCCACGTTGTAAAAGCGTATTTTTTGCTGCGTTGAACAATTGCGGGGTACGATAAGCGGATATTTGGTTGGAAGGAAATAATCCGTACAAATGCGAAATGTGCCGATGATTGTCGGTCGGGTTATCAATGTCATCCAACCATTCCTGCAATTGCCCGTATTGGCCAATGTGCATGGGCGACAATCGGTTGCGCTTTTGTTTTAGGGTATCAATAAAGGCTGCATCCAAGTTCAAAATCTGGGCAGCTTTTATGGTTGAACTAAATACATCAAACACAATCTGGTTGCTCATCGTAACGCCTTCATCCAATGAAGAGCCTTGGTGTGCTTTTGGCGCATTTTCGGGTGATTCATCGGGATTTATTACCAGCCAGTGATTGGTTGGATTTTCTACCAAAAAATCAACATAAAATGTAGCGGCGCCTTTTAAAATAGGGTAGATGGATGCCAAGAATTTTTTATCGCCAGTGTATAGATAATGCTCCCAAAGATGCTGGCTTGTCCAGCCGCCGCCTTGGTTCCATAAGCCCCAAAACGCACCATCCACTGCACCGGTTGCACGCCAAATATCAGTATTGTGGTGCGCCATCCAACCCCTTGCGCCATACATTGTTTTGGCGGTTGTTTCACCCATAACCGCCAACTCTTTTACCATCTGTAAAAACGGTTCGTGTATTTCAGTCAGGTTGGTTTTTTCGGCTGGCCAATAATTCATTTCGGCGTTGATGTTGATGGTGTATTTGCTGTCCCACGCAGGGTATAATTTATTGTTCCAGATACCTTGAAGATTGGCAGGCTGGCCACCGGGCTGCGAAGAAGAAATTAATAAATAGCGGCCATATTGGAAATAAAGTGCCGCAAATTGTGGGTCGTTGGTCGAGTTGAAATTCTTCAATCGTTCGTCTGTTGGAAGATTGGCTTTATCATCGTTTCCCAGCGTAAGTTTTACCCGATTGAAATATTTTTGATAGGCGGCAATATGGGTTTTAAGTATTTCTGCAAACGGTTTTGTTATTGCTTTGGCAAGATAGGAAGCGGCCCGTTCGTTTTCATTACCACTTACATCGTGGTAGTTGTTGAAATTAGTAGCAATGGAAATGTAAATGGTCACCTCGTTGGCATCTTTAACGATAATGGAAGTGTCGGTTGACGAAACAGTGCCACCGTTTGTTTTAAAATCCGCAATTCCTTTATAACGCACCATGCCTTTTACGCCTTCATGGTCGATGGTGGTTGCGGCAAAAGTGAGCTGTTCCGATTGGGCTGTTTTTACCAAAACCTTCGGTTGCGGGGATGAATAATAGGCAGTAAAAGAAATACTTCCCGGTTTGCTTGAAGTTAAATGCATCACCACAACGCGGTCGGCAAAAGAAGCCAATGTTTCCCTTGTAAATGTTACATCGCCAACTTTATATGAGGTTTTTGAAACAGCTTTTTCTATGTCCAGTTCCCTATAATAATCTGTATAATTATCTTGGTTTTGAAAAGAAAGGTGGATTTCGCCAGCAGGTTCAAACATTTGTCCTTGAGACTTTTTACTAATAATAACCTTGTTTGCCAACTGTTCAGCCTCTTTTTGCTTGCCATCAAAAATCAATTTCCTTATCGCATTCAACGAATCTAAAGCTAACGGGTTATCGTTGCTGTTCGGGCCGCCGCTCCATAATGTGTGTTCGTTTAATTGGATGGTTTCTTCGCCTACGTTTCCATAAATCATGGCACCTAACCGGCCATTGCCGATTGGTAAAGCATTTTCCCATATTTTTCCGGAGGGGGTGTTGTACCAAAGTTTAAGGGGTGATTGTGTTTGAACGGAAGTATTCTGCGCTTGGGCAACAACACAATTTAATACCGTTGCTGATAAGAGAAACAATGATAATCGTTTTAAAAAAAGCGTTACCTTAAATACCATTTAGATTTGTTTAAAGTTGGATGAGATTATGATAAGCTTGCTTGATTGGTTAATTTAGTAATGTTAGGTTTTAGATATTGATGTAACCCGTTGTGTGATTAATATTTTTTCCTAAAATCCGAAATCCCTATATTTATTTTGTCTTCTTCTTTTTTTTCTTGGCAAAAAAAAGAAGCAAAAAAAGCCAAGGCTCACGAAAGAAAAGGCTAAAAATTCATGTTGTAGGCCGGAAGAAAAAGAACTCGCCGCAACATTCGTCATAATTCAATTTCCCAAAGGGCTCAAACAGCTTTTTCTTCCAATACAGGCCAACAACACGAATTTTTATGCACTTTTCTTTCGTAGGCCGATTGACAGAAAGATTACTACGAACTTTGTTTTTTAATCGCACAACAGGTTGATGTATTTAGTTTTCTTTTCTGGCTAACCGGAGATAATAAACAGCGCCAGCACTGTTATTTGGCTGCGCCTGAAATTTTACCCTTACTTTACTTTTCCCATTTATCATAGCATCAGGGATGGCATATTCAACATCTTGGAATTTTTGTTGGTTCCATTTGCTGGCAATATTTTCCGTTACCAGTTTTTCGTCATCTATATAAATGTCAAATGCCCTGTTGCCTCGTTCATTTCCCCAATAACGTACTATCAAGCTTAAACCAGTTTCATTATTGGTACTAAGTCTGTAACTAAAATAACCACCGTTACGGGCATCACGGTAAAATTCATCTAGGTTATTGCCAGTATTGGAATTTTGTTTTTCAATGAAATGGTCTGCTTCCGGCTGTTGCTCGCCGGGGGCTACAAAATCAACCGTCCGTTTTTGTAGTTCCAATTTTTGCTTTTCTATTATGGCGATGGAATCGATATATGATTGGTATTGCGAATTGTTCAGTTCTTTCCAATACATCATGTACCTGGCATCGTGAATGGTAAAAAAAGGTTGGAGCTGTAGGTTCGACGCATTGGCTATTTTAACTTGCGAAAAATTGAAATTTAAAGGGACTTCCTTTTACAGGCGTTAGTTTGTCGGCAAGGTCAGTTGCATTTTCTTCGATAATTATCGGAGCTTTATCCAATGGTAATTTTTTACCACCTGCTATATGTCCCCAGCGGCTATCGCCTGCAATTAAGCCAGCCATATCCTCGGTTCCAGTTTTTGCACCCAGTAAAATAGGGCCGTGCATAATGGCAATGTAATCGATTCATTTGGCAGTTGTACAATCGTGTTATGCATGGGCAAGTTGTATTTCCACCACATCTCCTTTCTTCCATAACCTTTCTAATGTTATATATGATGAAGGATTTACAGTATACGAAATCGACTTTCCATTTACCACCACTTTTAAATCCCCTTTATTTACCCAAGATGGATAACGTACCATTAATTTAAACTTTGAAGAACCAGCCGTAACGGTCAATTTTGTTTGTTCTTCATACGGGAAATTGGTTTCCTGTTTTAACGTGATTCCTTTTGCCTTCCAGTTTAGTTCCGATGCGATGAAAAGATTAAGAAACAACGAATCGTGCTGGTGCGTATAAATGAATTGGTTGTATTTTCCGTGGTTTTCCATGCCGCTGCCCACGCAGCACCACATGCCTTCATTAGGTGATGAATAGACCCTATAATGCCTTGGCCGAACGGGCGTAAAATATACATAACCGCCATTTTCAGGATGCTGGGTGGAAAGGATATGGTTGAATAATGTTTTCTCATAATAATCGGCATACTTAGCTGACGGATTATCCCTGAATAAATCTTCCGTTAGCTTTAGCATATTATAAGAGTTGCAGGATTCTGGGCCTTCTACATCGTTCACAAAATCCATGGCTGCGGTAACGGCAGGGAAAAATTCCCTTCTGCTATTGCCGCCAAATGCCAAACTGCGGTTCGTGGTAACGGTCTGCCAAAAGAAGTTACCAGCGGTTGCATATTTTTTATCTTGAGAAAGTTCCGCTATCCGTTCAAATCCGATTGCTTTGGGCACTTGTGTGTTGGCGTGTTTGTTATCCAGGTTATCATTTTCGGCCGCCATGGCATCTAGCAGCATGTTGTGAGAAAATCGTTTTGCGGCTTCTAAATATTTCTTGTCGCCGGTCATTTGGTAGGCATCTGCCAACACTTCGTTCATGCCGCCCTGTTCGGTATCAAGCATGGTTTGCATTTGTGCGTCGGATAAGGCAGCAGTTATATTTATGGCCCAATCGCAAAACTTGATAAAAATATCTTTTGCGGTTTTATTTCCCGTATAAAGCCAAGCGTCACGTAAGCCCAGCGTACATTTTATGCACATTGTACCAAGGTACCCATGCGCCATGGAATGCGGTAAAATCGCCTTTTTGTAATGTACTCCAGATTTTTGTGCTGTTTGGCACGGCTCCAACATATCCTTTGCCCCAATCAGGATAATTTTGGCCGTTTGCATTTTGGCAGGCTTCAAGTTCTGCTATTATATAATCCAAGCGTTTTTTACATTCGGCATTATTGGTGGCAGCACAGTTCATTGCCAAGGCAGATAGGTAATGGCCGCCCACATGGCCATCCAATCCATCCCAGTTTGGGTAGCTTTTTGCTTTTGCAGATAATCCTGCCTCTTTTCTGTACCCGGCCATTAAACGGTCAACATCGTACTTTAAAAGGGTTTGTATATTAAGGTCACGGGCATGTTTAAAAGGGCCTGCTAATAGCTGTACATCTTTTAAAGGGAATTCATTTGGGTATAAATTTTCCTGTGCGTTAATAGGCTGGCAAGCTAACATAAGGACTATACATAAACTCAATCCCGAAATATATTTTAACCTATTTATTTTAACCATTTCGTTTTTGGATTTCTGCTGAAATATCATACTTGTTAAGGGCATTTAATTGAATAAATGTTAGTCGACTTAGGATGCATAATGATTTTCAACATCAAATTGTAATCGTTGACAATCTTTAGTAGTCTTATAGCAAACCAAATAATAAACTATCATTTAATGCTTTTTTATAATTGTTTTTTAACATTAAATCTATATTGTTAAGAGCAATTTTATTTAAATACTTGTATTTCAACAGTATATAATATTATTTTGGTTGTGATAGTATCCAAAGAAATTATTAAAAGTGGCTTTTATATTAAAAGTGATCTCATCGGAACAATCTGCATTATCGTAGGGGTAAAGATATAGGTAAAATTTTTTTTAAAAAAATAAATGTAATCGGTTGCATTTGTTAAAAAACATTATATATTTGTTGCGAGAATGAAATAACGATTTTCTCAACTGCTAAAACTGATTGCAAATGCTACCCATAATTTTTAAATATTCGCGTGTGCCAACGCTCCGATATAATTATATCGATTGTCAAAAAGATCCGTTGTCCATTTTAAAAAAACCAAAACCAAACAAATTGGCATCACAATAGGTATCCAATATTTAATTGAAGTTTTGTGATTCAGGTATTTGAAACAAGTTGTTGAAATGTGCAATCTATTACAATAAATTCTTTAAAGGTCAAAATTGACCTGAGTGATTTGGTGCATTGTTATGTTTTGCCATTTATGATTTAAAAACCTTGATGCCAACTGCCGTACTTGATTTCAATATTTAATTGAAACAATAATCAATAATTAATAGATAATTAATGAACAGGATTTTTAAGCCCCGCCAAGCCCCGCTGCATATTTTGTTATTACTTTTATTGGCAGTAGTAGTCAGTTTAAGTTGTAAAAAGAAATTTGACCAGTATTACAACACTGGTACTTCTTCTTTATATGTTTATGACAAACTGTTGCAGGATTCCAATTTTTCTATATTTGCCCAAGGGCTCAAAAAAGCAGGATTGGTACAATATATAAACAATGGCGGCCTTTATACAGTATTTGCACCGGTTAACAATGCTTTTCGCCAATATTTTGCTTCAAAAGGCTATAATTCAATCAATGATGTTCCCTCCGATACATTGTTTCAATTACTTAATTTTCATATCGTAACCAACCTTTGGTATTATTATACTTTTCAGCAACGATATAAAACATATACACAAACCTATTATCTTACAAGAAGCAGGAAATTTGTAACGATTGATGTTAGTGCAGCCGATACACTTAAAATAAACGGTGTGCCGGTAATAAAAAGCATGAGGGACATTACTGCCGATAATGCCGTTATACATGGAATAGGAACCGTATTGCAACCGCTTCCAAACCTTGAACAGTTGCTCCAAAAGGATGCTTATTTTTCGACCAGTACTTTTTATAAACTGATGCAAGTGTTAAAAGACAGCACTTACGATGCATTTGATAGTTACGACAAAAACGGCGATGGGCGTATTGATTCGGTATTTTACAAAACCTACGATTTGCTGGGCTCGGTTTACACCTCGCTTGAATTCAGGCAAAATTCCGCGGTTACGGACCAGGGCGGGGATCCCGTGTTCAATACCATCATCATGCCGAGCAATGATTCCCTAAATGCGCTGATAGCGCCAGCATTGGCGAAAGTGAACAACAATATGGCGGCCCTGTCCCAAACTTATGCGGCGGCGGTACTGGGTTCTTATTTTATTTATGATACATCAAACGTTTACCCGCAGGTTAAGCTAACATCTGCGGTGTTAGGTGGGCTAAGATATTATACCATAAATGGAGCTATTGTACCGATATTAACCGCTGGGCAATTCATACGGTCGGATGTTAAGGCTAGCAATGGACTGATACATCTAATAAACGGCACCTTCCCCAAATCGGATCTCTTATTGAGCGCTTTAGGCCAGGCCTCAATGGATACAAGCTTGTCCATTTTCATGGCGGCCCTCCAACAGGCCGGGCTAATGGGCACATACGGCGGTACCGGTGCAACCGCCACAATGTTTGCACCTACTAATGCAGCTTTCTTGGCGGCGGGTTTCGATGTGAAACACATGTTACTGGCAGGGGCATCATTAACCAGTTCGCAATTTAAAAATATTATGCTCAACCACATTGTTGCTGCTAACCTGGCATCCGCAAGTGCGTTGACCGGCAGCCAAAATACGGTATATGGCAACAGTAATACGCTCACGTTCTCTAACGGCGGGGCCACGATTACAACGAATTTGGGGACGGTCTCAAACGTTACGCTGCCGTTTGTTGCCAAAGGGCTGGGAACGACCACGAGCGGGTACGTGTATAAGGTTGATCAGGTGCTTATCCCTAATTCCTATTAGTGTATTAATTAATCAGATATTTTAATTTAACTGTTCTATTCGGTACAATTGGAAACCATTGCTTATGAAAAAACCATATTTACTAACTAGCTGTTTGGTACTACTGCTTTTGTTTTTTTCCGCATCCGCAACATTGTTCGGCCAGGCTTCGACATCTGCCGTTATCAAAGGAAAGGTGACCGAACACGGGGCAAACAAACCCATGCCAGGTGTTACTGTGGTGGAAGTAAACGAAAACGACCGCCAACTAAACGGTATCAGTACCGATGAAGACGGAAACTATTCGTTACGTGTTAGCAGTACCAAAAACAAATTAAGGTTTTCGTTTATAAATTTTGAAAGTAAAACGGAAGCCATAGGCAGCCGCACGGTTGTAAATGTATCGTTGACCTCCGACACATCGAAAAATAAAGACAACGAGGTAACCGTCGTTTATAAAAAGGACAACCGGGTACAGACGGGTTTTACATCCATTGACAAACGTGACCTGATTGGGTCGGTAACCTCGGTTACGGCAGATGTGCTCGCCCAGCAACCGGCCACATCCATTGACCAGATGCTACAGGGACGGGCTGCCGGTGTGCAGGTTGTTACCAATTCGGGCGACCCAGGTTCAGGGGTTGATATACGCATACGTGGCGCTGGCTCGGTGTCTTCCGGCAACGATCCTTTGTACATTGTGGACGGTATCCCAATTATTTCAACGCCATATGACAATACAAACTCCGCAGCCACCAGTGTGGCCCGTATAAACCCTATTGCAGATATCAACCCGGAGGATATTGAACGCATCGATATTTTGAAAGATGCGAATGCATCTGCAATTTATGGTGCCAGGGCCGCTAATGGTGTAATCATTATTACCACAAAACGAGGGAAAAAGGGTATTACAAATATTCTTTTGAATTGCCAATTTGGTACAAGAAACGCACCGCCAGCCGTTCCCGTGCTCAATGGATCGCAATACAAGGTGATGCGGTTGGAAGCTTTGCAGAATAACGGCAATATAAACCCAATTGGCACAGTAGCTACCCCAGGCCCGGTTTGGCCCCTCATGAATGATCCAACCTATCCGTACAACAATTATTATCAGGCTAACACCAACTGGATGTCGTACCTAGTGCACACTGGTTTTACTCAAACTTACAACCTTTCGGTAAGTGGCGGTGGCGATGCCTTGCGGTATAACTTCAGTACATCTTATTCCGACCAGAACGGAGCCTTTATCAATACTGGTTACAATCGTTTTACGGGTCGCTTCAATCTGGATTATAAAGTATCAAACAAACTTCGGTTTTCGGCAAATATTTCTTTTTCCCGCAGTAAAATAAACAATTATGCCAATTATGGCCAAGGCTCGGTCTATTATTTGGCAGAGGTGAAAACACCTTCCATGCCAGTTTATGATGTGGATCTAAATACCGGCGCACCACTTTCCGATTATCTATCCTTAGGTGGTATACAAAGCCCGTTGGATAACCCCGTGGCCTTTGCCAATACGGTAACAAACGACGCGTTCAGCACCAACCTGAAACCGAACGTAAGAGTAGAATATGATATTGCAAAAGGGTTGAAGTTTACCAATAATACATCGCTTGATTTTGTAGGTGAAAACGGCTTTTTGTACTTGCCGGCAGTGGCCACCGGTGAAATTTGGAATTCGACCAATTATAACAGGATTGATACACGTGATTTTCAGCGTACACAAAGTATCCTGGACAACCTGTTGACATACAATAAAACTTTTGGCACCAAATTCAAGACTTCTTTTTTGTTCGGCAACACGATCAATACTTTCAATTCGAACCAGCTGGTCGAAAGTGGCTACGGCAACCCATCAGACCAGATACAAACGCTGAGCGGCCCTGCAAGGGTTAGAAGCTTAACGGGATCCACAAGTACGGAAAATATTTTTTCGCTGTTTACACAGGCCAACCTTATTTACGATGATCGTTTTGGTTTCAATTTTGTAATTAGAAGGGATGGTTCGTCAAAATTTGGGCCCGGCAACAAATATGCTAATTTCCCATCTGTTGGTGGTTACTGGCGGGTTTCCAATGAACCCTTTGTGAAAAAAAGTTTGCCTTTCATTTCTGATATGAAAATAAGGGCGACATGGGGCCAACTGGGCAACAGCGGCATACCCAACTATGCTTATGTGGGGCAGTTCAATTCAGGCGCCAACTATTTGGGGTATAGCGGTATTTATCAATCCAACCCACAATTAAACCATTTAAGCTGGGAAACGGTTGAAAGCTCTAACCTTGGTCTTGATCTGGAATTGTTCAAAAGCCGAGTAGTTTTTACCTTGGATGTATATAATAAGCTTACAAAAAATTTATTGTATACGCTTGGTGTGCCGGGTTCGAGCGGCCTGCTGACAGGTACTACTAATGCAACCAATCCTGCTATTGGTAACATTTATGCCAATTTAGGCAACATTCAGAACAGAGGTATAGAGTTAAATGTAAATGTTGATATTTTAAGGCCAAAAGATCCGGCTGGCTTAAGATGGAATGCCTCATTCAATATTGCCCATAACGATAATAAGGTTACTTCTTTGCCGGGCGGCACGATCACTTTCACAGACAGTTACGCAGGTTTTACATCCCAGGTTAAGCAAGGCGATCCGTTGGGGACGTATTACGGGCTTACATTTAAAGGCGTTTATGCCACGGATGCTTCGGCAGTGGTAAGGGATCCCAAAGGCGGCGTAGTTTATAATGCAGATGGTGTAACCCCCAAAGTAATGCTTATCGGCTCTGCCACGGGAAATCCTTTTAAGGGTGGTGATGCGATTTTTCAAGATTACAACCACGATGGCGTAATCGATGACCAGGACAAGGTTAAAATCGGCAACGCAAATCCCATTTTCTTTGGCGGCTTCAACAACTCTTTCGACTATAAAAGTTTCGGGGTGCGCCTGTTTATCCAGTTTCAATATGGTAATGATGTGATCAACGGGATGCGTTACACACTCGAAAGGATGTACAGTACAGATAATCAGGCGGTATCTGTATTGAACCGCTGGCGCAAACAAGGTGATATTACCAATATTCCAAGGGCATTGGACTCTGATCCCAGAAATATGCAACCTTCCACCCGCTGGATCGAAGATGGTTCGTATGCCCGGTTAAAATCCCTTTCCTTCACTTATCGGCTGCCGACCAAGCTGGTAAAAAAACTGCGGTTGAATGCAATAGATGTTTTCTTAACAGGCAATAACTTGATTACCTGGACGAAGTATGTAGGCACCGATCCAGAAATCTATCTTGGTAGCAGCCCGTATTTTATTGGTGTGGACCAAGGGTTGACGCCACAATCTAAGATGTACACCCTTGGCTTGAACGTAAAGTTTTAACTGTCGCTAAATATTCCATTTCATAACAACACCGATTGAAGCCTTTATCGGTCAGCTTAATAAACCATCATACAATGGATAAATTATTGAACAAAAAATATTTGTCGGTCTTTCTTTTGGCCATGGCCATCCTAACTGCCAGTAGCTGCAAAAAATATTTGAACCAAACGCCCGAAAACGCCATTACCACCAATAATTATTTTAAGACCCAGGCAGATGCCGAAGCAGCAATTATCGGTTGTTACGATGCCTTGCAGGCCTGTGTAACCCAATTTTTGGTATGGGGTGAAAGCCGGAGTGACTTGGTTACTGCATTATCCAGCAATACTACTACTTACCCGTGGTACCAATACATGGATAAAACGTTGCAGGGGTCTGATTGGACAGTTGCCTATTCGTTGATCGGCAGGGCAAATAACGTCATACAATCGGTACCAAATATCGTGAATCTGGATAGCAAGTTTACAGCCCAGGAAAGCAACCAGTTGGTAGGAGAGGCCAAATTTTTACGGGCATTGGCCTATTTTTATCTGGTCAGGACATTCCAGAACGTACCGTTGGTGTTACAGGCACCAACCAGCGATGATGTAAAATATTTCCCTAAACAATCGGCTCCAGATACGGTACTGAACCAAATCGAATCCGATCTGGCAAATGCGGAAACCGTGCTTCCCTTTCAGTACACAAAGAATGCAGACACAAGAGGTCGGGCAACGCTAGGGGCGGTAAATGCGCTGCAAACCGATGTTTACCTGTGGAGGGCAAAATATTCGCAGGCCAATTTAGCTGCGCAAAAAGTGCTGAACGATTCCGCCACATTGTATAGTTTGGTGCCTGGCCCGAACTGGTTCAGTATTTTCAGCCAAAAAAATTCATCCGAAAGCATCTTGGAGGTGCAGTTTGATTACACCTTGAACGAAACAAACAGTTTGGCGGGGACAGCTGGAAATTTTACCGCAAATAGTACTTTGGTTGCGCTTTATACCGGCGATGTGGATAACTATCGTGGCCTTAACAATACTTACGTTGCGGGCAATGGTCTTTGGAAATATGCCGGGATTACGACCAACAACATCGGCAGGACTACAAACGATCCCAATTATATTTTATACCGATTGCCCGATGTGATGTTGATGAAGGCGGAAGCTCTGGTACATATTGGTGGGGCTGCCCAAGTGGACACGGCATTGTACCTGTTGAACAAAATACGCACAAGGGCAGGCGTACCCATCTATGATTACCTTACCGGCGCCACAGCTCCACAATCACTAATGACACAATTGATTATGAAAGAACGTGCCATGGAACTTGCCACGGAGGGCAAAAGGTGGTTCGACTTGGTACGGGTAGCCACAAACGATGCCAACCCTGATTTCTTGATAAGTACAATTGTGAACTCTCGATTGGTTGGCGACCGTGCCACTACCCGTGCAAGGATCATTGACCCCAGAAGCTGGTACATGCCAATATACCAGTATGAATTGAACCGAAACCCAAGTTTGGTACAAAATCCTTACTATCAATAATCGTATGCTGTCTGTACAACAATATAATAATTTTAAAATATGAAAAGAAATAATATAACTGCAAAATTAAAAGCCATACGGGCCATGGGTAAGCTTCTGCTGTTGGTTGTTGCTGTATTGACGATATTGAATGGTTGTAAAAGACAGAACGATCTTTCGTATATGGTCCAGACCCGCTACAACTTGATGTTTGACCAGATTCAGAAAGATACTTCCCTCAGTATTGCCGTGTCGGCGCTGCTAAAGGGAAAAAAACTGGTTTACGACTCACTCACCAAGCAGATAGATACTGTTTCGCTTGCCAGCACGCTGGATGCTTATGGCCCTTACACCTTTTTCGCCCCTGACAATAATGCTTTCCGCAAGTTTTTTGCGGCGCAGGGAAAAACCGGCCTGGCTGATTTTACCGACTCGGCACTGTTCACTATAATGGATTATCATATTTTAGCAGGTGCTTTAAATGCGGCAAGCTTTATCCAAGGGCCACAAGCCATTACGACTGGTACGGGCGATTTCATCAGCATTGACATATCTAAAGGGTATAAATCATTGGCTGTTGCCAACGGGATAGCCACCATTTATCAAACCGACATCCAATATTACAATGGCTACGTGCACAAAATAGATAATGTACTAAATCCGCCCGTACTTACCATCGGGCAGTTTTTGCAAAACTACCCTGATAAGTACAGCATTTTTATTGGGGGCTTGAAAAGGGCAGGCTTAATGGATACTTTGACCAACCTTACCAATAGTAGCGGGGTTAGGACAAGGCTAACCTTGTTTGCCGAAACAAATGATATCCTTCAAAAGGCAGGAACAACAACTTTTGATAACCTTACATTAGATAGTTTGACCAGGTTGATGACTGCACATATAATACCGGGTGTAAACACCAGTGCAAGTTATACCCACCATACAACTGCTGTAAAATCAATAGGTTATATTGATAGATGGGACAGCACCATATTGTCCATCAACGGCCAAGACTGGATTTATTTTGACCTTGCGGGTAGCCATTTGATCGATTCGACAACGGATTTTACGGCAAGTGATGTAGGAATGCGCAACGGTATCCTGCACAATGTTAGCCAACCGCTTGCCTTTCCTATTACCAAAAAGAAAACACAGATCTGGCATGAATTCTGGCTGGAGACCAGTTATTGTTATGGTATCCCAGGCTTTTCAAATGGTAATTCAACACCGGTGGCAAATGCAAGTTCCGGAAACTGGCGGTATTATTATGATGGGACAACAAACTCCGATGGCAGCTTGGTCACTGATCTTTTGTTCGTCAATCCCGACGGGGTGGGTGACTCGCTGGTGACCGTTGTCAGAAATGTAAGAAAGGGAACCTATAAATTTTCGGTGAATGCAAAAGGCGGTGCCCGGGGAACTTTCCAGTTATATTACGGCACGGATGCGATAGGGCCGCCTGTCAATTATGGTTTTCCGGGGCTTGCAACCTACCG
>CAWJTH010000111.1:0-49600 GCA_963845495.1 uncultured Chitinophagaceae bacterium
CCGCCTTGTATCTGCGCTTCCACATTGGCTGGATTAACGGCCACCCCACAATCAATGGCGGCAGTTACTTTATGCATTTTAATGGAGCCGGAACCGGTTATGGACAATTCAACAACTGCGGCCATGGTGCTCCCAAAATTTTCATGGATTGCTATTCCATGCGCATGACCGACAGGTAAGGGCTTGCCCCAGCCCGATTTTGCAACTACAGTCTCCAACACTTTTAAATGTTTTGGATTGTTCTTTAATAAATTTACCCGGTAAGCATAGGGGTCTTTATTGGCAGCTTTGGCCAACACATCTATCATTGTCTCTTTAATATAAGCTGTATAAAAATGGCTGTTAGCCCTTTGCCAGATGCAGGGGATGGTCTGCTTTGCATGTACCCATTCTATCTGGGTATTCGGCACATCATAGATAAGTTCAACACCACCATCCACTGCAAAATAGTCAATACCGTTTTTGACCAATGGCCCTTCGAAAGGAGTTTTAAAAACGAACGATTGGGTAACCATGCGGTGCATCCATGTGTTTGGATTGCCCTTGGCATCGGTGGAAATCTCTAGCTTATGATAACTAGCCGTGCGATAGTAGCCGCCACGCATATCGTCTTCACGGCTCCATATTACTTTTACGGGTACTTGCATTATCTTGGATAGTATGGCAGCTTCAACGGCCACATGGGCATCCATCATACATCGCCTCCCAAAGCCACCACCCGATAATTGGGTATGGATTTTTACCTGGCCTGGTTTTAATCCTAATGCCCCGGCACAAGCCATTTGATCAAATGTCTGACCTTGGGTACCAACATATAAATCGCAACTATCTGCCTTTACATCGGCGAGGCAGTTCATAGGTTCCATGGTTCCGTGTGCCAGGTAAGGGAATTCAAATTCCTTATCGTAGGTTTTTCCCGCGCTGTCTTTTAAGGTAACATCACCCTTTTTCGCTGCTACCAGTGCGGGGCTTTGTGCCATTTTGCGGAATCCTTCCATTTCGACCTTTGTACTGAAGTTTTCAAACTCGCCCCTGTCCCAAACAATATCCAGCAACTCTCGTCCTTTGTGTGCTGGCCAATAACCCTCTGCTATTACGGCTACGCCGTTTCCGGTTGGCACTATTCGTTTTACGCCTGGATATGCCAGTGCTTTTTTGTCATCAAAGCTTTTTACTTTGCCAAGCCCCGCGGGACAACGGGCCACAACAGCCACTAACATACCGGGCAATTTTATATCTATTCCGTATTGTGCTTTCCCATTGGTTTTATCAGGCGTATCTAACCGTTTAACCGCCTTGCCTATCAAGGTATGTTCTTTGGGATCTTTTAGCTTAATTTCTTTGGGTGGTGTAATGGATGCTGCATTTGGAGCCAATGTTCCGTAAGGCATTTTTTTACCAGATGTTTTATGGATGACATGGCCATTGGCCGTATAGCAGGTGGTAGCGTCAATCCCCCATTTTTTGGCGGCAGCTCCAACCAGCATATATCTTGCCGTAGCCCCCACCTGCCTCATCCTATCATATTCTGAGGTTACCGAAGCACTGCCGCCGGTCATTTGGCAATGATAAAAAAGGTGGGTGTAGGCATCTCCTATCGGTGCGGCCTCTACAGTTATCTTGCTCCAATCTACATCTAATTCTTCGCCTATCATTTGCGCCAGTGCTGTATAAATGCCTTGCCCCATTTCGGCATACGCACAAATGATGGTTATGCCGCCATCTGTACCAACACGCAAAAAGGCATTAGGCGCAAAGTCGGCAGCCTTGCCATCTCCTTGGCCTTTTGCAAAGGCTGGTAGGTAAAAGCTCAGCAGCAGCCCACTGCCCAAAAGGGAACTCGATTTAAGGAATTTCCTGCGGCCGATCGTGTTTTCGTTGTCCATAATTTTAATTGAATAAGCTAAGAAGCAGATGGAAAAATAAAGATGAAGGCATTTGCAACACTTGTATAAACTGGCTATTCTGAAGATAAAGCGTGTTTATTTTAAAATACATCGCAATGCATACTTACAATGAGCAACATATTATATATAATTTATATAATGTATCTGCTATGCACCTAGTTTTCATTGTGGATGGTTGTCTTCTTTTCAGCTGCATGAGATAATACCGCCCAAAAAATCCACATACAAAAGTTTAGGATAAGTGCGACATAAGGCGCAAAAAAGGCCATTAGGAATATGGCGGAATTCATAAGAAGCCCCATAAACATACCTTTTTGAAGCTTTTTTATAATTACTGCGTTTTCTGGGCTGGCTACTCTATCGCCACCTTTTATAATACACAAACTTAGCAGACAAAAACTAAGGCTTATTAGTACGGAGTAACTGGTATAAAAGATAATGGAAGCGGCACCTGCGCCTGTATGTATAAATTCGCCTACCGTTTTGGTAGGGAAAGGTACCAGCGCAACAATAAGAAGCAACAACCCATTTGCGAGGATGACATACGTATTGGTGGAATTCAGTAATTTGAAGATCTTGTGGTGCGACATCCACATAAGTAATACAGCAGCAAAGCTGTTGAAATAAGCAAAAAATTTCGGCCAAAGTGCTATCAGCTCTTGCCAAAAAACTTGATTGGTAATGCTTTCGTGTGCCCCTTTTTCGCTTATCCCAATTTCTAGGGCCAATAAGGTAATGGCAACACCAAAGATGCCATCGCTAAAAGCTTCTATGCGATTTGTATCTTTTTCCATATTAATATTTAAAGAATAGTATCATTAATAAAAATTATTGTAACATTGGTCTTAAAGCTGGTAATGGCTAACAAAACCATTTTCAAAATTTATATATCCAAAAGTTTAATAAAACAGTCAAACATATTCCTGCGTTTTTACCTTTGTATCGGCTGTATCGGCGCTATTAGGAAGCCCTGTTATCAACAACATAAGCATGGACAACAATATTTTCTCTTTTATCGCCAGCGGCGCACGTGTCAAAGTACATTATCATCATTGTTTGCAGATTGTTGCCTCACTTGACAATCCCTACGATTGCACCATTGATGGGCAACACATTACAGATAATCGAGGTTTTCTCATCAATCAAACTGTTCGGCACGCTTGTGAGGCGCCACAAAGCCAGGTGTTGGTCTTAAAAATAAATGCAGCCAGTACGCTTGGTCACCAGCTTAAAGCTTTCCTTGATGGACGGCCTTTTATAGAATTGAAAAAGATTTTTCCGCTTGAATATCTTAGCCATATCCTCCCACCTGATTACAAAGCGCTGCCCAACTCAACCCTACAAATAAATGTAGACGCCTTTTTAAACAAACTATTACAAAACTGCGGAGCATCTTATATACCCAACATACACCTAGATAAACGTATTAGCAAAGCCCTTCAATATATAGAAAACAATATCGACAAACCAATGATTTTCAAAGAAGTAGCTGCCGTCATGTACCTATCGCAAGACCGTGCCCGGCATATATTTTTAGAACACCTAGGCAGCCCGTTTGTACAATATGTATTATGGCTCCGCATCCGTAAAATACTCACCGCTACCAAATACAACCCAATTAACCTTAGTACTGCTTGCGTACAATATGGGTTTACCGATCAAAGCCACTTTAACCGGATTTTTAAACGACTGTACGGGGTATCACCCGCAGTGATGGTAAAAACCAGCAGGTTTATATAACTCAAGCGCAAATACCAAACAACAGCTAATCGTGGATTGGTCATTAGTCAATCGGCTATGTCGTTCACCGGTTTTGTTTTTATTTGTACTCCTACCAATATATTATATTTAAAGCCGCTGTGTTTATTGTTTCATGAACCGCCGAAGGGTGTTTGTATAATAATTAGTCCTACCATTATGACATCATTTATGTTAAAATGAAGTAAAAACAATAGAACAAATCTAGGCGCTGTTAAGGATGTCACAATAAGTGAAATAGTAGGAATATCCCAATTGCACCGTTGGTTTTGCCAATCAACAGGAATCGTGTACCATTCCAGCCATATATTTATCGAGGTTCTTATTTTGCAATTGGCATTAATGTATCGATACTACTCAGCAGCCTGCTAAGTGCCAGAAAGGTTTTGTTATTTTGGAAGAATAAGTTATCTCAATTCTATTCTCGAATCCAAAATATCCACAACAAAGCATGTTATCTAAAATGTTTGCTCTTTGCCAACACTGCTTTTCAAGCCATTTTCTTCACAACTTTAAATAATAATACGGCCGCTATTTTTGACCAACTTGGCTTTTGTCTTTCGTTAAAAATCCCTCAATACAATTTAAGTTTTACATTGCCGCTGTAGCATTCCTTACATTCGTGTTTTCATGCAACTATGTCGATAGAAGTAAAGAATTTGACCAAAATTTATGGGGAACAACTGGCCGTAAACGATATTTCCTTTAAGATAGGCAACGGAGAAATTGTGGGGTTTCTGGGGCCAAATGGTGCTGGTAAAAGCACTACCATGAAAATGCTGACTGGATATTTACAACCTAATGGTGGTCAAGCTTTTATAAGTGGTATGGATGTGGCCAAACAACCCTTACAAACCAAACAAAAAATTGGGTATTTACCTGAAAGCAATGCATTGTATTATGATATGTATGTGCGAGAATACTTGGGATTTGTAGGTAATATTTATAAAATAAACAACTGCAAACAGTTAATTGCTGATTGTATTGAACAGGTTGGATTAAAATTGGAAGCCGATAAAAAAATTGGCCAATTATCAAAAGGCTACAAACAAAGGGTTGGGTTGGCGGCGGCCATCATCCATAACCCGGAAGTATTGATTTTGGACGAACCCACCAGCGGATTAGATCCTAACCAAATTATTGAAATTAGGGAAGTGATCAAGCAATTGGGGCAAAATAAAACCGTACTTTTTTCCAGCCATATAATGCAAGAAGTGCAAGCCATTTGCAGCCGAGCCATTATTATTAACAAAGGTGTTTTGGTGGCCGACGACCTATTGGAAAACTTACAGAAAGGGAAAAAAGATGCACTGACCGTTACCTTTACCGACCCCCTAGAACCTGAATGGTTAAGGCGCTTGCCAGCTGTAAACCAAGTGGAAAAATTACAAGCCAATCAATATATTGTTGTTGGAAAAGATATCCAAACGATCCGCAAACAATTGATGCAACTGGCTTTGGACAACAATTTGAATATTGTTTCGATGCAGGAAAGCGGCAGTAATTTGGAGGATGTTTTTAGGGAATTAACGTTTCAAAAATAAAATATTAAATTCGCTGCAAATTATAAGGTATGGGTGCAAGAAAATTATATGAAGAAGAAATCATGCAATTGGTACATGAAGTTTCTGAAGAAAAATTACCGGGCATTTTGGCGCATATAAAGAAGGAATCTGCCGAGTCATCAAAAAGCTTGAAAACAAAAGAGGAAATGCTCGAAGCGATAGATAAAGGATTGGGTATATTAAAAGGACAGCTTTCTACTGTTGATGAATTCATGAAGTGGAAACAAGAAGAAAAAAAATTGGAACGTTGGTAAGCGATACATATCTAATAGATGCTTGCGCTTTAATTGCATATTTAAACAACGAAAAAGGTGGTGATGTTGTTCAGCGTATTTTGCGAGAAGCTGCTTTGGGTAAAAGTTTAATATGTATGCATAAAATAAATTTCTTAGAAGCTTATTATGATCACAAAAGAAACCCAGCCGCTCCAAAAAAAGATTTCTATGAAATTATTGATGGCTATCCAATACGCCTGGTAGACAATTTGGATAAGGGCATCTTTAATCAAATTGTTTTTCTTAAATCCAATTTCAGGATTTCTTTAGCAGATTCCTTTGTATTAGCAACCGCTATCACCCACAATGCAACCATTATTACTTCCGATCATCACGAAATGGATGTTGTAGAAAAATCGGGACTTATAAAATTTCTTTGGATCAGATAAATTAATTAAACCAACAAAAATAAAACATGAGTTACATTTCAGCTATCCATGCCCGCCAAATTTTGGACAGTCGCGGCAATCCAACCGTAGAAGTTGATGTATTGACCGACGAAGGCGGTTTTGGCCGTGCCGCTGTTCCAAGTGGAGCTAGTACCGGCATACACGAAGCGGTTGAACTTCGGGATAACGACAAAAAAACGTATTCTGGTAAAGGTGTTATAAACGCCGTGAATAATGTAAATACTGCGATAGCCGAAGCTATTACCGGCATGGAAGTGAGTGACCAAATTGGTGTTGACACTGCCATGATAGATTTAGACGGAACCGCTAATAAAGGAAAACTAGGTGCAAACGCTATTTTGGCCGTAAGTATGGCGGTTTCAAAAGCTGCGGCCGATGAATTGGGCATGCCACTTTACCGCTACATTGGGGGTACAAATGCCCGCACTTTGCCGGTTCCGATGATGAATATTTTGAACGGTGGTGCACATGCTGATAATAAAATCGACTTCCAGGAATTTATGATTGTTCCTGTTGGGGCAAGTTCTTTTAGCGAAGCCTTGCGTTGGGGTACTGAAATTTTCCACGTACTAAAAGGCGTATTGAAAAAGAAAGGATATAGCACAAATGTTGGCGATGAAGGCGGCTTTGCACCAAACATCCAAAGCAACGAAGAGGCGATTGAAACCGTTTTGGAATCAATTGTTGCTGCTGGCTATACGACGGACCAAATTAAAATTGCCATGGATGCTGCTAACAGCGAATTGTGGAAAGAAGACAAGAAAAAATATGTGTTCCACAAAAGTGATGGCAAAGAAATGACCAGTGAACAATTGGTTGATTTTTGGGTAGACTGGGCTGGAAAATATCCGATTGTTTCAATTGAAGACGGTATGGCAGAAGACGATTGGGATGGCTGGAAATCATTGACCGAAAAGTTGGGCAGCAAGGTTCAATTGGTAGGTGATGATTTATTTGTAACTAATGTTAAACGTTTGGAAGAAGGCATTAATAAAGGCATTGCCAACGGCTTATTGGTAAAAGTGAACCAAATTGGGTCTGTTACTGAAACAATTAATGCGGTAACCATGGCGCAATATGCTGGTTATAATACTATTATGAGCCACCGCAGCGGTGAAACCGAAGATGTGACGATTGCTGATTTGGCCGTTGCTTTAAATTGCGGTCAAATTAAAACCGGGTCCGCAAGCCGTACCGACCGTATTGCAAAATATAATCAATTGCTCCGCATTGAAGAAGAATTGGGTGCAAGTGCTATTTTCTTGGGTAACAAATTGAAGTTTGGAAAATAAGAAATAGTTAGATTTTAGTAGTTAGATAAAATCTAGCCTAGCTACTATCTTCAAAATAAATAACAAAGCCGTTCAAAAATTTTTTGAACGGCTTTGTTTATATCTAGACCTAGACTAAAAAGAATTAATTGGTTTTGGGAAACGGCTTGTTTTCTTGATTCCTTGTATCTTGTTTTCTTTTACAGCTCCTAAGTTTTTCCCAAAACATACATTTGGTCGCTGGTTGGTGTTGGGCTTCCGCCTTTCTTTTCTAAGGTTATGGCAAATGCTTGCGCATTGGGAATATTTTTCATCTTAATTAATTCATCCACTTTTGCCATATCAACCATACCAGCATCAACAGGTTTTCCATCCACAATTGCCCAAAGTTGATATTGCTTGTCTGACGGGGTTTGTGGTAAATTATTTACCATCAACCAAACATCCTTGGAATGGGTATCCCAGTAAATAGTTGCTAAAGAGCCTGGTTTAGCGGGCACCGCATTCATTGGTACCAGCTTCATACCTGGATCTTTTACCAATTTATAGCTGGCTTCCATCACTTTTGCTTTTGCGGTAAGCGTGGTATTTTCAGCCAATAAAGAGGCGTATTTGTTGTTGTATTCCCTGTATTTGCTATAAAAATAAAAATTGATGATGGAGCTGCCGATCAATAAAATAATGCATGCGGCAATTGCGCCCCGTAACCACTTAACACCTTTTGGCGCATAAGTAATAGGAACTACTTTAGCTGGTTGCGAAGGTCGTGGGGCAGATTCGCTTGAGTTATCTTTGGAAAGTTGTGGGATTGATTTTTCTAAACCTTCTTTTTCCAATGCTGCCATTATTTTGGCCTGTAAAAAAGCTGGTGCAGGAATAGCATTTTCTAACGAAGTTCTTTCTAACGATTCCTCAAAACTAAACAAGGCTTGTTTTACCTCGGGATGTTGCTTAGCCATTGTTTCCAATTCTTGCATTTCCTCTGGCGAAGCCAAACCTAACACGTAGCTTTCTATTGCCCCACTTAATATGTACGCTTGTATATCCAATTTTTAAAATCCCTTTTTCTTTAATTTTTTATCATACTAAATTCCGTAATTGCACAAGAGCTGCCCTTAGCCTGGTTTTGACAGTCCCAAGCGGAATACTCAACATTTGAGAAATTTCATCCTGCGTATATCCTTTGAAGTAACTTAAATCAATAAGATCCCTATATTCAGGTTTAATTTTATCCAATAGTTTGCGTAAACCAATGTTATCAATTTGTTGACTTGTACTACCAACATTATCATATACGGATTCTGTTACTTCGCGGTTTTGTTGATTGTTTCTATATCCTTTACTGCGCAAAGTATCGATAGATTCATTTCTTGCAATGTTCAGCATCCAAGTATATAGGCGGCTTTTTGTTGCGTCGTAAGATTCTATTTTTCGATAAATGTTGATAAATACTTCCTGCAATACATCGGCCGCAAGGTCTTTGTCTGGTACAATATTTAACACCACACTAAAAAGTGCACCACTATAATTGGTATATAAATAGTTGAATGCATCGTTGCCACGTTTCTTTAACATGACAACCAACTCTTGTTCACTATATTTAATTTGCTCTTCCAGAAAAATTGGGTTTTTAAAGCCAACGGCTAAAGTTTGTTGCAACATAAAATTTGTTGAGCCAACACAGGGTGCAAGCTTTAGCTAAATTTTTATGCCACGCTGGCCTCGTAAGCGGCCGCATCCATTAATTTTTCAACTTCAGCCGCTTCGGCCACCTCTACTTTTACCATCCATCCATCACCATAAGGGTCGGTGTTTACCAATTCGGGTTGGTTTGCAAGCAATGGATTGATTTCCAATATTTTTGCAGCAACAGGTAAAAAAAGGTCGCTTACCGTTTTTACGGCTTCAACTGTTCCAAAAATTTCTTCGGCAGCTAAATCCTTTCCAACGGTGTCAATATCAATATAAACAATATCTCCTAATTCGTGCTGGGCAAAATCAGTAATGCCAATTTTGGCTACATTGCCTTCAAGCAAAATCCACTCATGGTCTTTTGTATACCTAAGGTTAGCGGGAAAATTCATGGAATTATTTTTTTGATGTTTCGGACGGCAATTTATGCCATTTGGCTTAACAGATTTCAGAACTCGTTTAAAATAATGTTCTATTTTTTAGCATTGTTTTGTAATTATTTGCGGCGGCGGATTATTATAGCGTTAAATAATAATGCTTATTCTATCGATGCTTTTTTAATAGCCGGCCTTTTTTATTAAATAAATATATTTTCATCCGCACATTGCCCAACGGCCTGTCGGTTTTGCTGGTTGGCACAAAAGCAATTTTATCTATTACATCCAATCCGTATTCTACTTCACCAAAAACGGTATAATTTTTATCAAGATGCGGCGTTCCGCCGATGGTGGTATAAATTTTTCTTTGGTTTGCATCTAAAGTATAGTGCCTTTTTTCGGCGGCTGAATCTAGTGCTTCGTTAGTAAAAACCTTTCCTTCCACAATATAAAACTGGCAGTTGCTGCTAGCCTTTTCCGGGTTTCCGTCCCTAGCCATGCCCAGCGCTCCCTTTTTGTGGTAAATATTGGAAAAAATTTCCGCGGGTATTTTTTTGCCAGGCGCTTCGCCATCGCCCAACATTTGGCTGTCTGCAGCATGTTTGCTTACAGGGTCGCCGCCTTGTATCATAAATTTTTTTATAACCCTGTGAAACAATAAGCTGTCGTAAAAACCAGATTGTATCTTGGCTTTAAAATTATCGCGGTGCAGCGGCGTGCTGTCATACAATCTCGCTACCATGTTCCCGCTATCGGTAACAATTAGTACACGGTTGGCTAGCTCACGTTTTTTTAATGGTAAAATAATACGGTTGTTTTTAAAATCTTTTGGCAATTTATTGGTGGTGCTGCAACTATAAAAGGTAGCAAAGCATACAATTAAATACAGCCGGTTTATTTTCATATTATTGATAAAGTTGTTATAAAGAGACCATACAAAATTATCGGTTAGTTCAGGTCTAATCCTTTTATTTTAGTAACGCAAATAAATATTTACTAAAACAACAGCAATTATCTTTTTAAACCATTTACTTTACCGATACAAAAAAACATTTATGGCAAGATTTAGTGGCAAAACAGTTTTGATTACAGGCAGCGGTCGCGGTATTGGCCGCGGTATTGCGTTAAGGTTTGCGCAAGAAGGCGCCAATATTATTATCAACGATTTAAAGGACGATGAAAACGCAGCCGAAAGCTTAAAAGAAGTGCTGGCTTTGGGGGTAAAAGCGGTTTTTATTCAGGCAGATATTAGTAAAGTAGACAGTATAACTGCGTTAATGGCCAGTGCGGTTGAGCAAATGGGGCAAGTGGATGTGCTGATCAACAATGCCGGTGTTGAATTACGGGCTCCTTTTTGGGAAATGACCGAACAGCAATACGATATTGTGATGGACGTAAATTTAAAAGGAACTTTCTTTTTGAGCCAAGCGTTTACCAAGCATTTGCAGGCAACCAATCGCTCGGGCAATATTGTAAACATTAGTTCGGTGCACGAAGAATTGCCGTTCCCAAATTTCACATCTTATTGTACCAGCAAGGGCGGCATGAAAATGTTGATGCGCAATTTGGCGGTAGAATTAGGTCCACTAAATATTCGGGTAAACAATGTGGCACCAGGCGCCATTAAAACACCGATCAACGCCAACTTGTTAAGCAAGCCTGAATTGATTCAATCGCTACAAAGAAATATTTCGCTGGGCCGCTTGGGCGATCCCGAAGATGTATCTGGCGTAGTGGCATTTTTGGCCAGCGACGATGCCAAATATGTTACCGGCAGTACCTATTTTGTTGATGGCGGATTGACTTATCATTATACTGAACAGTAATTTGGGATGGCGGTTGGCGGTTAATGGATGGCAGACTTTTAATTTTGAATAAGCTGAAATTTTTGAGGCTGCAACTATTTATTTTAAAGTTAGCAAATGAATCTTAAGTGGTTGGGTCTATTAAAATTATAATGTTTGGCTCAATTATATGCCCGCCATCTGCCAACCGTCATCCGCCATCTTTTTTTCATGAACCCTAGAATAAAAATTTGTTGCATCGGCTCTGTTGAAGAAGCCGCGATGGCTGTCCGGTTTGGCGCTTCCGCATTGGGTTTGGTTGGCAAAATGCCAAGCGGACCAGGTGTAATTGATGATGAAACCATTTTATTGATCGCCCAAAAAACGCCACCGCCCATCGCTACGTTTTTATTAACCAGCGAAACTTCGGCCAATGAAATAATCGCCCATCATAAAAAAACATTCACCAATACCATTCAAATAGTGGATGCCTTGGCCGAAGGCACTTATCAACAAATAAAAAAAGCTTTGCCTGCGGTAAAAATTGTGCAGGTAATCCACGTAATAAACGAAAAATCGGTTGATGAAGCCATTCAATTTTCTGAACAAGTGGATGCACTTTTATTGGATAGCGGCAATCCTAATTTAGCAGTAAAAGTGTTGGGCGGAACTGGCAATGTGCATGATTGGCAGTTAAGCCGAAAAATTGTAGAACAATCGAAAGTGCCGATTTTTCTAGCTGGTGGATTAAATGCCGACAATGTAAAAAATGCCATTTACCAAGTGCAACCTTTTGGACTTGATTTATGCAGCGCCGTAAGAACAAATGGCCAACTAGATGCTAAAAAATTAGAAGTTTTTTTTAAAGCTGCTTTGTGATAAGGCTCGCAGAAAACGGGAAAAACGCAGAAATAAAAATAAATTTTTAAACTTCGTAGAAGGTTGGGCTAATAAATTCAATATCAAACAGATTCTGCGTTTTCACCGTTTTCTGCGAGAACATTTATTTAAAAACATCATCCGAAACACCCTTGTTTATTTTGTACGATTGATAAGTAAGTTCAACCATGCCCTTACTGTTTTTTATTTTATTGGGGTCAGGTTTTTCGCCGTCGTCAAATTCTAGTGTTACGCCTTTTGGTAATTTATATTCTTTGGTGTTAAAACTTAGCACCACTTTGTCGGGCAGGGCATAAGCGGCATATTTTCCGTAGGTCATTTCCACATCGTAAGTGCCGTTTTGTTTGGTGGTAATGGTTGTTTTCCTAATCAACAAATTAGTTGGATCAACGTACAAAGTGGTTAATACAACATCGCTGCTTTCGTTGCTGGGCAATAGTTTGATGATTTTTACGGCTGTCCCCGCAACCGTTCCAACCCCCGCATCAATTGCTAAAAATTCGTTAGATGTCAACAGGTTTTGCATATTCATATTTACGCCGCCCTTTGGTAAAATGCTTATGCCTTTTTCTTTACTTATCTGGAATTTATTTGGCTTTTTAAAATACACATTTACGATGGCATCAGGCACTTTTAAAAACACCACATCAGTTTTTAGTTTGCCTACTGCGCTGTAGTCGTTTACCGCATCAATTTTTGCCTTTACCTTTTGCACAAAAGCCATGGCATCTTGAGAAAACAGGGAATAAGGGATAAAAAATGTGGAATAAAAAATAAGAAAGTGGACTGCTTTTCTACGTTTCATTTAAAATAATTGATCGATAATAATTAAAAAATTCAGCTTAATATTTGAACGCAAACCTGTTGGAATTTGGCGTTTTTTTATTGGAATTTATGATAAAATATCCTTCCGTTTAAAGCCATACCAAGCAATGCCCAAAAACAAAACGATATGGCCAAACAAAAAACAGGCTGCCCTAATAATTACCGGTACGCTATAAACCGAACCACGTATAGCCCGTTCGGAATTGCTGCTGGCCATGTTAAAAAAACCTTTCCAAGCCGTCATGTAACTGGTAAAAAGATAAGGGTTTAATTTGGTGAAAAGCGGCAAATCCATGGTGCTAATAATTGAAAAAACAATGATGATACTCATGGTGGTAACAATGGGGCCGATTGAATTTTCAGCAAAAACGCTGAGCATAAAACTGAGCGCCGCAACAGTGCCCAAAGCCAAGAAAGCCAAAGCAAATGCGCAGATGTAACGCCACAACACATCGTCGCCGCTTTTATCTACAAAAAACTGAATGATGGTATAGCTTTTATTTACCAATAAATCATCCCTGCCAAAAATGGCTACACTTAACGCCAACGCCAGCAATGCCATCCAAATCAATAGCAGCAAAGTGTACACCATGCCAGCACCAAATTTTGCGAGTATAATTTCGCTGCGGCTGATGGGTTTTGTTACCAATAAACGTAAGGTTCCCATATTGGCTTCGCCAGCAATTAAATCGCCTGTTACCAATGCCACCAACAATGGCACTTGTATCAACAACGTATTTAATATTAAAAAGCAAATGAAATACCCATTCAGCACATTACCGTTTTTCATTTCAAACATATCCTGCATGCCGCCAAACATTAATTTTATCCATGTGGCACCATCGGCACGAAGCGCCAATTGAATGAGCGACACGATTACACCAATCGCAATAAAACTGATATACGTTCGCGGTTTGCGGAAAATTTTAAAAAGCTCTATTTTAAAAAGAGTGAAAAGCATAGTAGTTGGTATTTAGTACTTAGTGGTTAGTATTGTATTGTAATTATTATAATCGTTATTGGCAAAAGCTTTTAGATTTTCTTGTCTAACGACTTAGTACCAGCTACCAACGACTATTCCTCTGTTAATTTTAAAAAATAATTTTCCAATGAATGCTTGGGTGACAATTGCACCACTTCAATATTTTCATGTACGAGATATTTGTTGAATTCGGGTATTTTATTCCGGTGCATTTCAAACACCAGTTTATCGCCGTCAATTATTTTGAAGGTTTTCATCCAAATGCTTTGCTGCAAAGTTTGTTGGGTATTGTAATTGTCCGTGGTTTGCAGCTCAACAATGGTATGTGCGGGATCAAATAATTCTGCTGCCGTTCCTTCCACAATTTTTTCGCCTTTGTTAATGATCAAGATGCGGGTAGCAATCTGCTCAATTTCGCTAAGCAAATGGCTGCTTACTACCACCGTTTTGCCATGTTCTTTGCTAAGGGAAACAATCAGATGGCGCATATCTGCAATGCCTTGCGGATCGAGACCGTTGGTTGGTTCGTCTAAAATAATAAGTTGTGGATTGTGCACCAGCGCTATAGCAATGCCAAGTCGTTGCTTCATGCCCTGGCTAAATGTTTTCGTCTTGCTTTTGGCTCGGTCGGCCAAGCCAACTTTGTCTAGCTCGGCCATCAATTGCTGTTTGGTAGGTTTTATGCCACTTAGTTTGGCAAATAATTCCAAATTGTCGTAAGCGCTTAAAAACTTGTAGACATCCGGTTTTTCGATGATGGCACCCACTTGCCTTAAAATTTCTTTGCTGTGTTTTTCCAGTTCCATGCCAAATATGTTGATGCTACCGCTGGTTGGCTTTATCAGCGTAAGCATCATGCGCATACTAGTGCTTTTACCTGCACCGTTTTGCCCTAAAAAACCGTAAACGTCACCTTTCTGTACGGTGAACGAAAGGTCTTTTACGGCAGTGGTGTCTTCAAATTCTTTTCTTAAGCGTTTTACTTCTACCAAAATATCCATGTAAGAAGATTTATGACGAAGGTATTTGTCGCCTTACTCATTAACAGCAAATCCTACATCTTGTTGTACCAGCTGCGCTTATAATTCTTGTCGGTAAGTGAACTTGTAAATTTTCGCCCAATGTTTAAAAATTTCTATAAAACATTTTCTATAAAAAATTAATTTAAAAGTACATTTCTAACATTTCCATAACATATTTTTGTTTCAAAATCTAATTTCTATGAAAAATGCAGTACAAACTATTTTAATGGTAGTATTGGTGATGGCTATTTCCAATAAAAGCCATGCAGCATATACTATTTATATGAAAATAATGAAAACAAATACGGCTCAGATTAATGGCGAAAGCACTGTAAGGGGTTATGAAAATGATGTGGTAATAAATGCAGAATCGCAAAGTTCTACTCTTCCCTTTTCTGTAGGCACAGGAGGGGGAGTTGGAAAGATTTCTATCGGCGACTTTTCGTTTCAAACAAATTTGAGTTCGGTTAGCATACCGCTCATGACAATTATGTTTCAAGGCATGCATCTTTACTCGGTGGATCTTTATTATGTAAACACAGGGTGTAATTGCGCGTTTTACAAAGTACACATGGAAAACGTTTATATAACCACCATTGCCGAGGCAACTGGAGACGAGAGCATTAGCCAGCAAATTACGCTTTCGCCTTTGCAAATAGCTTGGGCTTATTATAAACAAACTAATACAGGCGTCATACCTTCAATACCAACCAACCAGTTTGCTTGGAATAGAAGCACAAACTCAACTTGGAGTTATGGTTTTTGATTTACGTTAAAGCAGATTAAAAATGAAAAAACTATCCATTACCATAATGGTTATAATTGTTGGTGGGCATTTATGTGGATATGGCCAATTTAAATTAGCGCCGCTTGCCTTGTCGGGCATATCATCTATTCAGAAATTTACATTACCGCCTGTTTCCAAGTTTAAAATAATAAAAACAAAAGGAACCAACGGCGTAACCGTTTCTGCTACTTGTTTAGGCACATGCACTACCGTATTGCCGGTTACGTTGCTTGAACTTTCGGGTTATAGATTGAACAATAACGAAGCAATATTAAACTGGAAAACTGAAAACGAAACCAACTCGAAAGGGTTTAGCATTGAAAGAAGTGAGGACAACAGTGTTACATTTTTGCCTGTTGGCACAATGGCTTCCGACACCAGTAACAGCGTCGAAAAAAATTATAAAGAAACAGACCTTAACAATTACGCCGGCACTTCGTTTTACCGCGTTAAACAAATAGATTTGGACGGGAATTTTACTTACTCCAATACCATTGCGGTTACGGGTTACAATTTGCAACAAAAAATTAGCCTATCACCCAATCCGGCCGATAATTACACCTTGATTAATTGTTATGCCACCACCAACGGCAAAAGCATCATCCATATTCTATCGGCCAACGGCCAAAAATTGAATGAAATACCATGGACCTTAATTGCAGGCGGCAATACACTCAATCTTTCGCTAGCAAAATATGCGTCAGGTTTTTATTATGTGCAATTAACATGGCCCGATGGCAACCAGTCGGCTTTGAAATTGGTGATAAAATAACTGGCGTTAATTTTATTTGACGCTGATTGCCTTGGTTTTGTCGTTTTCACACACCTGTTTGTTTTTGTTTCCCATCTAGTTTTGTGCAAAACAAATTAAAATGGAAACCAACAACAAAGCAATTGCCGAACAGTTTTCAAACGGGAATTTCCCATCTTGCTACGATTATTTTGCTGATAACATAACCTGGAACATTGTGGGCGACAAAATGGTTACCGACAAGCAACAGGTTATTGCTTTTTGCGATAAAATGATGGTGGAAATGGCATCTTCCGTTTTAAACAATACGAATATAATAGGCGAAAGCGATAAGATTGCCATTGAAGGATTTTGCGATTATACCGATGGAGACAACCAACCGTATAAAGTAAGCTATTGCGATGTGTATCGTTTTGAGAATAATAAAATAAGTAGCATTACATCGTATTGTATCAATAAAAAGGTTGATTAGTTAGGCACAACCAACCTATTATAAATTCCTGATAGTCCAAATCCATTGCTAAAGCCGCCGAATATAGATTGGGCGGCTTTTCGCTTTTTTATTTGCGCAATTTTGGTTTCTAAATAAAACCAATGAAACGTTTATTGCCTTTCCTGCTGTTTGTGTTGATCTGTGCAACTTCAATCAATGCCCAAAATATAAATTTTGAAGGCCAAAGCCCAAAAACAAATAATCTGGTGATGGATATATCGGGCAACTACGCAGTTGTTGGCATTCCATTTTATACAAATGAAAACACCGACAATAAAATGGGAGAAGCATTTATTTATTGTAAAGATGCATCAGGTTGGAAAATACAAGCTAAATTAACGGCACCTGATATTAGCAATTGTAATTTTTATGGGGCTGCCGTGGCCATTTATGGTGATTACTGTGTGGTAAGCGCTGTTCAAAAAGCAATTGACATACAATCAAAACAAGGTAAAATTTATATTTATAAACGTTCGGGAATTGCCTGGAATTTAGAATCGACCAAAACAGCAACAATTGATAATGAGCAATTCGGATATAGCGTGGACATATCAGAAAATAGTGCCAAAACTCCCATCGTTGCCATTGGTGCGCCTAATGCAAATAACGGTAAGGGCAAAGTGTACACTTACATTAGGAACAATACCAACAATAATTGGGATTATTTCCAAACAATTGCTCCCAAAGATTTAACAGCCAACAATAAATTTGGATTATGTGTTTCCATAGATAAAGATTGTTTAGCGGTCGGCGCTCCAAATCAAGATTATGCTGTATACGACATTATTGCTGCCGGTGCTGTTTATGTTTTTACGTTGGATAGCAACGTTTTTTCTCAACAGCAAAAATTAATTGGTTATTATCCAAATGGGGAATTTGGCTATACGCTGTCGTTATCTGGCAACAAAATGGCCATTTGCTCACCTTGGGCAAGCTCTTATGGCAGTACTTCTTCTACCTCAGTTGTGGTACTTACAAAAACAGACAACAAATGGAACGATGCTTTTTCTGGTTTCGACATTCCCAATGATAAGAACGGAAATTCAAATCAGTGCAGTTTGCAACTTTCCATCAACGATAATCAATTGTTAATTGGTACCCCAACTGGAATTTTATTTCCTGGGGAAAATCCAACTGTTTCAAGCTTAAACACACTGGCATATTTGTATGCAACTAGCGATGGTGGCGCTACTTATCATTTAAAAGAAGAAATAGTTGCTGATAAATTTAGCAACATCAGTTTTTTAGGCCACAGTACAGCGCTTGACGCAATGCGTAAATAATAATACTGCCAAACTGCCAACAAACATATTATTCATTAAAATATCCCATTTTACATCAAACGATTTGCTTTAATTTTAGATTACCAAGATTCTAAAATGAAAAGCAATTTTTTTAAGTCGTTATTTATAGTCATGGTTTTATTATCAGCCAATAAAATATTGTTTGCCCAAACAACATTGGCCGAAAACGACCATGTAACCCGCCAATGCTCGTTGATTAGGGAATTGGTAACCGCAGGGCGTGAACAGCATTTTGCTCCTTTTCAAAGAAACGAGATCGGCAGCACCCTTGGTTATAAAACCGATGGTAGTTGGGAATTTAAAACCACCCGCTACGATGCAGATTTGCGCTGGCCAGGCGCCAACCGAAATTATTTGGAAAACTATACCGATAGAACCGATACCGGCACAGCCACAACATGGCAATACATTGCTGAATATACACATGTGCCAAACATGGCTTCAGCAAAGGATATTTACACTTATTTAAACAGGCAAATTGAGGGTTGCCAGTTTCCGCTGGATGATAGCACTGCCGTTGATTTTGAACCATTGCCCGATAGTATGTTGCCGCACGATAGACCTGCCATCTTGGAAACAGCCAGTTTGTATAATCTTCCTGCGTTAGCGCTTGATAAAAATTCAACTATACGTGTAATGGTTGGTATGGAAAAAAGGTTGTACGATTATAATGTTTGCTTAATTGTGGAAAATATCGACAAGAAATCGATGGCCAAAAATTCCAAAAAATAAGGTTGTTTAAAATGATACATTTTCTGTGCGAACCGCCCTCTACGTGATATATCTTTTTGGTTAAAAAGTTTCCAACACTTGTGCTGCTATCCCGAGCTCACGTTAATTTATAAAGAAAAATCAATTTTTTCTTATATTTAGCGGATCAATATCCAATACATAGGCATATGAAAAGTTTTAGCATCCAGCAGATCAACGAAAAGTTGAAAGGTGTTTTAAGTGGTAATACTTTTCAAGCCATTACCGGGCCTGAGCAGTTACAACAGGCCACCAATAATCAAATTACTTTTATCGGAAACAAAAAATATGTGAAGTTTTGGGAAAGCTCCAAGGCATGTGCCGCAATTGTAAGTGAAGGCATTGAATTGGAACCCGGTGAAAACAGGGCTATTATCAAAGTAAAAAGTGCTGACGTTGCCATGGCCGAAATATTGGAAATGTTTGCGTTGGAAACGCCTGTATTTGAGGAAGATATCCACCCAACAGCAGTAATACATGCTACCGCAAAAATTGGGGTTGGATCAAAAATTGGCGCTGGTTGTTATATTGGTAAAAATGTAATAATCGGCAGTAACAGTACTTTATACCCTAATGTTACTGTTTTAGACCATACAGTAATCGGCGACCACACCGCCATTTGGTCCGGTGCGGTAATTAGAGAAAGGTGTATCTTAGGCAACTATTGCATCATTCATCCTAACGTAACAATAGGGGCTGATGGTTTTGGTTTTAGGGCTGCGCCCGATGGAAAGGGTATCGTAAAAATCCCCCATATTGGCAATGTGGTAATTGGCAACGATGTTGAAATTGGTGCCAATAGCTGCGTAGATAGGGGCAAATTCAGTTCTACCATTATTGGCGATGGTTGCAAAATTGACAACCTGATACAAATTGGTCACAACAGCAAATTGGGTCGATACTGCATGATGGCCGGGGCCAGCGGGTTGGCCGGCTCGGTTACTTTGGGCGATGGCTGCATTATTGGCGGCGGGGCCAGGGTTACCGACCACATTACATTAGGAAACCGCGTAACTGTTGGTGGCAATGCAGCGGTTATAAACGATTGGCCCGACGGCTCAAAAGTATTGGGCTATCCTGCGGTTGATGCGAGGGAAGCTTTAAAACAATGGGTAACTTTAAGGAAATTGGCGAAGGAATCGAAATAGGGTGGTGGTGGATAGATGGAAAAACGATGAAATGTTCCTTTTGTGGAAACACAGGAGCTTCTATTTTAGCTACTGATATCTGTCACCCGCCATTCGCCCATCATCTACCACTGCCATTTTCTTAATGATTCATTCCAATAAAAATCGCTATACCAATTACTTTTACGCATCCATATCTTATTATTTTACTGTTCAATTTATTTTAAAAAACAAAAAAACAAATCATCTAAAAGTTTGAAATGTTAGAAACTTTTATATATTTTTGAGTTATAGTAGTAGAATATGACAGTACTCGCTGTCATATTCTTGATAACGTTGACAAATAATATTTCAATTATTAGTAGCTGTTAGAAAGAAAATTAAAGGAACATTTATCTTTAGCGATACAGTGCGCCAATTAACTGGGATGAATTCTAAAAACTATTTTAGGACGTTTTTGTTGCCGACCATTTATTAGGCAGGAAGCGGTTGACAAAGAAACGTACTCTTGGGTGAACGGATTCACTATGCAATATAGTTTTCCGTATAGTATGGCCGATGAACGAAGTGTGGTACATTATCTCAAAAAAAAGGGTTTGTTGTTAGTTTATCTTACGTTTTCTGATACTTCGCCATCGCAAATACCCAAAACGTTGATATACATAAAGGCGAATCTAAATTTCGTGCTGTTCATAAAAATTAAAGAATGAAAAGAAAAACTTGCTTTGTGATCTCTCCGATTGGAGATAAAGATTCAGAAATTAGAAAATTAGCAAATGATCTATTTGATTTAATAATTGAGCCTGCATTAGAAAAATTTGACTTCGAAATAATTAGAGCAGATAAGATTACATCCTCATCAGAAATTACCGTGGATATAATAAACCACGTTCAAAATACTGACTTGTGCATTGTTGATCTCACTGGACGAAATCCAAACGTTATGTACGAATGTGGTAGGCGGCATGAAACGGGCAAACCGTTTATTATGGTTGCTCAAGAAGGAGAAAAGTTACCCTTTGACATCAATACAAGGCGTACATTTTTTTATAATACAAAAGATGGACGTGCAATGAGAGAGGTTTCAAAAACAATTCAAGAAGTTGTTAGGAGTTTAATTGCTGAGGGGTTTGGAGCTCAAAGTTCAGGAGAATCTTTAACTACTATTTCTGATACTTTAAGGAGAATTGAAAGAAAATTGGATGATGCAATTATAAGTAAGCCATTCATCAATTCTCCTTCAGGTGAAAGCAATGAATCTTTAGATATATTTAATAGCTTAGCTCCAGATGAAGCTTATGCATATGCTTTAAAAACGGGTGATATTAATTTGGCTTGCAAGGTTTTTCCACATGTTGTTAAAAAACTAAGAGATATTGAAACAGCCTTAATGTATAGTATTCCAATTGCATCAGATTCAGAGTTAGCAGCGACTATATTAGAAGATAATCTGATAAAGATTAATCCAAATGAAACTGATATAGATTGGTATAGAGGGTTCCGGAACCTACTGTACTTTTGGACTCAAAATGACTTATCAAAGAAAAAGCTAGAAAAAGCTATAGAGTTAACCGAATATTTTTTACCATATGCTAGAGATAACAAAGAAAAAGCTTCGATATTAAATCAATTACAAAGAATATATTATGGCTCTGAAGACTATGAAAAGGCCTTAATTTATGCGGAAGAAGTTATCAAAACTTGGCGAGAAGAAGGATCATATTGGTATAATTTAGCTCTAATATGTAGGAGAGAAAAAATCAATAAATTAGACAGAGCTCTTGAAGCAATTAACGAAATGCTTGCTATTGGTACTAAAGATGCAGATCATTTAGAACTCGCTATTAAAATTTTTAGACAAAAGGGCGAAGTTGAAAATGCAAATATTTTTCTAAGTCAGTTAAGAGAGATCAATAAATATAAAGCCGAAATGCTTGAAGAAAGTTAACATTAACGAACGGAACGGGCAATCAAGTTTTACAACCGAATCGGCGAAACCGAAAAAAGCAAAGAGCAGTTTTTTATCGACACGGCACGTTAAATTTTTGTTGTCACCATCCGCATTTTGTACTTGCATTTTCAATAAACAACGATTATTTTTATGTTGCTTTTGTTTGGGCCGGCTGTTTTCCAATCTTATAACGATTCAAAACGCTATGCCTACCCTCATAACAAGCTGTAAATCAATCATAAAAAAAACGATTATGCCAATCAAAGTGTCTGTAGGAAACCGTGAATATGAAAGCACCAACCGGAATCACGCGGAAGAAGTGATGTTTGGCTCTGGCAGGTATGTTGCGGGAGATTTTACCGTAAACATGGATGGATGGCCTTGCACTGGCGAAAGGAACCACGATTGCAATGCCCTTTTTTTGCGGGAATCGGCCAACCGAACCATTACGGTAATTGTAAGCGGAGATCATGCCGGTTACGCCAGGAACCACGGTAAAAATTTTGGTTCAACGGGTACCATCACCTATCGCAACGGCATTGCTACTATTACTTAGTCGTTGCCAACTAGTCAAAATGTAAATGGTAAAGATTTCTTGCATCAATTATTTTCAGTGATATAATTTGTGATTTTCCTATCGCAAAATCCAAACCTTTATCTTTGAAAATAGATGGCCACCGATTATTTCCGTACATACAAAAAGTTTTTTAGCAGCCATTACCTGTACGAAGGGGTGCGCATTACCATTGGCGTGGTTATTCCCGTGGTAGCGGCATCGTACCTTAATCAAACCGCCGTTGGCGTAACCATGGCGTTGGGTGCCATGGCTGTTAGCATGAGCGATAATGCGGGGCCCATCCATCATCGCCGCAACGGCATGGCAGCCACCATCATTTTAATGTGCCTTATTACCATGCTGGTAGGTGTGGCAGTTGCCAGCCCGTGGACGGAAACCATTTTGTTGCTCATCCTTCCGTTTTTATTTTCTATCATCGGCGTATATGGCACAAGGCCGGGCAATATCGGCACCGCCATTTTGCTCATCATGGTGTTGAATATCGATAAACGTGTAACGCCAGAACAAGCGGTTCAAAATGCATTGCTTACGGGCGCAGGCGGCGTTTGGTATTTTTTCCTTAGTAGTTTTTTGCATACACTTCGCCCCTACAAATTGGCGCAGCAAATTTTGGGCGAATGCATCGGCGAAACGGCCAATTACCTGCGTTGCAAAGCACTTTTTTACGACGAAGATGTTGATTATGAATCAGCCTATAACCAAATGCTTGATTTACAGGTAAAAGTGCATGCCCGGCAACAGGCCGTTCGAGACATTTTGTTTAAAACACGCAGCGTGGTAAACGAATCTACATTTACGGGCAGGGTTTTGCTGATGTCGTTTTTAGATACGGTTGATTTGTTTGAACGCATCATGACCTCTCAACAAGATTATAAACACCTGCACGAACAAATAGATGAAACCCATTTGCTGGAATCTTTTAGGCAAACCATTTTGCTGCTGGCCGATGATTTGGAAGGCTTAGCGGTTGCATTTCAATCGGGCGACGCTTCTAACCCAAACGAAAGTTCCGCAGAAAACGTGCGGCAATTGGGACAAACATTCCAAGCGGCCCGTAGTAAATTTATGGGCGAAAAAAACTTGGAAGCCTTCATCAGCCTACGCCATGTGTTGGATAGCATCCGCGATTTACAAAGCAGGATCGACACTTTGCATACTTATTCTACCTACGATAAAAAAGCGTTGGCCACCAGCGAAAGGAATGTGGAATATAACCGATATGTTAGTCCATCCGACTTTAATGTAGGCTTATTACTGGGTAATCTCAATTTTAGTTCAAACGTTTTTAGGCATTCTTTACGGGTTAGCATTGCCATGTTGGTGGGTTTTATTTTGTCATTGGTGCTGCCAATTGACCATGATTATTGGATTTTACTCACTGTTATTGTAATACTTAAACCAGCTTATTCGCTTACCAAAACCCGTAATTTCCAACGTTTGGCGGGTACATTAATCGGCGGCACAATTGGCGTTGGCATTTTGTATTTTGGTAAAAGATAGTCATGCTTTGGTGGCCATTATTGTTATTTGCATGATTGCCGCTTACAGCCTTATCCGAACCAATTATTTGCTCTGCGTTATTTTTATGACGGCTTATGTGTTGCTGGCCATCCACTTTTTAAAGCCTGGCAATTTTAATTTGTTGGTACAAGCTAGGCTGATTGATACCGCCATCGGCAGTGTTATTTGCATTATTCTTGTTTTTTTGATACCGCCCGTTTGGGAAGAAAGCCAAATTGTAAGCCTTTGCATTAAAGCCATCCAAGCCAATGCGGCTTATTTTAAATACATGGCATCAGCATTTACGGGAAATGAAATTTTGCAAACTGAATATAAATTCCTACGGAAAGAAACCTTTGTGGCCTTGGCCAATGTGTCGGATGCTTTCCAGCGGATGATGAACGAACCAAAACGCAAACAACAACAAGGCGAAGACATCCATCAATTGGTGGTGGCCAATCATGTGCTGGCTTCGCATATTGCGTCGCTTTCGGCATATCGGCAAAATTTGGCAGACGGGTTTTTCTTCGCCCATGTATCAGCCGGTAATTGATAGTACGTTAACAACGCTAGCGCAAGCTTCCCAAATATTAGAACACAATAAAAAAATAGAAAAGGTTTCAGCCGATGATTTGCCGACTATAAACATACGCAATCAGGTAGAAGCCCTGCTACAACAACGGGTGGAAGAATTAAAACAAGGCGCAACTGATACCGAAACCCGAAAAAAACTATCAGGACTTAAAACAATTGTTGATCAGTTTGAAATGATTTCACATACCGCCAGCGATTTAAAGCGGGTTTGCGGTTTGTTGATTGAGGATATTTCAAAAGAATAAAGGTTGACGGGTGGTGGATGGCGGTTGGCGGACCTAAACCTGGTAGCTGTTGCATTATAATAAGATATTGATAACCAGTGCTTTATAATAACTGCCTAGGGAACACTGAGATCAAAGAGGCTATTATCCCAATTATTGCAAACCGCTGCGGCCTCCTTTTCTCTGCGTGATAAATTTTCTTTTCAACATTTAAACAATAGCAACCTTCCCCAGCCGCCAACCATTAACTGCCATCCATCTGTCATCCGCCATCATTTTTTATTATAACCCAACGTTTTGCCATGCGAAAGCAATACCAGATGCTTGTCATCTATATAATCTATTTGATAGCATAGCATGCTGGAAGTATCGTTAGGCATTGTCAGTATCATACACGGCCCGCTTTTTTTCCTGATGTCCAATTTGCTCATGCTTGTTTCGCAAGAATCTGACAAATAAAATTCTGCTACCGAAGTGTCGCTTTTAGTACCATCATTATAAATATCGGCGCGGCTATGCGATTGTATCATTAATAAAACTTTGGTATCTGTATTACTGATCCATGTGCCTTGAAGCGAATCCAAAGTGGTGCCATGGCGAAGGCTGGCAGAATCGAAAGGGATATCGGTAACTTTTCGGATAGAAACCGACTCATAATTGTTGTTAGGATTATCTTCATGACAAGCAAATAATCCAATTAAAAAGGTAATGACAATTAAGCGTTGTTTCAAATTATAATTTTTATCTGTTTACAGGCGTTGTATATTCATGCAAAAATCAAATTTAAATTGTTTTTAATTGATCCTGGATTCAAAAGCACTATTTTGCCTACTACCCATTAGCATGCAAAGCATGTAAGCACAGGATACTTTCAAAAACATCACCATATATATTTACCTTACTTTTCTAAATCGATTGTTTCACATACGAAAAAAAACCACCATTTGAAACGGTTTGTATTTACTATTGTTGCCTGCTTATTTGTTAGTTTGCTTGTTGCCCAATCTTCAAATCCGCCCGCTTCCGGGGGATTTAAAATGTTTTACGAAAAAACGTATATCCATACCGACAGGAGTTATTACGCCGCCGGCGAGGACATTTGGTTTAAAGCCTATTTACTAAATGCACAATACAATGAGTTGATGATAGGGCCATCGGCCAATTTGTATGTGGAGTTGATTTCGCCCGATTCAAAAGTAATTAGCCGCGAAGTGATCCACTTGGATAAAGGTTTGGCCAAAGGCGATTTTAAACTAGCTGACGATGCGGTAGCGGGCAATTATCGTATACGTGCCTATACCAATTGGATGAAAAATTTTGACGACAATTTTATATTCGAGAAAAAAATTGAGGTGGTGGCCGACCCCAACATAAAAGTGACAGGCAGGGCACCAAGCGTACCAACTTTGGTGGCTGCCGTTAATAGAAAAGATGTAAAAGGCGTCTACCGCATTTCTTTTTTTCCAGAAGGAGGCTCCATTGTAACTGGTGTAAGCTGCCGGATGGCGTTTAAGGCAGAAGATGTAAACGGCAAAAGCGTTAATGTAAAAGGCAGGATTGTTGGTTCCAAAGGCGATTCTGTAGCCGCTTTCGAAAGCACCAATTTAGGCATGGGCAATTTTACATTTGTACCAAAAGCAGGCGAAGCCTACACCGCAAAAGGTAAATACAACGACGTGGAATTGTTTAGCGAAGATTTGCCGCTTCCCATGGCAGATGGTTTTGTTTTGTCGGTAAATGAAGAAAACGAAACGACTGTAGCCGCAACGGTAATGGCCGATAATTCAACCATTACCGCCCATACCGGCCATGCACTGATGATTGCTGCTAGGCATACGGGCAAAATAACATTTAAAGATACTATTACCTTAAACGGGCCAAAGGCTGTAATGCATATTCCCAAAGCCAGTTTGTTTGAAGGAGTAAACGCCATTACGCTATACGATGAAAACCTACGCCCACATTGCGAACGGTTGATATATGTAAACAAAAAAGAGCAACTCAATGTAGATGTAGCTGCCGATCAACCTAGTTATGCGCCGAAGCAAAATGCTAGCATTACCGTTACTGTTACAGATGCGCAGCAACAACCTGTGCATGCACATTTATCCATGGCCGCAACAGACGGGGGATTGATTCCGGTTGCTACCGAAAACATAGCGTCTTATTTGCTGCTGCAATCAGAAATTAAAGGCAACATCGAAAACCCTGCGCAATATTTTGACCCAAACAACCCCAATCGTTTCCAACAAATTGATATTTTGCTGCAAACGCAGGGCTGGCGAGAATATTTGTGGCGCCGCATTGCAGATAGTAAGTCTATTATTTCTAACATGTACGAGCCCGGCGTTACGATTTCTGGGCGTGTACGTCAAACTTTTGTAGATAAAGGGAAGCCTGGCGTAAACATAACGCTTCAGTCGCCTGACGCTCGTGGTGATAAACTTTGGTACACCAAAACAGACTCCTTGGGCCGCTATTTCTTAGACGGACTTCCCTTGTACGGCTTGCAAAATATAAAGTTGACCGCACGTGACGACAAAAACAAAAAAGACGGTATGATTTTGCTGGATTCCGTTTTTGGAAAACCTTACCCAGTAAAAGATATAGCTGATATTGTGTACGATACTTCCGCCATCCACAAAAAATTTTGGCAAGAAGAGATTAACCGCAAAAATTTGATGGAATTGCAACAAAAAAGGGATGCGGGTGATTTGGGAAACGTAACCGTAAAAGCACAAACCAAAATAGAGCAATTGGTTGATGGGGGTGCCATGAAATACGGCAATAATGATTCTTTATTTATTATCGGCCCCGAGGATGCGCAATATCAAACAGTGGAATATTTTATTTTAAAACGCTACCCTGGCGCTTATGGAACTGCCGATGGTGAAGGCGTATATTTTATGGCGGATGGCAAAAAAGTATATCCCCGTTTTAAAGTAGATGGCCGCGAAGAAACTGCCAGCCAAGGAAGCATTTTTAACACCGATGCCACTACTGGGCGGCCCGAAGGTTCTTTTACTCCTGTACAATATTATAGTATCCCTATCAATAAGGTAAAACAAATTTATATTCAACCATTGTTGGGGGCTATGAATAACATTATTTATGTCATCCACCTCGACCTTTTGCCAGGTGCCTTGGATCCGCCTGACGTGTCGTTGATTAACACCATGATTAATGGTTATTATGAGGCCCGCAAATATTATGTGCCCAATTTTAGCAGTTTTACGGGTAATGTTTCAAAAACCGACGTGCGTAGCACAATTTTTTGGGCACCCGATGTAGAAACGGATGCAAGTGGCAAAGCAACTATTCCTTTTAACAACAGCGATGCAAAAACGAAAATTTTTATTGATGTACAAGGAATAAGCGATAAGGGCTTGCCGGTGGTGGGGAAAATGCAGTATGAAGTGAAGTAAACTAGTAACTGGGCAAATAGGTAATTGGGTAACTAATTTTATGGCCAGAACATAATTACCCAAATTACTTAATTACCCAATTACTTAATTGCCATCCGCCATCTTTCAAAAGCATCCATTACCTTCACGCCTTTAACTGATGTTTAAACACGAATGAAAGTAGCCATTTATAGCCGCGGGCTCGATGAAGATATACATCTGCACCTAAAAACTTTGCTGCACGAGCTAAAAGTGTATGGGGTGGAATCCATTGTTTATGAACCACTTGTTACGCCCAGCTTCGCCCGTGCCACCAAATCATTTCATTACACTACCTTCAACGATGTTGGCGGTTTAGACAGCTCAATCGATTGTCTGATAAGCCTTGGTGGCGATGGCACCATGCTTGATTCAGTTACGTTAATCGGCAATAAACAAATTCCGTTATTGGGAATTAATTTTGGAAGGCTTGGTTTTTTAGCCACCATTGGCAAACACGAATTGCATAACGCGGTAGAATCGCTTGTTAGCCGAACTTATTTGATAGACCAGCGCACTTTGGTGCATTTAGATGCTAATGTTCCACTTTTTGGTAGCACACCATTTGGGCTAAACGAATTTGTGATCCATAAAAAAGATACTTCGCCCATGATAAAAATCCACACCTACATGAACGGCGAATTTTTAAACACTTATTGGGCTGATGGGTTAATTGTAAGCAGCCCAACCGGCAGCACAGGTTACAATTTAAGTTGTAACGGCCCCATCGTTTTCCCCGACAGCAGCAGTTTTGTAATTACGCCTATCGCACCGCATAATTTAAACGTTCGGCCCATTATAGTGCCAGATGAAAATGTAGTATCGTTCGAAATTGAAGGCCGAACTGATCAATTGCTCATTAGCCTCGATAGCCGCCGCGAAATTGTAGATAAAACAGTCCAGCTCGCCGTCCGAAAAGAAAGTTTTAGCATCGGCCTTGTTAGATTGAACGAAAATACTTTTTTAGATACCCTTCGCAAAAAATTGACTTGGGGTTTAGATGTTCGAAATTGATTCGACCATTTTCTTTAGTGCCCTTTGTTTCTTTGCGGTTAAAGTACTTTAACCGTAAAGGAACAAAGGGCGCAAAGCTTCCATAAATGTAAGTTTTCATTCATTTATTAGTATTTATCTGTTAAAATAAAAATATTTTTAGCAAAACACTAAAAATATTAGTGTGAATAACATTTCTTTCGTAATTTTGATCCTATTGTATTTTTGATCCGTAATTAAAAAAATTACAAAATTACCAACATGAGCACTACTACAGTAAATGCAGGAATTGCAGAAAGAAACGATAAGCTGAAAGCCCTTAAATTAACCATTGATAAAATCGACAAAGATTTTGGTAAGGGCAGTGTAATGATGATGAACGAAAAGCCTGTAGTTGAAAACGATGTTGTTTCGACAGGTTCAATCGGTTTGGATGTTGCGCTTGGCATTGGCGGATTACCGCGTGGCCGGGTTGTTGAAATATATGGACCAGAAAGTAGCGGTAAAACAACCTTGAGTATACATGTTTTAGCCGAGGCTCAAAAAGCTGGTGGCATTTGCGCCATTATTGATGCGGAACATGCTTTCGATAGCAGTTATGCACAAAAATTAGGTGTGGATATCGACAATTTACTTATCTCCCAACCTGATTATGGCGAACAAGCCTTGGAAATTGCCGACCGCCTTATTTTAAGCGGAGCGGTAGACGTGGTGGTAATTGACTCCGTTGCCGCACTGGTACCAAAAGCAGAATTAGAAGGTGAAATGGGCGATAGTAAAATGGGGCTTCAAGCCCGTTTAATGAGCCAAGCTTTAAGAAAATTAACCGCTACCATTAATAAAACAAACACCATTTGTATTTTTATCAACCAATTGCGTGAAAAAATTGGTGTAATGTTCGGCAATCCTGAAACGACTACCGGAGGTAATGCGTTGAAATTTTATGCATCCGTTCGTTTAGATATTCGCCGCATGACGCAAATTAAAGACGGCGATGAAGCAATTGGCAACCGCGTAAAAGTGAAAGTGGTAAAAAATAAGGTTGCACCGCCTTTCCGCATGGCAGAATTTGATATTATTTTCGGTGAAGGCATCAGCAAACTAGGCGAAATAATTGATATGGGCGTTGAACTTGGTATTGTAAACAAAAGCGGAAGTTGGTTTAGTTACGATGCTAACAAATTGGGTCAAGGCCGCGATTCCGTAAAACAATTGTTGCGTGATAACCCAGAATTGGCCAACGAAATTGAGGCTAAGATTAGGGCTAAGATTAAAGAACAACAAGGATAATTTAATAGCAAATAAAATGGAAATGCCCATAAACTGAAAAGTTGTGGGCATTTTTATGTTAACTGTTTAGCCTTTGCAATAAGTTTGACAATGGTTCATTTTTCTTGGCAATATCCCTGGAATGTACAAATTGGCAGCACACACATTTTGTGGCATGTGATATTGGAGTACCTAGCTTTTTTTATTGGTTTCCGATATTATGTTTGGCTACGCAAAAGGCAGGGCGATGTAATTGACAGCGAAAAAAGATTATGGATTCTGATAGGTGCGATTGCCGGTGCATTGATTGGTAGCCGCTTAATTGGCGGATTGGAAAATATATCCCAACTTAAAATTGCACCTAACAAACTTTTGCATTTTTATGGTAACAAAACGGTGGTTGGCGGCTTTATTGGCGGCTTGTTTGGCGTGGAAGGCATCAAAAAAATAATCGGCGAAAAAAATAACAGCGGCGATTTATTTGTGTATCCCATGATTTTGGCTTTGATAATTGGCCGGATCGGTTGCTTTAGCATGGGCGTTTATGAAGATGTTTTCGGTGTTCCAACAAACTTTTTTATGGGGCTGGATTTGGGCGATGGCATAAAACGTCATCCGTTGATGTTGTACGAAATGATTTATTTGGTGCTGGTTTGGCTAGAAATTAAGTGGGTAGAAAAAAGATACCCGCTGGCAAATGGTGCCAAATTCAAATTGTTCATGATGGGTTATTTGCTGTTCCGTTTTTGCATTGAATTTTTAAAGGCCAGAGAAACTTATTTTTTAGGGCTTGGCGCTATTCAATTAGCTTGTTTAAGTTGTTTGTTGTACTATTGGAGATATTTTAGATGGCCGAAGAAATTATTCGCTGCGCCTGTGTCAGACGCCTTGTATTTTGGGCGTCAGACACATAAAGTTTAATGGGAATTGAAGCTGTGATGTACGATTTTGTTAAGTGAATGCTGCCATGAAAAACTAAATTCGAACGGAGCCCTTCGATACACTCAGGATAAACTGCCACAAAAGCCCTATCATTGCTTCTAAGCTGGTCTCCAAAAAGAATGCGTTGTTTAAATAACAAATAATGACGTCTGAAACAAATCAAAAATCTTAAATCCTACATCAAAAATCGTCTTCCATGCCCGTAAAAGATTATACCTATTACGATTTTACCACCAGCCTTTGCACTAAATGCCTGAAACGGGTTGACGCAAAAATAATTTTTGAAAACGGCAATGTGTATATGCTAAAAGGCTGTATGCCAGCTACTTGTGGCGAAGGACGATTTGAAAAAGTATTGATTGCTACCGATATCGAATACTATAAAAACCTGCGGAATTACAATAAACCGAGCGAAGCTCCGCTGCACACAGCCACCAAAACGCATTATGGATGCCCGTATGATTGCGGCCTTTGCCAAGACCATGAACAGCATAGCTGCTTGACGGTGGTGGAAATTACCGACCGCTGCAATTTGAGCTGCCCAACTTGTTATGCCATGAGCAGCCCGCATTATGGCCGCCACCGCACAGTGGAAGAAGTAGAAACAATGCTGGATATTATTGTGCGCAATGAAGGCCAACCCGATGTGGTGCAGATAAGCGGCGGCGAACCGACCATCCATCCGCAATTTTTTGAGATTTTGGATATTGCTAAAACCAAGCCTATTAAGCACATCATGGTAAATACCAACGGCATCCGCATTGCCAACGACCCGGGCTTTGCAGAACGTTTGGCTACTTATATGCCTGACTTTGAGTTGTATTTACAGTTCGATTCCTTTAAGCCCGAAACGTTGAAAACCTTACGTGGTAAGGATTTGAGTGATATTCGGGTAAAAGCTTTGGAGAAATTGAATGAATTAAATTTGTCTACTACTTTGGTAGTAACGCTGCAAAAAGATTTGAACGATGACGAAATCGGCAAGATTGTAGATTTTGCATTGCAACAGCGTTGTGTTCGCGGTGTTACTTTCCAGCCGACACAAGTGGCGGGAAGGTTAGAAAACTTTGATCCAGCAACGGACCGAATTACGCTTACCGATGTGCGCCAAAAAATTTTAGACCAAACAAATGTATTTCAACCAAACGATTTAATCCCGGTTCCTTGCAACCCGGATGCTTTGGTGATGGGCTACGCACTAAAATTAAAAGGCCAGGTTTTTCCGTTAACGAGATATATTGACCCTGCCATTTTATTGGATAATAGTAAAAGGAACACCATTATTTATGAACAAGATGCTACTTTGGCGGAGCAATTGATTTCCATTTTTAGCACAGGTATTTCTGTAGACAGGGTGGAAACGAATATGACACAGTTGCTTTGCTGTTTGCCAGATATTTATGCGCCAGGTTTAAGTTATGAAAATCTATTCCGCATTATTATTATGCGGTTTATTGATGCGTACGATTTTGATGTGCGGGCCATTAAAAAAAGCTGCGTACATATTGTACATAAAGATGGCCGAATTATTCCTTTTGAAACAATGAATTTATTTTATCGGGATGATAAAGAATTGAAATTGAAAGAATTAACGGGCGGTGAGCCTGTTTTAAGTGAAATAAATTAGAGCACCCAACTGATTATAAAAGTTACCCGCAGCTTAATTATAAAAGTAAATTCTAATAATGAAAAAGTTTTTCGGAATTTTTGGTATTGGTATTGTTTTATCGTTTGTTTTTGGAATAAATGCGGGCGGTTTTGATCCGGCCGGATTTGGAATTGCTGAATTAGGGTTAGGCGTTTTATGTTTTTTTATTGGCTTTGTAATGTTAATTGCAAAAGAAAAAGACTGGGCTAAATACTTTCTACTATCAGGATTGACTCTTTTTTTGATTGGTGTAACTACTTGCAGCACAGTAAAATTAAACATTCGATAAAAAGTATCTTAATGTTATACCTAATTGCTTGGATGCTGTTGATTATTTTTGGAATTGTAAAACTTTTCAGCCCAGATGAAAAGCAACGAAAAACAGGAAAACTTATGCTAATGATAGGTGTATTGCTGCCATTGGTTATTTTGTTGATTGGCTTTGCAGTCTGCACATTAGTTTCTCACTAAATGCCTTATTCTTCTATTATTATTGATGATAGATCTGTCTTTCAAATTTATCAATAGTATTAGTAATGATCGTCTTCGCTGTCTACTTTGACTTTCAAATCATAATAATATATTGATAATTAATGAATAACGTAAGAAAATTAACTTTCTGGATGCGCATCCTTCCACATTTCATTAAATGTTTTCTGTGAAAAATCAAGCTTGCTGCGGTGTACCGTCCAGCCTTTAAACACGCTGTTTACCACCCAGTTTTTTAATTTTCCGTTGCCCATGTTCATCATGCCTCGGTGCATGCTGGCTTGTTGCCAAGCTTTCCAAGCCAGTCGTTCGCTTAACGAGCTCTCGCCTTCAGTCACCGCTTCGTGGCGATTATGCAATAACAATTCGTGCAAATTAATTTTTACCGGACAAACCTCCGTACAATTACCGCAAAGCGATGAAGCGTAGCTTAGATGTTTGTAATCTTTTTGGTCTTTTAAATGCGGCGTAATTACGCTGCCAATCGGGCCGCTGTAAGTTGTTTCGTAACTATGTCCGCCAATATTTTTGTATACCGGGCAAGCATTTAGGCAAGCTCCACAACGGATACAATACAAGGCCTCTCGGGCAATTGGGTCAGCCAACAAATTCGTGCGGCCATTATCCAGCAAAATCACATACATCTGTTCCGGCCCATCTGTCTCGTTTTTTTGGCGTGGGCCACTCACAATTGTGTTGTAACTGGTTACTTTTTGTCCAGTTCCAAAAGTAGAGAGCAAAGGCCAAAACAAGGCCAGATCTGTAAGTGATGGGATTACTTTTTCAATGCCAACAATGGCAATGTGTATTTTTGGGAAAGCACAACTAAGGCGGGCATTTCCTTCATTTTCTGTAATGGCGATGCTGCCGGTATCGGCTATTAAAAAATTGGCACCAGTAACGCCAACTTCAGCTTCCACATATTTACTGCGAAGTTTATGCCTAGCCACCAAGGCCAATTGCGTAGGATTTAAATTGGGTTCCGTTCCCAATTTATTGGCAAATAAGCGGGCCACATCTTCCTTGCTTTTGTGCATGGCTGGCGTTACAATATGGTAGGGCGGCTCGCCATCTAATTGCTGGATGTATTCACCCAAATCTGTTTCTACGCTTTCAATATTATTCGCTTCAAGAAAATGGTTCAGCTTTAATTCCTCCGTAACCATGCTTTTGCTTTTTACCACCGTTTTGCAATTGGCGGCTTGGCAAATTTTCAAGATTTCGTTTAATGCTTGCTGTGCATCCTCCGCCCAAATCACCTTACCACCACGGCCAGTAAGTTTATTTTCGAAAGATTCTAGGTTTTTATCTAGATTTTCTATCGCCTTCCATTTCAAGTCTTTAGCACGTTGCCTTGCTTTTTCCAATAAGGCAAATTGCTTTTTGCCTTGTGGCACAACGGCATTATACTTACCAATATTAAAATTAATAGTCCGCCGATGGTTAAGATCAGCAGCTTTAACGGTGCTTTTAGCAAGAAAACTTGAAGCGGTGGAGGACATAGTTGGCAGATGACAGTTTGCGGATGGCGGATGGCGGAAAAATTCATTATTATCAAACACAGATAGAATATTTAATCAAACTTCTACCTGTGTTTGTACAAGAACTGGACTGACTATAAGCGGTCGGCCATCCAAAAACCGCCATCTGCCATCTTATTAGTGGTGATTTGCTGAATCGCCTTGGCGAATTAAATAGCCACCAGTTATAATTGAACCGATTGTGAAAGCAATAACGCCCACAAGCGACAAGACAAATTTCCAAGTTGGACCTACCACAAACGAGCTAATTAAATTCATAACAGCAAATATATCCAACAATATCATCGGTATAAACCAAGGCACTTTCATACAATTATATTTATGGGCGTAAAAATAGGCCAAATAAAATAGCAGTCCAAATTTGGTAATGACACAAAATTTATTGTTGCCACAGATTCACAGATTTTGCACAGAGGCAATTAAACTATATCAGCAAGGCAACTTGCAGCTTGTATCTTGTAACTTCTTTGGCTTATTTATTTATCTCAAAATAATCCTTGGCAACGGCATCCAATGCTTCATAAAACTCCTCGCCGTATTTTCTAATCAAAGGTTCTTTCAAAAATTGATAAACGGGAACCTTTAGTTTTTTACCCAATTTACAGGCTGGTGCACACAAAGTTGGCCGGGGCTCATAGTTCACATATTCTGTTTTTTTGTTTTTGCTTAAACTTATGCGAACAGGGAAAAGATGGCAACTGATAGGTTTTTTCCATTTTATTTTACCATCATTATAAGCTTGTTCAATGCCACATTTTACAATACCCCATTTATCAGTAGTGGCATACACGCAAATGCCGCCGTTAATGGCAGGCGTTACCCAACCAAATTCTTGATCGTACACATATCGGCCTTGTTTATCGATTTCGGCCAAATGTTCTGGGGTTAAATATGGCTTTACCGCTTCAAAAACTTCGTCAATTCTTTTCAATTCATCTTTGTCAAGCGGGGCACCCGCATCGCCATCCACGCAACAGCCGCCTTTGCATTTATTTAAATCGCAAACAAATTGCTCTTCAACCAATTCATCGCTTACCAGTTTATTATCAATCGAAATCATGGGGCAAAGGTAACGCCGGAAATTTTGATTCCGCTTTACACGTTCAGAAACCTTGAAACACAATAATTTTGGAAGATCGATTTTTCAAATGAATATTTTAGAAGCAAGTTCCCCCGCCCAATATGAGGCTGCCAAACATCTGATTATAGCCTATACAAAATTTTTGGGTGAAGATTTAAGTTTTCAACAAATTGAAACAGAATTAGCCTCATTACCAAAAATGTACGGTGGTGCCAATGGCTGCCTGTTGCTGGCTGAAAAAGATGGCCAACTGGTTGGTATGGTGGCACTTAGAAAGAAATCTGAAACTGTTTGCGAAATGAAAAGGTTGTTCGTACTACCAACTTTTTCAGGTTTTGGCATCGGCAAAATGTTATCTATTGCCATTATTGAAAAAGCAAAAGAAATGGGTTTTAGAGAAATGGTTTTAGACACCTTGCAGCGTTTGGTTCCTGCCTTGCAATTGTATAAAAATTTAGGGTTTGAAGAAGTAGACGCTTATTATGAAAACCCGTTGCCTGCGGTGGTTTATATGCGGTTGAAATTATAGCTTAATTATTTATAGATTCAGATCTTTCTTAACATTTTCTACAAATGCTTCGGTAACACTTGCAAAATTGGCAATTGTAGCAACCGTAAATTCATTAGCTTGTAATAAATTAACAACTACCTCACGGCTTTTTTGCTCAGTACCCTTTTCAAAACCTTCCTCTCTTTCCAACATTTTTATTGTTTCTATAATACCCATAACACTTTGTTTGCCGGTTAATGATTCTGTTTCTACATCAAAGTTATTATTTAAAATTGGATTTTCAATACGTATAAACGTCTTTAAGAAATAAAGAAAACGCCTTATTTGTTCACTATCGTACCATTTACTATTAATTAACGCACGGGCAATCATCAATCTTTGTTCTCCCAATTCTGTGTCTGATATTTTGTTAGTCAACAACGCTTTTTGCGCTGCCAACACAATTAACGCAAAAGGATTATTCATTGCAAGCAATTCTTCTTGGGTGTGGCTTAGGATATGGTAAGTTTTATAACGATAATGCAATGCTGTATCAAGAAAATTGTATTCGAATTTATTTTCAGTTGTCAATTGATTTCCGGTAAACACAGCTAATGCGGCAATCGGCACATCATAACGGTCATAAATACGATAAAAATATTGGAACATACGCCTTCCGAAGTTTTTATCTTCTTTATCCTGTATTTCCAAATGGATCAGCATCCATTCTTCGTTTCCAGCAATAGACCAAATTTTTACCAACATATCTACAAAACGGGAACCGCCTTGCTTTTCAAGTTCTGGAAATAGCTCGTTTAGTTCTTTGTCCATAAACTCAAACCCACGCTGCATATCAAAAATGGTATCGGCATCCCTAAAAAAGAAACGCAATAAATCTGGAAATGCCTCTTCAAAAGCAGCCTTTAGCAAGATGTCGTTTTTCCTTCGCATCAACAATAATAGCAATTTGCTAGATAGTTTTGTTAATTTATTATATCGACTAAGCTTATTTGATAAAAAAAATTAACAATAAAATGTTAGTTGCTACATGAAGCTTTAAATTTTTCACTCCGTGCTTTTAGCCAATCCTTTCGTTTCTTTGCACAAAGCAAAATATCATGTTGCAATCTTATTGCGAATCGCTTACGGAATATAAAAGGCTGAAAACCAAAGAAGTAAAAATCGGGGATCTTTTATTGGGCAATTATCAACCCATACGCATACAAACCATGACTACCACCGACACGATGGACACATTGGGAACGGTGGAACAAAGCATCCGTTGCATTGAAGCTGGTGCTGAATTGGTGCGCATCACTGCTCCATCAAAAAAAGAGGCAGAAAACCTGCTGAATATAAAAAATGAATTACACAAACGCGGATACTTTACGCCGTTGGTGGCCGATATCCATTTTACCCCAAATGCTGCAGAAATCGCTGCCCGCATTGTTGAAAAAGTTCGGGTGAACCCAGGTAATTACGTCGATAAAAAGAAATTTGAACAACTTGATTATACCGATGCGGAATATTTGGAAGAAATTGACCGCATCCGCGAAAGGTTTACCCCGTTGCTAAAAATTTGTAAAGAATATGGCACGGCTATGCGCATTGGCACCAACCATGGCAGTTTAAGCGACCGCATTATGAGCCGTTACGGTGATACGCCGATGGGTATGGTGGAAAGCGCTATGGAATTTTTGCGCATTGCGAGGGGCGAAAATTACCACCAAATTATTTTAAGCATGAAAGCTAGCAACCCACAAGTGATGGTGCAAGCTTATCGTATGTTAATCAGCCAGATGGATGAAGAATTTGGCGAAATTTATCCGCTGCATTTGGGTGTTACCGAAGCTGGTGATGGTGAAGATGGTCGCATAAAGAGCGCCATCGGTATAGGCACTTTAATGGAAGATGGCATTGGCGATACCATCCGAGTTTCACTAACCGAAGATCCCGAACTGGAAATTCCGGTTTGTAAGGATTTAGTGAAAAGATATTCGGATGGCAGTGGGCGGGTGGCGAGTGGCGGACAGACAACTGACCACGGACAACTGACTACTGAGAAACAACTGCCATCTGCCATCCATCAACCGCCATCCTACCATCGTCGCGAAACTTTTGAGGTTGCCAATATCGGCGGAAAACATGTGCCGGTTGTGGTGGCCGACTTTTCAAAATTGGATAGCATTACGCCAGCTTCGCTGGAAAATATTGGCTATAAATATGATGAAATAACCGATAAATGGAACATTGCTGATGCGGCGGCTGATTATGTTTTCACCGGAAATAAAACGGTAAATTTTGCTTTGCCCGGCACGTTGAAAATAATCATCGAAGCCAGTGCTTGGAATGCTGAAATAGATGACAGCACTTACTTTCCCATTTTTAATGAAGAAGATTTTAAGATAGCCGAACTGCAACATCCCGTAATGAATTTTGTAATGGTAGATTGTTTTTCCAAGGATGAAATGCTGCTGGAAGACATAGAAAAATTACAAGCTTTGGGTGAAAACAAAACAGTTGTACTGTGCTTATCAAGCCAAGAAAAAAATGCCATGCAATCAGTTAGAAGAACGTTTGGCGAACTGGCGAAACACTACATTAAAAACCCTGTTATTTTGGTAACAGATAGCAATTGGCAAACACCGGATGAGCATTTAATTCATTTTGCTACCGAAACCGGCGCTCTTTTATTAGACGGGATGGGCGACGGGATTTGCTTGGGAATGACAGCAGCAAGCTACAAGCAGAAAGCCGAAAGCTACAAGCTGCAAGTTGTTAGCGAAAACATGAATTCGTCTGGCAGAAATTATCTAAACAACCAAACGATTGAAGGATTTATCAATTCCACAGCCTTTGGCATTTTGCAAGCTACGCGTACCCGCATTTCAAAAACAGAATATATTAGCTGCCCAAGTTGTGGCCGCACTTTGTTTGATTTGCAAGAAACCACCGCCAAAATACGCAGCCGCACCAACCATTTAAAAGGTGTAAAAATTGCGATTATGGGCTGCATTGTAAACGGGCCCGGCGAAATGGCCGATGCCGATTTTGGTTACGTGGGCAGCGGCATTGGCAAAATAACTTTGTATAAAGGCAAGGACATCGTTAAGAAAAATATCAACAGCGAAATTGCCGTGGACGAGTTGATTGAATTGTTGAAGGAAAATGAGGCCTGGGTGGAATTGCCGGCGATGGTTTAAAATATTTTCGTACAACGGTAAATAAGTAAATGGGTAATTAAGTAATTGTGATAAACATACCACAAGGCTTAATTACCCATTTACTTATTTACCCAATTACTTGCTCTCATTATCTAACCATCAACTTCGTAACAATCGGCGTATAACCCTTCACTTGGAAAACATGTTTTCCGCTGCCAGGTACAACATAATCACCACGCCGGGTGTAAATGCCAATACCGCCGCCACCGCCGCCCGGGTTTCCAAAAAATGGCGGTGGATATACTTTTACAATCGCAATATCCGAAATAGGAACCGACGACAATACCGAGCCTTCCACTCGAATTTCATCTAAATAAAAATACATATTGTCGCCACGCATTTTTGCGGTTGGGTCGCCACCATAAGGATTATTAATTTGCAATCCGGCCACACGGCCTTGCAAATACTGGAAAATATCGCCGCCTGAATTGGCACTTGGATCATCTAGCAAACTAAAAACCCGCTCATTCATATCTTGAAAAAGGCCGGTTGAATATGTTTGATTGAACACTTCGCCTTGCGTTTTCTTTTTGCCCACCACTATTACATTTGGCAAGGCAGACGGCTCTTGAAATTTAAGCGAATCTTGTTTGGAAGGCGTATTTCTCTCGTGGATGGTTGTATCGGCAATTGGGCCAACCACAATTTCTTTGGTTACAACCGCCACTGGCTCAAACGTTGAGTCTAAAAAACTTTTAATGCTGACATCTAAAAAGTCGCCTCCTTTTTTGCCCATTTTTGAAAAAATTACAGTAGCATTATTTTCAAACAAAGTGCTTTTTACCAAAAAACTGCCATCATCGGCCACAGGCAATTGCTCTATCAACCATTTGCCGCCACTGGTCATCAAACTAGAATTAATCATTGTTTGCTTCTTTGGCTCGTTTACTGTTCCATATATTTTAAAAAACCTTGGTTGCACAGCAAAATACAGTTTATAATGGCCTTTGGGTAATGAATCTGTTATTAGTAATTGACTGGTTGTTTGTCCATTAAACATGGGCCAACGCATTTTGGTGGTGCCGCCCGTTTCATTTTCGGCAATGCATTGCAAAGTGTAAGGTGGTAGTTTAGTACTATCCACAATATAATCTGCATCTATTTCTAATGTATCACCAATTATTAAAACCTGCTTGCTCAGCCCAATAGTTAGCTTCCCGTTTTGGGCTTTGGCAACATAAACAATTTGTAAAAATGCAACGGCAAACAGCAGGCGTTTCAAAAACATGTTGATTTTGGTTTTTAGAATATTGGAATAATTGCTTTAGCGGCAATACAACGATAGACAAGCAAGTTTTCCATTAGTTTAAAGTCTCATTAAAAACGCAAATAGCAGGATTTTTTTGCAATTTTTTGCGGATTTGAACAATACTCGTACGCATTTTAGGCATAGTTGCTTATTTTTAGAGCAAATTGAATATTCCATGAAACGTATCTGCTATATTGTTTTATTGTTATGCATTTCTCGTTTTTCGTTTTCCCAAAATAATGATGCTGCAAAAAATTGGGCAGATAGCGTTTTTAGCAGCTTAACGCCGGCACAACGCATTGCGCAGCTAATGGTGGTGCGCACATCTTCCACCAAAGATGGCCAGCCAATTTTTTTTGATGCACAGGTAGATAGCTTGGTTAAAATATACAATATTGGTGCTGTTTGTTTGTTTCAAGGCACATCGCAACAGCAGGCCGCTTTGCTAAACCGTATTCAAGGCATGGCAAAAACGCCGATTATGGTAACCGTGGATGCCGAATGGGGCTTGGGCATGCGTTTTGCCGACGTGCAAAATTTGCCTTACCAGTTAACGATTGGCGCTACGCCCGATGCGGAATATGCTTACAAAGTTGGCAAAGCCATTGCCGAACAATGCAAGCGCATTGGCGTGCATGTAAATTATGCACCCGTGGTCGATATCAACAATAATCCAAACAATCCGGTCATCGGCATCCGCAGCTTTGGGGAAGATAAATACAAAGTAGCGTTGTTTGGTAGCCGCATCATGCAAGGCATGCAAGACAATGGCGTGATGGCTTGCGCCAAACATTTTCCTGGCCACGGCGATGTGGATGTAGACAGTCATTTGGATTTGCCCGTTATTAATAAAAGCATGGGCCAGCTTGATTCGTTGGAATTGTATCCGTTTCGGGAAGTGTTTAACAAAGGAATTGGCAGCGTAATGGTGGCGCATTTATCTATCCCCGCTATCGATTCCACCAAAAACAGACCGACTTCGCTTTCTTATAATAACATCACCACTTTAATGCGAAATAAATTGGGTTACGACGGCCTAACGTTTACCGATGCGCTTGAAATGCAAGGTGTTGCAAAATATTATCCACGGGGCGAGGCTGCTGTACAAAGTATGATTGCGGGCAATGATATGTTGTGTTTACCCGGAGATGTGCCTTTGGCCATCAATAAAATTGAAGAAGCCGTTACTAACAAACGCCTGAGCTGGGAAGAAATAAACGACAAATGCAAACGGGTTTTGCTAGCCAAATACCAATATGTGGTGGGCAAAACGAATGTTATTGATACGACGAATTTAACCCAAGATTTAAATAAAAATGTAGCCGCTTTGCGAAAAGAAGTGGCGGAAAATGCATTAACGGTTGTGAGGTTGAACGATGGTTTTCTTCCAACTAAAAATGAAAAAGTAAAAAGTAGAAAGCAGCGGGAAAATATTGCTTATTTATCGCTAAACATGAAAGGAGCTGACGAATTAACCAATATTTTGAAAGATTCATTGCAAGCGGATGTGATTGATTTATCTCCCGTCGACACAAATGCAACCATTAAAAAACTGGCCAAATACAATCGTGTTATCATCAGCTTGCACAACATCAACCGCTTCCCCAAAAACAACTTTGGCATCTCGCAATCAATTATTGAAACGATTCATAATATCGAAAAAATAAACCCCAATACGTTAGTAATGGTGTTTGGCAATTGCTATTCCATTAAAAATTTCTGCGACAGCAAAAATTTAGTGGTTTGTTACGAAGACGATTCCGTTTTCCACCAAGCCGCCGCAAATTGGCTGATGGGCAAATTTCCTGCGAAAGGTACTTTGCCCGTTACCGTCTGCAGCGATTTTAAATTTGGCGACGGCATTGTGGAAAGAAATGAATTGCCTGTGGCCGATCCAAAAACAATTGGCTTAGATTTAGTAAAAATGACGGCTAAAATAGATTCGCTTGCCGCAGATGCCATCGCTCAAAAAGTAGCACCAGGCTGTGTTGTAACTGTTTTGAAAGATGGAAAATTGGCTTTCCAAAAAGCGTATGGCCACCAAACTTATGATGGTGGTTTGCCCATTACCACCAATACGCTGTACGATCTTGCTTCTTGCACAAAAATTTCCGCCACCAATGTTTCGGTAATGAAATTGTGGGAAGATGGAAAGCTGGATTTGAAACAAAAAATTGGTTTTTATTTGCCATGGCTAAAAGGTAGCAACAAAGAAAATTTGACGGTTGAAAACTTATTACTGCACCAAGCTGGAATGGTTTCGTTCATTCCTTTTTATAAAAATGTGGAAGATAAAAACGGCATTCCGTTCAAAACTGTTTTTGCCGATCATCCCTCACCCGGATTTAACGTGCCTGTAGCTGATAGTTTTTACATGCGCAACGATTATGTTGATACCATGTTTGAAATTATTAAAACCAGTGTAGTGAACACTACGGAAATGAAATACATTTATAGCGATAACGATTTTATTTTAATGGGTAAAATTGTGGAAGCTATTACAGGCAAGCCTTTGGACGTGTATGTGAAAGAAACATTTTACAATCCACTGGGCATGCGCACCACCGGGTTTAAACCATTTGAGCATTTTGCCAATAGCGAAGTGGCGCCAACGGAAGTTGAAAAAGGGTTTCGTCGCCAAATGATACACGGTTATGTGCACGACCCTGGTGCGGCCATGTTTGGCAATGTAGCCGGGCATGCTGGGCTTTTTAGCGATGGCTACGATTTGGCCATTTTGTACCAAATGCTGTTAAACGGAGGAACATTTGGCGGCAAGCAATATTTAAAAAAAGAGACAATCGATTGGTTTACTGGCTATCATTCGCCCATTAGTAACCGTGGTATGGGTTGGGACAAACCTGAAAAAGACCAGTTTGTAAATACATCACACCAATCTTACTTAAGCAAAAAAGTTAGTCCACTTACATATGGCCATACTGGTTTTACAGGTATTTGCATTTGGGTAGATCCCGCCGTTAACTTGGTGTATATTTTTATGAGCAACCGCGTAAATCCTGTAGAAAGCAGTCAAATATCAAAAACAAGGATCCGTGCAACTATCCAAGATGCGATTTATGAGGCGATGGGAAAATGAGACGGCGCTGTTAAACGCAAAAAACTTTGATGCAGGCTTTTATAACTAATTTGAAATAGTTTAAAAATTATACGCAACGCGAAGATCAAGGCTGGAAAATGTGCCACCATTTTTAGAAGATGCCAAATAGCGCAAAGTTCCATCAAAACGATAACCCAACTTGGTTCCGATACCTGGCGCATACGTAAACGCGGTGCCAAGACCGTTATTAAAAAAACTGAAACCCAATTGGCCGGTAGCATAAATCTTATCATTAAAATAAAACCTTGCGCCCACTAAAACCGGTACTTGTGTAGTAGAACTATAACTGTAAGTGTTGCCGCCAACGTTTATAGTTTTGCCTGCATAGTTTAAGAAACCGATGGAGCCGGTTAACCCAAGCGGCTGTATTATTTTGTATTCGCCTTGCACTGAAAAGCCATAACCAAACCCCGATATGGTAGAAAGATCGCCAGTTGGGATGGCAGCGTGTATGCCGATGCTATAAATAATTGGCTTGTCGCTTTTTTGAGCAGATGCGGCTACTGCAATTATAACTGTTGCAATAGTAAAGAATAGCTTTTTCATGGTAGTTGCTGGTTTACAATTAACCGTCCAAAAAACTATACCATAACACAATTTTATATATATATTACAAGCAAATATCCCCGCCATAAATGTGGCTGGAATATTTGCTTGTAATCAAAAAACTGAAGAAATTATAGAACTAAACGCTTAATAATCAATTCACAAGGTTTTTTCCAAAATATTTAACCAACACTTGTGGCAATTTAATGCCTTCTTCGGTTTGGCAGTTTTCCAGCAAAGAAGCAACAATACGTGGAAGCGCCAAAGAGCTTCCATTTAGCGTATGGCAAAGTTGTGTTTTACCACCTTCGCTTTTAAAACGGCACTTCATTCGGTTGGTTTGGAAGGATTCAAAATTGCTGACGCTGCTCACCTCCAACCAGCGTTGCTGGGCGGCGCTGTACACTTCAAAATCGTAAGTAATGGCAGAGGCAAAACCCATATCGCCACCACAAAGGCGCAAAATGCGGTATGGCAATTCCAAGCTTTGCAATAATTTTTCAACGTGTGCAACCATTTCGTCCAACACTTTATAACTTTCGTCGGGATGGGTGATTTGGATAATTTCTACCTTTTCAAACTGATGCACCCGGTTTAAACCCCGCACATCTTTACCATAACTGCCCGCTTCGCGGCGGAAACATGGTGAATAGGCGGTCATTTTTATGGGCAAATCGGTATCCTTTAAAATTGTGTCACGGTACACATTTGTCACCGGCACTTCGGCAGTTGGAATCAGGTAAAAATTATCTTCCGTTGCAAAATACATTTGGCCTTCTTTGTCGGGCAATTGTCCGGTGGCAAAAGCACTATCGGCATTTACCATAAACGGCGGCAAATATTCTGTGTAACCGGCTTCGGTATTAAAATCCAAAAAATACTGGATCAAGCTCCGCTGCAATTTTGCGCCTTTATTAATATACACGGGAAAACCACTACCCGTTATTTTATTACCCAATTCAAAATCAATCAAGTTGTATTTTTTGCATAAATCCCAGTGTGGTACTGCGTTTGCGGCTAATGTAGGAATAGTTCCACCCTTGCTGATTTCCACATTTTCTTCGGGTGTTTTACCCAACGGAACTTCTGCTGCCGGTAAATTTGGCAATTGAACCAATTTACCAAACTGGTCTTTTTCTATTTGTTTTAATGCTTCTTCTGATGCGGCGATTTCGGTTTTTAACTTAGCTACTGTTTGCTTACTTTGCTCGGCTTCATCTTTTTTGCCTTGTTGCATCAATTGTCCAATCGACTTGCTGATTTCGTTTTGCTTCGCCTTATTTTCTTCAATGATGGTTAGGTTTTTGCGGCGTTGCAAATCCAGTTCCACTATTTCGTCAACCAATCCGGTTTCCTTAAAATTTTTTACGGCCAAGCGTTCTTTGATCCAATCCGCCTTTTCCCGTATCAATTGTATCTGTATCATTTTTTGTTGTTGTGGGCGGCGAAGATAAAATTTTCAGATGGCAGATGCCTCGTATTTTTAATCCCACTACTTGAATTTAAGGTTTCACTTCAAAAGTTGAAATTGAGCTACCTGATTTGCCGGTTTTTGTAATGCCCTGAATAACAATTGCGAATTTTCCCACAAGGTCGGATGTATAAAAATTAACCGATGTTTTACCGGTGTAATCCGTTTTTAAATCCGGCTTCCAACAAAGCGTATTTCTAAAATCGGGAATGCGACTTTGTTGTTGGTTTTCTGTTTCATATTTTGGGTTGTAAAATTCTCGCTGTTGCTGCAATCCATCATATTGTAGCACCACTGCGTTTGGATCTAATTGATAACCAGCCAAATCGCCATTGTAAGTTCTAAAACTAATTATTCCGTCGTAAGTTAATGCTCCTAAATAATATTTGTTTGAAATGACATCAATGGTTTGGATTTTTAATGGGTCGAAGGCAACGATTTTATTGGCATCCATTATCGGCACGCCATCAATTAGCAATAAAGGATCGGTATCGAAAAAAGCTTGCGTTCCCCGGTCATATACCCTGAAATAAGATTCATTTCCTTTTGTCCGTAACTGTACATCTGTAACAAATTCTTTAATAACTTCTTCCATTGTATTAAAACGTGTAAAGGCATCTAAATTAAATGTAAAAGTTGGTGAACCGTAAAATGCAGTAGTGTCGGACTTATAGGCTTCAATAAACTTTTTGTTTTCCTGAATATGATATGTATGCTGTACTTGCATGCCGATATGTCGTTGTAATAAATCGTCTTTAAAATTGCTTGATAATTTAAATGCGTCAACTTTTTTTGTTGAAAACGCATTGGAAAATGGATTATCAATATCTATTTGATAATTATTTTTTTTATTATCTGTCTGAGTAATTATTTCATTGTTGCCGTACAATCTATTTAAATTAAATTTCATTTTACCATCCGTATCGCTTATGGCATTAAGAAAATGAAATGACTTATTGGGAACACTTAAATATCCTACCACATTTTTAATAGGTAAACTTGATGCTTTATCAATAATTTTCGCATTTATAACCAACCCTTCGTATTCTGGTATAAATTCAAAATATTGTTTTTTGTTTTGCAAAATATCATCCCAATTAAACCTACGCCAACCTTGCGTTAGCATTAAATTATCCACTGCAGTATTAACATTTATATTTTTATCATTAAAATAATAATCAGGTGATTCTATTTTCCCTTTTAAATCAGAACATAACCATAAATAGCTTTCGATATTTGCATAAGTTGGCGGCTGCAATGAGTCAATTAAAAAAACCGACATTGATAAATTAGCCGAAGTTGGAATGTTGGATTGATCTGTTATACCAATATTTAAATTTATATTTCCCCTAGCATTATAATTTAGCTTTTCTATATTAGCGTTAATAAGCAATTTAGATGTTGGTTGTTTAAAATATAGGCGTTCGCATATTGGTTTTTTTTCACTATTAAAAATGGTAAAATGCGAGATGCCATCCAACAAATCTTTTTTATTAATTGTAAATACAACTTTTCCGTTAATAGGTGTAGCGGTCTGAATTGATTTAATTAGATGATGAGAATGAGCGAAAAGATAAACAAACGAATTGGCAAAATCTGACGTACAATTTATAGTTATAATTAGCTGATTGTCAGCGGCTTCTATTAAATTAATCACATATCCACTATTATAAATTATAGGAAGGCTTTGGGAAATAATCTCATTGTTTCCAGCTTTTATTATTGCCTTATATTTTTCATTTTTTTGAGGGGTAAATGTAAAATTACCCATTCCAAATATTAAACTTTTAAATGTTGTAATGGTATCATTTTTATCATTTAAAATCGATCCGTTACAATTAATTCCATTGCCAAAATCATCTGTAGCCTTAAAAGCTATTTTAGATGTGAGGCCGGCGACTAAATTCCCACCTTCCGGAAAAAATTGAAAATCAATTTTTTTAGAAGGGCTATCCGCCGGCAATGGCATTTCTCGAACAGTATTCACAATTGCAATAGATTGTTCATAATAATAATCTGCACTAAAATTTTTCATCCATTGTGTGTAAGCTCGTAATATATAATTGCCTGATGTAATTGATATTGGAATAGCAATAGAACCATTACCCATAGCACTATCTAGCGTAACTTTTGTTTGTAAAATAGGCTTTAGATTTTTATCAATTATTTCAATATAAAGCACTTTACTGAGTGCCAATGGCCTGTTAAAAAAACCATCCACAACATAGGCTTTAAACCAAATAGTTTCACCTGCTAAATAAAAAGACTTGTCTGTATGAATAAATACTTTTTCATTTAAATGGTTTATTTGATATGCTTCAAATTGGGTTTTTAATTCCTCTAATTTTTTATCTTGTGCAATTACTATTGTTTGTAACAACAAAAATAAACTGCCGAATAGCGCTATTTTCTTCTTTAATTGAATGCCCGACAAAATTTTATTTATTCTCATTGTTTTGTTTAATTACCAAAATGAAGGTGTAATGTTAACGCCGCCTTTAACCCTACAATCCACGCATTCTTTTCTGGCTATTACTAGCGATCCTGCGCCTGAAAAATAATAAGGGCCAAAATCAGGATTGGGGTAATAGTAAATAAAACCACTTATAATTGTTGTTACACCGCAATCTTGGTGTGGGATATATGTTGTCCAACCAGGTACGTCTGCGTGATTAATAAAAATCCGCTTTTGTTGTGTTGTCGATGCCCCAACAAATCCTATTACCGGTTCATTTGGATTTGTAATTGGATGAATATTACCGGTTAATTGTGATGGTTGCAAATCGAAAAGCGAACCCAATTGCTGTGAATTTTTTTGTATTACCAACCAATAATTATACGCGTCTGATGTTATACCATATTGGCTTAATAACATGCTATAACGCACCGTTAGGCGCTCGTCGTCTTTAATTATTGTTTGAATCGGCTGATGGCTAATTACATCTGCATTTAATGCGGCGGAAGTGCCGATAAGAATATGTGTAGACAGGCTATCGATCCAGCATTTATGTGTTTGTGTCGTAGAATCAACATAAATAATATTATTGCCATTTAACCCCAATTCACCTTCGAGTGGAGAAAGGTATTCCCATGTTTCAACATAATCCCATCTATAATATTTGGTAGAATTGGTTGGATCATGTGAGTTAACATAAATATTTACATCGTTATTTTGAACCCAAGTAATACTGTCGATTGACGGCGTTTTTTTAACGGCGACATAATCAGAAACATATTGATGACCATCGCTTGTTTTAATATTTATTCGGT
>CAWJTH010000112.1:0-28949 GCA_963845495.1 uncultured Chitinophagaceae bacterium
TCTTTTTTATTGGCACGCACTTGGTTCAGCAACTTTAGTATTGCTCTCGCCTTTTTTTACGGTGTCGCCAACATTTTTGTTCCATGCGGCAACCACACCTTCGGTCATGGTATCACTAAGGCGTGGCATTAACACCACTTCCTCAATTTTTGAAATATCTAGTTTAGATGACGGTGGTTGGTTGGCAGATGCCGGAGCTTTAGGTGCAGGCTTGCTGGCCTCGGGCTTACTGTCAACTGCCGGCTTTTGGCTGTCAACTGGTTTTGCGCCGCCGCCGGTCAATGCACTTATGTCTTCGCCTTTTTCACCCAAAATGGCCAGTACGCTGTCTACTTGTAATTTGCCGCCATTTGGCACGCCAATGTACAAAAGCACACCATCTTTATAACTTTCTAATTCTTGTACTGCTTTGTCTGTTTCAATTTCGGCCAGCAATTCACCTTTTTTTACGGAATCGCCCACATTCTTATGCCAAGCGGCAATAACACCTTCGGTCATAGTGTCGCTCAAGCGGGGCATTTTTATTACTTCTGCCATTGTATCTGCGGTTTTCTTTTATGGATTGCGAATTTCGGGGAAAAACATCAAACAGATAAATCCGTTTGCCAAACAAATTTAAACTGTTGCTTTTATGGAGCAAAGCAACGATTTAATCTGTTTCAATTTAAGCAAACAGCAAAAAGAATTTATGCCTTGGCATAAAAACAAACGGCAAGTCAATGATTTCGTTTTAAGATATATTAAGCTATTGATCGCTTTATCACCCCTTCCGGATTAAAGAATTTTTAAAACCGATTCTCTAAACGACAACCCTTCTATCCCGAATTTTTCAGCTAATATTGTAACTTATTAGGTTTTGCGTTTATATCTCTTTCATGAAATTCAGTGTTAAAAAAATAATTTTTAAGTCAATCAAAATTACGGGTGCCACTTTTGGCATTTTGTTGTTATTAATTTTTTTATTGCCTTATCTTTTTCCTACCGCGGTTTCCAATGAGATTAAGAAATTGGCCAATGCCAATTTAAAAGGCGAACTAAATTTCTCAAAAGCCAGGTTATCTTTCCTCAATCATTTTCCATCGCTTACCGTTACGCTGTACGATTTTTCGCTGAAAGGCTCCGCTCCTTTTCAAAACGACACTTTGTTAGCTTGCGATGAACTGGCTTTTGGCATCGACCTGAAGTCACTTTATAAAACCAGAACAAAAATCAACAAAGTTTATTTAACCAATGCTTTTATCAATATTCAGGTTGATACTTTAGGGCAAGCCAATTACAATGTATACGTTTCGAAAAAAGAAAAATCTACGGTGCAGGATACTTCCAGCCCTTCGTTAAAAATAAAAGAAATAATTATAGAAAAAAGCAGGCTGGTATATAACGACCGTTCGTTGCCGATGTTAATAAAAGCATCAGGTTTAAATTATACCGGTAAGGGCGATTTAAGCGAAGCGGTATTTAATTTACAAACGCATGCACAAATAGATTCGCTTGATTTTACCTACGACAACATCCCTTATGTAAAATCACAAAAAATAAGTGCCGACCTTGTAACGCAGATAAATACCAACTCGCTTGAATTTATTTTTACAAAAAACGATCTGAAAATCAATCGATTGCCAGTGCAATTTACTGGTCGATTTGGTTTTTTGGAAAATGGTTACGACATGGATTTTAAGATTGATTCAAAAGAAACCGGGCTTTATAATGTTGTTACCGCTTTGCCACCAAGTTATTTAAAATGGACAGACCATGTGGCGTTAGACGGAAAAGCGGACATTTTTGCGAAACTGTCTGGCAAATATATTTCTGCTACCAGCACAATGCCTGATTTTAGCATGAATGTAGGTATCAGAAACGGTTCGGTAGATTACGAAAATGCAACAACGCCTGCTATTAACCTTTTTCTTGATTTCAACCTAAAATTACCTGGACTTAACACCGACAGTTTGCATGTAGATGTGGATTCGCTTGCTTTTAATATTGATAAAGCTTATTTTAATGCCGTGGTCCATACAACCGGGCTCGATCATCCGTTCGTTTTTGCCAAGGTAAATACCGAAAATATTGACCTTGAAAAAATGGACGAAGCATTTGGGTTTAAAAAATTTCATATAAAAGGTAAATATTCATTGCATTTATTGGCTAATGGAAACTATGCAACCAAAACCGCGGGCAAAGGAAAAAAGATGGAAACGGTAATTGCCAGCATTCCAACATTCCATATTTCATCTGACTTAGAAAACGGATATTTTAAAATAGATTCATTGGCCGAAGGTGTCAACAATATCAATTTTAAACTACATGCGTTTTGCCCAGACAGTAATTATAAACATGCGCAATTGGCATTGGAAAACTTTAATGCGCAGGCGCTTAACAATTACATAAAGGGTTTTATAAGACTGGATGCGAAAAATGAAATTAATATTGACGCTAACCTGCAAACTAAATTTAATTTGGCCGAAATAAAGAAATTTTATCCGCTGGATAGCTTGGATTTAAAAGGTGATGCCGATATAAATGTGGTTACCAAAGGCAAATACAATATGGCGAAAAAGCTATTTCCGGTAACCAGCGCCACTATAAAAATGAATAACGGAGCCATCACCACAAAATATTCTCCACAATCAATTAATAAAATAACAGTAGATGCATCCATCGTAAATACCGGCGGCACATTGGGATCAACCAGTGTTTTTATCAAACCTATTTCTTTTGATTTTGCCGGACAACCCTTTATGATAAGCGCCGGATTGAAAAATTTTAATGATATCACCTACAATATTTCTTCAAAAGGCAAAATTGATTTGGGTAAAATTTATAAGGTTTTTGCTTATGATGGCTTAGACGTGAAAGGTTATTTGGAAACGAATGTGTCATTAAAAGGTTCACAGCAAGATGCAATGGCCGGCCGATATGATAAACTGTTTAACAAAGGCCAAATAAAAGTGCGGGATATGGTGGTGAAATCCAAATATTTCCCCAAGCCATTTTTAATAAGCGATGGCACTTTTAGTTTTAAGCAAGATAAAATGTGGTTCGATCAATTTCATGCAACTTACGGTAAATCGGATTTTGCATTGGACGGTTATTTGTCGAACGTGATCAATTATACTTTTAAAGATGAGCCGCTAACCGGCACCTTCAACTTAAAAAGCAACCAAATAGCGGTGGATGAATTTATGGCTTTTGCCAGCGGCGGAACAACATCTGCCACACAATCAACCAGCAAAACAGCCAGCGGTGTGATAATTATTCCCGTTAATTTGGATATGGTTTTTAATGCCGACGTTAAAAAAGTTTTGTACAACGGACTTACATTGGCCGACGGAAAAGGCGAAATGCAATTGCAAAAGGGGACACTGATTTTAAAGCAAACAGGTTTTACCATCATCGATGCGCCGGTGATAATGGATCTTACTTATCAAAGCCAATCGCCCATAAAAGCAACTTTTGACTACCACATTAAAGCCAGTGATTTCGATATTCAAAAAGCATATAAAGAAATAAAGATTTTTCGCGACATGGCCACTTCCGCCGCTAGCGCACAGGGTGTTGTTTCATTGGATTATGCCTTGAAAGGCAAACTGAACGATGCCATGATGCCTATTTATCCATCGTTGGTTGGTGGTGGCGTTTTAAGCATCAAGCAAGTGAAAATGAAAGGGTTTAAATTGATGGAAGCGCTTAGCAAAGGAACCGGCAAAGACGATATTAAAAACCCCGATCTTTCTAAAATTGATATTAAAACTAAAATTGCCAATAACTTAATGACCATGGAACGGGTAAAACTGAAAGTGGCAGGCTTTAGGCCAAGGTTTGAAGGCCAAGTAAGTTTAGATGGCCGTTTGGATTTAACGGGCCGTTTGGGCTTGCCGCCATTTGGCATTTTAGGCATTCCGTTTACCGTTACGGGAACACAAGAAAATCCGGTGATGCATTTTCGCCGTAATAAAGAAGGCGATAAATTAGAAGAAACGTCTGACCCTGACGAAGATGATAGGCCAAAATCCGATTCGGCCCAAACACTTATAAAAACAAAACAATAGTTTTTTTGTTACCGAATTGTGTATACTCTTTTTAAATTAGTGTTTAACGAATTGCGTAGAAAATATAACGCGAAACAATTTTGTATAAATAACCATTTAAGTATTAGTGTGTTATTGTTTGGAATTACATTGCAAGGATTAATTTAGCACTATGAACCGGAAAAAGCTCTTTACGCTTATTCAATATATTGTTTTGATAGGGGTGTGTGCAACGCTGGTTTGGTGGCAGTTTCACGGTATGAAGCCAGATGAAAAAGCTGGTTTTATAAAATCGCTAAAACAAGCGAATTATTGGGTAGTGGTACCTGTTATTGGAATGGCTTTACTCAGCTACTGGGCACGTGGCCAACGTTGGCGTATTATGATTGAGCCGATGGGTTATAATGCAAAAATGTCAAACGCTTTTTCTTGTACTATGATCGGTTACTTGGTCAATTCTTTTGTTCCAAGGTTAGGCGAAGTTGTAAAGTGTACAGTTTTAGGGCGTTACGAAAAAATTCCGGTCGATAAATTAATTGGAACGGTGGTAGTGGAAAGGGTTTTTGATTTGCTTTGTTATGCTATTTTAATTGGTGTAACGGTTGCTACACAATTAAAGAATGTAAAAAAGTTTGCGGCGGAACAATTAGAAAAACAGGGAACTACTTTTGATTGGACGAAGACCTGGGTAATAAGTGCCGTTGTTATTGTTTTAGTTTTTTGCTTGGGGTGGTTATTGAAAAGAGCAAAAAACAATAAAATAGTAGCCAAAGTAAGACACGTTTTAGCCAATTTGAAAGAGGGCATTACCAGCATCAATCACTTAAAACATAAAGCTGCATTTATAGGCTATACATTGCTGATTTGGGCCATGTATTTGATTGAAATTTATATTGGCTTTCGAGCCATGGAAGCTACTGCTGGATTGGGGTTGGGCACTGCATGTGCGGCCCTTACCTTGGCCAGTTTAGCCATGATCCTTTTGCCGGGCGGTGCTGGCCTTTTCCCGATTTTTATTGCGAAAGTATTACTGATGTATCATATCAGTTTTAATGATGGTTATGCTTTTGGTTGGTTAATGTGGGGCGTTTCTACCAGCCTTAACCTAATTTTGGGCTTTATTTGTTTGTTGATTATTCCTTCCCTCAATAAAAATTATCATCCAGTTGAAACAAATCTCAGCTATTCCGAATAAGATTTTTACGCTTGACAATTTATTGAAACAAATAAGGGCTTGGCGTGTAAACGGCCGAACCGTATCATTTACAAATGGTGTTTTTGATATTTTGCACGAAGGGCATATTGCATCGCTTAGCCAAGCGGCCAGCGAAGCTGATTATTTAATTGTGGGCGTTAACAGCGATGCATCCACCAAAAGATTAAAGGGGCCGGAAAGGCCGGTAAACAACGAAAATAGCCGTGCCTTGGTTTTGGCATCGTTGGTAATGGTAGATGCTGCCATACTTTTTGAAGAAGATACACCACTGAATTTAATTACCAACATTTTGCCAGATGTGATTGTAAAAGGTGGCGATTATACATTGGAACAAATTGTTGGAGCAAAAGAAGTGATGGCCAACAGCGGAAGGGTGGTTATTAATCCAATTTTGAAAGGGTTTTCAACTACGGGAATTATTGAGAAGATGAGAGGTGAAAATTCCAAATAAAAAAATTCCAAATTCCAATTCTTTCAACTGCGATAGTTTATTTGAATTTCTTTTTTAGGAAAATTTAAATACTTCCCATCAACCTAATTTAAATTATTAGCTTGGAAGAACATGCCTTAGCTTTTGCAAAGCTTTATTTGCAGCTTCAAGTTTTTTTGGAGCAAGCACCTTCCCTTTCAATTTATTAAGGTTTTCATCAATAGTTAGTGATACTTCTTGCCCAAAAAGATCACTGTTGTATTTTATGACTTTCTGTTTCATAATACAAATCCCATTTACTTTATCAATCAAAATAACAGATAATTCATATAACATATAGTTATTTTTAATTGATAATCAACATAAAACGGTCTTAATTTATTTCTTTGAACCTGTTTTTGGCGGTTCCTTTTTCAAAACCACTGCAGCTTGTTTTTCCAAAGTGCTGCTTAAATTTAAATCGTAGCGTTTTCCGCTGGCCACCGTTATCAACATTAAAGCGGTATTAGGTGGAATATCGCCCAAATTTTCGGCCTGCATAATTACCATGGTGCTGTCTTGCAAATCTTCTTTTTTTATGTCGATGGTAATGGGTGCAAGGCTTAGTTTTTTATGCTGCGTTACAATTTTTCCATTCACCCAAACGGTAATAATATCGCCGTCAACCGTTCCGTTATCGTACAGATCAATTTTTACATTCCCATCAGGAATAGTAATCGTATGTTGGATTTCTGTTTGTATGGTTTGTGTTTGAGCTTGTGTTTGCGGAAAAAGTTTTTTAAATGGATTATAAGCAGTATCGGGAACTTTGGTAAATGAGGCCCTAGAAGTTGCTTTGAAAACGGCATAATATTTCTCGGTTGTTACATCCAAGGTTTTCTTCTTAATACTATCCTCGCTTGGAAAATATGTTCCGCTAAAACTTTTGCCATCCCATTGCAAATTGTATACAAAATTGGTAGCCATAAAAATACTGTCGGGTAATTTGTACTGAACAATAGCTGCCGATTTCAATGTTAATTCTTTTGCGCTATTTATTTTTCCGGCAACGGCAATTACAACTGGTGGGTAATCTTGTAAAAACAAAGTGCGGGTACCTGCTACATTATCGCCGTTTTGTTTTAAATCAAATTCCAAAATATAATCGTCCGTTTGCATATCTACCGACGATGGTTTTATGGTGTACCGCCATTTTCCATCCAACGGCTGCGCACTTGCCAACTGCCCGCAAGTAACAAATGCCATAAAAAATACCATCAATATTTTCATTTTTTAAAGATATGCGCTTCGTTTTATTAAGGCAAACCCTGCGGTAAAAAGCAGAATTAAATTCTAACCATTAACTTAACATTGGCAGTTATACCGTATATTTAATTTTACGGTTCACATAAGGACAACGCTAAAAAGGCACTTTTCTTTTTTATTAGAGTAAAAAAAGTAAATAACAAATAGTTTTGGTTAGTCCGCAAAAGTTAGGAGCGTTTATGACGGGAAAAAAAGTATTAATTCCAAGGGATATCAGTTGGCTCAGTTTTAATGGGCGTGTATTGCAAGAAGCGAATGACCCAACAGTGCCATTGGGCGAACGCATTAAATTTCTTGGTATCCATTCCAATAATCAGGACGAGTTTTTTAGGGTTCGCGTTGCAACTTTAAAACGCATGATTGAAGTGGCCAAAAAAGGTATCAAACAAAACATGCACCTCGAGGCTTCGCCCGAAGAAATTTTGGAAAACATCCAAAAAATAGTTTTACAACAGCAAAATGAATTTGGTCGGATTTGGGACGGCATTTTTAAAGAGTTGAAACAAGAAAAAATATTTTTGGTAAACGAGACCCAGCTTAATAAAGAGCAACAAAAGTTTATCGAGAATTTTTACGACGAACAAGTTAGCCCAAACTTGATTCCGCTAATGATTGAAAGCATTCCACAGATGCCGTACTTGCGGGAAAAAAGTATTTATTTAGCCGTGGTGATGCAAAAAAAAGATACGGCTTATCACCAAAAATATGCGTTGATAGAAGTGCCTTCCAATGCGGTGGGCCGCTTCGTGTTGCTGCCTTCTAAACCCGGCGAACACCACATTATTTTGTTGGAAGATGTAATCCGTTTTAATTTACCACACATTTTTGCTTTTTTTGGGTACGATAATTACCATGCACATGTTTTTAAGGTAACGAAAGATGCAGAAATCGACATCGATAGCGACCTTTCCACTTCATTTATCCAAAAAATAGAAAAAGGCGTAAAAAAGCGTAGGCAAGGAAAACCGGTGCGTTTTACCTACGATAAAGAAATGGACGCTGGCATGTTGGAGTATTTAATCCGCCGGATGGGACTGACACAAAAAGACAATATTATTCCTGGTGCCCGCATCCACAATTTCAGGCATTTTATGGAATTTCCAAATGTGTTCGGTAAACAAAGCCCACGAAAAGAGCCTTTTTTGCACCCCGATTTAGATGATGGCAAAAGGGTGACCGATGTAGTGCTGGAAAAAGATGTGATGCTGCATTTTCCATATCATTCTTATATGCCCGTAATCGATTTGCTTCGCGAAGCCGCCATTGACCCAGAAGTGATCGGAATAAAAATAACCTGCTATCGTTTGGCTTCCAATTCTAAAATAATGAACGCCGTAATAAATGCGGTACGGAACGGCAAAGAAGTAGAAGTAATGATGGAATTGCGAGCCAGGTTTGATGAAGAAAATAACCTGATGTGGAAAGCCCGTTTAGAAGAAGAGGGCGTAAAAGTAATTGTAGGGGTGCCTAATTTAAAAGTGCATGCCAAACTTTGCGTTATAAAGAAAAAAATAAAAACCAGGGTTTTGTATTACGGTTTTGTAAGCACCGGCAATATGAACGAAAAAACTGCAAAAGTATATGGCGATCATTGTTTGCTTACCAGCAACCGGGCCATTTTGGCTGATGTGAACCGTGTTTTTCGTTATTTGGAAAAACCATCGACCGGACAAAATATTTTGCGCCAATGCAAAACTTTGCTGGTTTGTCCGCACGGCATGCGGCACGAAATAGATGTTATGTTAGCTAAAGAAATTAAAAATGCCAAGGCAAAGAAAAAGGCATCCATAATTGTAAAAGTCAACTCTTTAGCCGACCAAGCTTTGATTGCGAAATTATATGAAGCTGCCACGGCAGGCGTTGAAATAAAAATGATTATCAGGGGCATTTGTTGCGCCGTTTTCGACCAAAAGAAATTTAAGATAAAGCCTTACGCCATCAGCATTGTAGATGAATATTTGGAACATGCCAGGGTAATGGTTTTTCATAACGGCGGTACATCCAAAGTGTATATTTCTTCGGCCGATTGGATGGTGCGAAACTTGGATCACCGGGTGGAAGCTGCCTGCCCAATTTTAAACAAACACATTAAGCAAGAGTTGATCGATATTTTAAATATCCAATTAAGCGACAATGTAAAAGCAAGGATCATGGATAACGATTTATTGAACGGATATGTAACCGCCGGAAAAGATAAAAAAGTGCGGTCGCAAATAGAAACATACAATTATCTCTACCAAAAAAAGCTTGCATCGCCCATGCACCCAAGGTTTGAAAAAAAGGAAGCCGAGGAAAAGGCAAAAAAAAAGTTAGTTTTAAAAGATTAATTTTACAAAAAGAAGTTTTATGATACAAACCATAAAAGGATACTACGACAATGGTATTGTTGTGTTGGAAGAACAGCCGAAAGTAAAAGATAAAGCTCCTGTATTTGTAATGTTTATTGATGATGAGACTGAAAATAAAATCCAAAAAAAAGGAGGAGTGAAAATTGGTGGGTTTGAAGGACTTGTAAAAGTACCAGATGATTTTAATGAACCATTTGGAAATTATAATGCCATCATACTCCAAAAAGGAGGAGTTAAACTTGGCAGCTTAGAAGGACAATTAAATATCTCTGATGATTTTGACGAGCCCTTAAACTAATTAAACCAATATTTTGATAAAGGCTTATGAATATTTTGATTGACACACATATTTTAATATATGCTCTTGGCAACCTCGAGAAACTCTCTATCAAGCAAAAACAATGTTTTCAAATTCTAAAACATCTTTTTTATTAGCCATATTAGTTTATTTGAAATAGCAATAAAACAAAGCATTGGCAAACTGCCTGAAATTCAATCATCCATTGTTCAGATTGAACAAGCTGCAATTAAAAACAATTTCGGTATTCTTCCACTTACTGTTGGTGCTATAGAATTGTATCGCGGTATACCATTATTAAAAGATCATCAATATCCATTTGATAGAACACTTATAGCAGTAGCGATAGAGAGAAATCTCTTTATTGTGACCAACGATTCAAAATTTGCTCGATATCAAGACATTGTACAGACTTGGAAATAATTCCTGTAAACTATAATCTAATATTTTGAAATTAGCAGCCATCGACATTGGCAGTAATGCCGCACGTCTATTAATTACCGAAGTCCTTGTAAATCCAATTGGTAAAGCCGAATTTAATAAAATGAACCTCATCCGCATTCCGCTGCGGCTAGGTTTTGATGTGTTTGAAAACGGGCGTATTCCATCGCCCAAAATAAATATGGTGGTTGAAACCATGCATGCCTACAAACATTTAATGAACGCTTACGGTGTGCATCATTTAAAAGCATGTGCCACCAGCGCCATGCGTGATGCAAAAAACGCAGCGGAAATACTTTCAAAAGTAAAAAATGAAACGGGTATTGATATTGAGATAATTAGCGGGAGTGCCGAAGCAGCCTACATTTACGAGAACCATATCGCCGAAAATATGGATAGCAGCAATAGCTATTTATATATTGACGTGGGCGGCGGCAGTACTGAACTTACTTTTTTTTCGAGAGGCAAATTGGTTTTTAAAGAATCTTTTAATATCGGTACCATCCGTTTGCTAAAAGATCAGGTAACCGAAAAGAATTGGGATGTGATGAAAGATTTTCTGAAGAAAAATACCAAGGGCATCAGCAATGTAGTGGCCATTGGTAGCGGTGGAAACATCAACAAAATATTTTCTATTTCCAAAAAGAAAGACGGAAAACCGTTGCCGCTGGAATTATTGAGAGACTACTATAAAGAATTTAGCAGCGTTTCGCTACACGACCGAATAAATGTGTACAAACTGCGTGAAGACCGGGCGGATGTAATTGTTCCTGCCTTGCTCATTTATATAAACGTTATGCGCTGGGCAGAAATCAACGAAATTTTTGTTCCCAAAATTGGGCTGGCTGATGGATTGATACAGCATTTATGGGAAACGGTAAAGTGAACTTTTGTTTGCTTTATCTTTCTTATTTAAGTGGATATCTTCTAATTGAAACATTGAAAACATATTGATTTAAAATTTTTGTATGTTTTAAAATATTTTTTCCCTTAAAACATACCAATTAAGTTAATAATTATTTGTAAATCAAAACGTTACGGTTTTATCTAATTACTAACTACTAATATCTAACTATCGGTTTATAAAATTTGGCACGATATTTCTTTATTTTAAAATGAAGGCAAAACCCATACTTTTGCGCCCCTTTTAAAATTATTAACTTATTATAAACTTATCAGATTTTAGTGTTATGACAAACAATACCATCAACAATCAAATTGAGGCAAAGGCAATGAATGTGTTATTACCAATTTATGGTTTAATGCTTTTGTTGATTTATGGCATTACAGCTTTATTGGCTTAATTTTATTCACATTTAAAAAATTCAACCCGCTTTACTGCGGGTTTTTTAATGCCGTTATTTATATTTATGTTTTAATGGATACTACAACTGTAACTGTTTTTAAAAGTCGGATAGCGCCCACCCCAAGCGGCTTTTTGCATATCGGCAATCTTTATTCTTTTTTGCTTACTTGGCTTTGGACTAAACTTAACAACGGCAAATTGCTGCTGAGGATTGATGATATGGATGGTGAAAGATGTCGCGATGAATACTTGCAAGATATTTTTGAGACACTTCAATTTGTAGACATTGATTATGACGAAGGGCCGACGGATGTACATGATTTCAAACAACATTTCACCCAACATAAAAGGCTAGAAAATTACTACGCGGCAATTGAAAAACTACAATCGCTAGAAAGTTTATACGCCTGTATTTGTTCAAGAAAAGATATGCAAAGCAATTTAAATATGGTTGATCCGTTGCATTGCAAAGAAAAAAAACTACCGTTTAATACGCCAAATTCGGCACTTCGGATTAACGTACAAAATAACCCCAGCGTTGCTTTCAACGATTATTTACAAGGCGAATTGACAGTCAATCTTCCATCTGTTATTCCCGATTTTGTGGTACGGCAAAAAAATGGATTGCCGTCTTACCAAATCTGTTCGTTGGTGGATGATTTGCTATTTGGTATTACCCATATTGTTAGGGGCGAAGATTTGTTGCCTTCCACCGCAGCGCAATTGCATTTGGCAAAGACGCTGGACGAAGTGAGCAAGCCCTATCCGCCGACAGGCAATAAACATTTGAAAGAAGCTTTGCTTGAGAAGACGGGAATTTTTCGGCAGATTCGGTTTTTGCATCATCCATTAATAAAAGGTTGGAATGGTGATAAGCTGTCAAAATCCGCTGGCGATACTTCTATTAAACTCATGCGCAGCAATGGTTTCACCCTAAAACAAATTTTAGCCCAGTTAATAAATATGTTTGGAATAAAAAATTGTGAACCCAATAATATACAGGAACTGTTACAATTTATTATTGCCAACGATGGCAAAGAAATTGGCATATTTGCATCGCTAAAGCCAGGAAATAGGTAATTAAGTAATTAGGCTTGGTACAAATAAATTAATTGTTGACATGTACTTAATTACCCAGTTACTTATTTACTCGAATTAAATGAAACAACAAAAATTTTGAGCCTGTATGTCCATCCATAAAGAAGTAAAAAAAATTACCACCAACACGCTACAGAAAATGAAGGCGGCTGGTGAAAAAATTTCAATGATTACGGCTTACGATTTTTCGTTTGCCAAAATAATGGATGCCGCTGGTGTAGATGTGGTATTGGTAGGCGATAGCGCAAGCAATGTAATGGCAGGCCATGAAACCACTTTGCCAATTACGCTCGACCAAATGATTTACCATGCCCAATCGGTAATGCGGGGCATCGACCGGGCTTTTGTGGTGGTCGATCTGCCTTTTGGTTCGTACCAAAGCAATAGCGAAGTGGCATTGGCTTCGGCCATCCGCATTATGAAGGAAACGGGGGCGCACAGCGTAAAACTGGAAGGTGGCGAAGAAGTGCTCGAAAGCATCAAAAAAATTGTGGGCGCCGGTATTCCGGTGATGGGGCATTTGGGCCTTACACCCCAAAGCATTTATAAATTTGGCACCTATAATGTTCGTGCAAAAGAAGAAGCCGAAGCCAACAAATTAAAGAAAGATGTGAAATTATTGGAAGAGGTTGGTTGCTTTGGCGTGGTGTTGGAAAAAATACCAGCCGTATTAGCAAAAGAAGTAGGCGCATCCATTTCTATACCCACCATCGGCATCGGTGCCGGCCCCGATTGCGACGGCCAAGTATTGGTAATGCACGATATGTTGGGCATTAACACAGAATTTAAACCAAGGTTTTTAAGGAATTATTTGAATATTTCTGAGCTGGCCATTAAAGCTGTAAAGCAATATGTGGCTGATGTAAAGGGTAAAGATTTTCCAAATGAAACGGAAAGCTATTGAGAACGTGAAACGTGAAAGGTGAAACGTGAGCGGCAAACATTAATTTGGCATTAAGCTTAAGCAACTCTTTCATTAGGGGATCTGATATTATTTTGCTATTCTGCTTTAAGTATTCACGTCTCACTTTTGACCTTTCACATTTCACGGTTTCATCATAATTAATTTTCTTTGTAACTATGACAGACAAACAATCTTTTTTTAAGCAAGCTGAAGAACAAGTGAAGGATCTTGGTTTTACAATTGTGAAGCAAGACCAAGAGCGTCCTTGGGGCGGTTTTTTTGTGATTGATGAAGTACAAGCACCCAAATTTGCTGCGCATTTTTTTCCTGATGAAGATTTTGAAGCACTTAAAATCTCGGAGAAATTAAGTCCTAAGATTTTAATGGTGGCACCCAAACAACGGTTAAGTTGGCAATACCACCATCGCCGTGCCGAAATTTGGAAATGCATTGGCGGAACGGTTGGCGTAGCTACCAGCGATAACGATGATCAGAAAGACATGCATATTTTGCAAGTTGAAGATATTATTAAATTAAAACAAGGCCAGCGCCACCGACTGATTGGCTTAGAGGATTGGGGAATGGTGGCCGAAATTTGGCAGCATACCGATGCCGAAAACCCTAGCGATGAAGATGATATTGTAAGGGTGCAGGACGATTTTGGCCGGTAAACGCCGAAAACGGTAATTAAGTAATTGGGTAAATAAGTAATTACTAGACGATGAAACTTAATTACTTATTTACCTATTTACCCAATTACTTTTTGCGACTAAAAATATAAAGAATGACTGTAACTGAAGAAATGATAGACCACTTGGCACATTTGGCCAGGTTAAAATTTGATGGGGAAGAAAAAGAAGCTATCCGAAAAGACTTGGAGCAGATGATTGGCTTTGTGGAAAAACTGCAAGAAGTGGATACCACAGGCGTAGAACCATTGATGCACATGGGTTTCGAAATGAATAAATTACGGGAGGACGAAGTAAAAGGCAGCATCTCTCGTGAGGAAGCTTTACAAAATGCGGCGCACCACAACGAAGAATTTTTTATGGTGCCGAAAGTGATACGGAAATAAGAAGACAAAGCTCAAGAAAACAAGGAACAAGAAGACGAGGTTTAAGAAAATAAGGTTCAAGAAAACAAGGTTCAAGTTATCAGCTGCAACAAGTCCAGAAAAGGACGATATCTCTAGCGGTGGACAATGTCCATCGTTCTTTTTGTGCAATAAAATCGTAAATCCCAAATCGTAAATCACATGCCGGGCATCATCCATCTTGAAAATATCCAAAAAAGTTATTTTATGGGCAACCAAGAATTGCCTGTGCTAAAACGCATTAACCTGAATATTTTTAAGAATGAATATGTTGCTTTAATGGGTCCATCGGGTTCAGGCAAAAGCACCTTGATGAATATTTTGGGATGCTTGGACACACCGACGGGCGGCAAATATGTGTTGAACGAAAACGATGTGAGCAAAATGGAAGACGACAATCTATCGAAAGTGCGTAACAAAGAAATCGGCTTTGTTTTCCAGCAATTTAATTTATTGCCACGCCTAACTGCGGTTGACAATGTAGCGCTGCCTTTAATTTATGCTGGAGTTGGTAAAAAAGAGCGGACAGAACGTGCTTTGGCCGTACTTGAAAAAGTAGATTTAGCAAACCGCAGCCACCACAAACCAAACGAATTAAGCGGCGGTCAATGCCAGCGTGTGGCCATTGCCCGTGCGTTAATCAATAATCCCGCCATTATTTTGGCCGATGAACCAACCGGCAATTTGGATAGCAAAACTTCTATTGAAATCATGGATATTTTTGATAGCATCCAAGCCGCAGGAAATACCGTAGTGTTGGTAACCCATGAAGAAGATATTGCCGAACATGCCCACCGCATTATAAGGTTGCGGGATGGTTTGATAGAAAGCGATAAGAAAAAAATGTGCAAATTGTCAAATTAGCAAATTTTTACGTCGATACATTTTCACATTTGCTAATTTGCACATTTTCACATTTACTTTTATGCCTTTCAAAATTTATACAAAAACCGGCGACCTTGGTAAAACATCTTTAATAGGTGGAACCAAAGTGGCCAAAAGCCATATCAGGATTGAGTCCTACGGAACGGTCGATGAATTGAATTCCCATATCGGTTTGCTTATCGATCAATTAACAGATGATGATAGCAAGCTTATGTTGAAAGAAATCCAAGATAGATTGTTTACTATTGGTTCGTCGTTAGCTTGTGATCCTGAAAAAGAAACGAAACTAAAAATCCCCGATTTAAAAGAAACGGATGTTGAAACATTGGAAAAACAAATCGACGAAATGAACGAGGTGCTGCCGCCAATGGAACATTTTATTTTACCCGGCGGCGCAGTTGCTGTTTCACAAGCCCATATTTGCCGTTGTGTTTGCCGCCGTGCAGAACGTATTTGCGTAGGCATGAAGGAATTAGATATTTTTGTAGAACCATTAGTTATCAAATACTTAAATAGATTGAGCGATTATTTATTTGTGTTAGCAAGGTATATTGCCGATGACCTTGGGGCAGAAGAAGTCATTTGGGAACCCCGGGTTTCGCAACCCTGACAGGGCTTGTATTTTTTGCCCTGTCAGGGTTTTTAGTTCTTACCATACATCTTACATCCCAAATACAAAGTATTCGACAGGGCTTGTATTTTTGCCCTGTCAGGGTTTTTAGTTCTTGCCATACATCTTACATCCCAAATACAAAGTATTCGACAGGGCTTGTATTTTTTGCCCTGTCAGGGTTTTTAGTTCTTGCCTATAAATATCGATGTCCAAATTATAAATATGTCTGATGCCAAATACAAGGTTTCTGCCACCGTTCCAAACATAGCAAGTTTCGGGTAGTTTACCGTCTTTTCCATTTATATTTTTGTGCTATCAAATTAAATATTCAAGCAAATGAAAGCGCAAGACAGCATAAATTATAACAGGATTGCCCAGGCAATCGATTACTTAAAAACCAATTTTAAAACCCAACCCAACTTAGACGAAGTGGCCGAAAAAGTGCATCTGAGCCCATTTCATTTTCAGCGTTTATTTACGGATTGGGCTGGCACCAGTCCCAAAAAATTCCTGCAATATATCAGCATCGAACATGCAAAAAAGTTATTGAAAGAAAATCAAGTATCGCTTTTTGATGCCGCTTATGAAACCGGCCTCTCTGGAACCAGCCGCTTGCACGATTTGTTTATTAATATTGAAGGGATGACACCTGCTGAATATAAAAATGGCGGACAAAATCTTTCAATTAATTACAGTTTTGCCGATAGTCCGTTTGGCAATATTTTAATTGCTTCCACCACAAAAGGCATTTGCTATATTGCTTTTGTTGATGATGAAGCGGTCGCATTTAGCTTGTTGCAAAATCAATTTCCAAACGCCAATTTTAAACAGCATTTAGACTTAATGCAACAAAATGCCTTATTTATTTTCACCCACAATTGGCAGAAATTAAACCAAATAAAACTGCATTTAAAAGGAACTGATTTCCAATTAAAAGTTTGGGAAACATTATTAAAAATCCCGCTTGGGCATTTATCAACTTACGGAGATATTGCGAAGCAAATTGATAACCCCAATGCATCAAGGGCCGTAGGTTCTGCCATTGGCGATAATCCCGTTGCTTTTCTAATTCCTTGCCATCGGGTTATTCAAGCAACCGGAATATTTGGTGGATATATGTGGGGAAACACCCGCAAAACCGCAATTATTGGTTGGGAAGCAGCCAAAACAATGGATAATTAAATAATGAATAATTGATAATTCTTTAAATCCGTAATTCGTGATTTTTATTTTGAAATTGTTAATCACTAATTTTTAATCCAACATTTCATAAATAATTAAAAAGTGCGTAAGCAATTGATAATTAGTATTTTCTAATTAATAATTATCAATCCGTAATTCGTAATTTTTAATTCGTAATTAATTAAAGGTGGATTTAATCAATAACAAAATAGACGAAACAATTAATTTATTACCGCACGACGGTACTGTAAATTATTTTGGAAAATTGTTTTTAGGAAAGGAAGCCGATTATTATTTTAATTATTTGATGACGGAAATTGACTGGAAGAATGATGAAGCAATCATGTTTGGCAAGCACATTATTACCAAAAGAAAAGTTGCTTGGTATGGCAACAATAATTATGCTTACACCTATTCAAGAAAAACCAAGCAAGCACTCATTTTTACAAAAGAATTATTGTGTTTAAAAAGAATGGTAGAAGACAAAACGAACACAACTTATAATTCTTGCCTATTAAATTTATACCATAACGGAGACGAAGGAATGGCTTGGCATAGCGATGATGAAAAAATGTTGCAGCCAAATGGTGCTATTGCATCTTTAAGTTTTGGGGCCGAAAGAAAATTTGCTTTTAAACATAGGCAAACCAAAGAAGTGATTTCTTTTGAACTAGCAACCGGCAGTTTATTGGTAATGAAAGATGAAACCTAAACAAATTGGCTGCATCGTTTACCGACCACCAAAAAAGTTTCAACTCCAAGAATTAATTTGACATTTAGGACGATGGTTATTTGAGCAATACCATTCAACAAAAAAGCCATTGAGCCAATGGCTTTAAACCAATTGACTCAATGACTTATTGACCTAATGACTCGGATTTATCCATTCACTGCCGCAATGCCAGGCAATACTTTTCCTTCAAAATATTCCAGCAATGCGCCGCCGCCGGTGCTTACGTAGCTCACTTTATCGGTGTAGCCAAATTGATTTACAGCCGCAACACTATCGCCGCCGCCTACTAAGCTATAAGCGCCATTTTGGGTGGTGGCTTCGGCCACTGCATCAGCAATGGCTTTAGTTCCAGCTTGAAAATTGCTCATTTCAAAAACACCCATGGGGCCGTTCCACAAAATGGTTTTAGACCTGCGCAACACTTCACTAAAAATACCGCAAGCTTTTGGGCCGATATCTAAACCCATCCAACCATCTGGAATTTGATCGCTCGGACAAATTTTGGTATTCGCATCGTTACCAAATTTATCGGCGATTACACTATCTTCTGGCAAATGGATGGCTACATTTTTTTGTTTTGCCTTTTCTAAAATTTCTAAAGCGGTTTGCTGACGGTCGTCTTCGCAAAGCGAATTACCGATTTTTCCGCCACGGGCTTTCATAAATGTGTAAGCCATGCCGCCACCAATTATAATGTCGGTGGCACGTTCCAACAAATTTTCAATAATCAAAATTTTGTCTGAAACCTTTGCCCCGCCAATAATTGCGGTAAATGGCTTTTCAGATTGTTCCATCACTTTTTTGGCTGCATTTACTTCGTTTTCCATCACATAACCAAACAGGCGTTTGTCTGCTGGAAAAAATTTAGCGATGACCGCCGTACTTGCATGCGCTCGGTGGGCAGTTCCAAAAGCATCGTTTACCCAAACAGTTCCCAGTTTGCTTAATTTTTCAGCAAATTTCTCGTCGCCTTTTTCTTCCTCTTTGTAAAAACGAAGATTTTCCAGCAACAATACTTCACCTTTTTGCAGCATGCTGGCGGTAAGTGCTGCTTTTTCTCCAATACAATCATCAGCAAAAAAAACATGCGTAGTGCCGCCAAGCAATTCGCCCAAATGTTTTACCAAATGTTTCAGCGAATATTTGTCGGTTGGCCCATCCTTTGGCCTTCCTAAATGGCTCATTAAAATGGCGCTGCCACCATCACCCAATATTTTTTTTATGGTTGGGATGGTTGCCCGCATGCGGGTATCATCTGTTATTTCAAATTTATCGTTCAAGGGCACGTTGAAATCGACACGCACCAAGGCTTTTTGGCCTGCAAAATTGTAGTCGGAAAACTTGCTCATAGTTTTTTATTGCCACAGATTCACTGATTCAACATTGATATAATTTATTTCGGTGTTTACAGCAATAGCGTGGATTTTTTTATTGCCACAGATTCACTGATTTGACACTGATATAATTTAAATTAGAATGTTTATGGAGAAAACGTGGATTTTTTAAATGTTATAAATTTTTATTACGATGGTTGTTTCACATTCAAATATGTAGAAATTAATTGAACTTGCTTTAATATTTCTGTGCTAAATCTGTGACTCTGTGGCAAACTCACTTCAGCTTCTCCTCAATTTGTTGCACAAAATCCAAATTCCGGTCGGCAATATTATCTGTGTTTTTTAATTGTTGTTTTATCATGGTGTTGCCAATCATCAAATAAGCTTGCACCGATTGCGCCGAATCATAAAAACATTTGTTCCAAAGCATCATTTCATCACCGCTATAAGCCATCCGCACTGCGTTTGAATATTCCATTCGCAGTGGTTGTGGAAACCAGTCGTAGCGTAATTCATCCATTTTATTATCTAGCGTATGTTGGTAAAGTGTTTCTAAAAAATGAAGATAGGCCAATACACGTGTTTTAATTTGTTCGTTTGTTTCGAAAGCCGTCGGCCTTCTACGCCAATTATGTTCGCCTAAATTAAACGGATCTTTAGTAGAAGCATTGGTAAGGCCTGTGCAAGTAATGGTAATATCTTTTAAACTTTCGGTGTAAGACGGCTTTGGATAAAGTCCGAAAATGATGCTGTTGTCTTTCTGCAGCTCTATTTTCCAAAACAAATCGGGTATTTTAAGATCCCCAAAATTGGGGTGAAGCTGTAAAAATGGTTTCTTAGAAGCATAAACCCATTTACCAAAGACAAACCCAGTGCCACTAAAAAGTGAAAAATTGCCATCAGGATAAAACCTTACCACATAATAACTAATGTTCGGAACTTCAGATTTAGGCGCATAATGGATTTGCTGAACATACCACTCCTGATTTGTAAGGCTTTTTTGTGAATGTGGTTTGCAAGCAACGAACGACAATAAGAAAAAAGCTGAAAAAAAGTAAAGGCTGTTTTTTGCAAAACAACCTTTACTTTTTTTATTGGTAAAACGCATTGATTTTGATAATAGTAGTTAGTAATTAGTAGTTAGGCAGAACCGTATTTTAGATTGTCAGTATTTAAAAAACTTTGCTATTTTAAGTTAGACAGATATTACGAAACAGATGAGTTTATAATCTTCCTGTCTAAGTACTAACTACTAACATCTAACCACTTATTTGCTTATTAATCCAGCAAAATAATGTACTGTACGAACCAATTGACTAACATAGCTCATTTCGTTATCGTACCAACTTACAGTGCGAACCAATTGAAGGTCGCCCACGGTTTGTACGCGAGTTTGGGTAGCATCGAACAATGAACCGTAAGTGGTGCCAATAATGTCGGTGCTTACAATTTCGTCTTCGGTGTAACCATAACTTTCGTTAGCTGCAGCTTTCATGGCCGCATTAATTTCTTCAACGGTAGTTTTCTTGCCCAATACCACGGTCAATTCGGTTAATGAACCGGTAATGGTTGGAACACGTTGTGCAGAACCGTCCAATTTGCCTTTTAATGCTGGCAATACCAAACCAATTGCTTTTGCAGCACCGGTGCTGTTTGGAACGATGTTTTGAGAAGCGGCACGTGCACGGCGTAAATCACCTTTGGGATGCGGCGCATCTTGGGTATTTTGGTCGTTGGTAAAGGCGTGGATGGTTGTCATCAAGCCATTTACGATGCCATAGGTATCTTCCAATACTTTAGCCATTGGCGCTAAACAGTTGGTAGTGCAAGATGCGCAACTGATAACGGTTTCGGTACCGTCCAAAATTTCGTGGTTTACGTTAAACACGATTGTTTTTAGGTCGCCGGTTGCGGGTGCAGAGATCACAACACGTTTTGCGCCAGCTTTAATGTGGGCTTCACATTTGTCTTTATCAGCAAAAAAGCCGGTACATTCCAGCACTACGTCTACATCGTGGCTGCCCCAAGGAATTTGGGCTGGATCTTTTTGTGCATATATTTTAACCACGTTGCCGTTTACAGAAATGCTGTTTTCGCCAGCAACTACGGCTTGGTCGAAACGGCCTTGCGCACTGTCGTATTTCAGCAAATGGGCCAACACTTTTGGTGAAGTAAGGTCGTTGATGGCCACCACTTCGATACCTTCCATATTAAATATTTGGCGGTAAACCAAACGGCCGATACGGCCAAAACCATTGATTGCTACTTTAACACTCATTGTTATTGATTTTGTGATGATATTTTTTTCTAATTGCGGGGCGAATTTACGTTGTTTGCCAAACAAATGCCGATGCAATTTTTTAATAATACCAGCATACGTTTGCGCTGATAATAAAAGGGCAATAAATATTTTTCAATTAAAATTAATATTTTTTTGCCCAAAACAATTCATCCCCTTATTTTTGCAACCCGAATCACAAAAAGGAGCGTTGGTCAAGGGGTTAAGACACCTCCCTTTCACGGAGGAATCACGGGTTCGATTCCCGTACGCTCTACAAGCAAATCGGCTGTAACGTAGTACTATACTACATTACAGCCGATTTTGTTTTTAATTCCTGACAATCTTACTGACAGTTAAAGAAAAAGGGCAAAATAGCTGAAGCATCCATATTTTTAGTGATGTTGGCCGCTATCCGCACTTTTGGAGATGTATGCCGGAAATAAAAAAGCACCCTTTCGGGTGCTACGGAAAACTCAAAATAAAGGAAAACAAAAACAATATCGTTTAATTAGGCTTTTTGATTCCCAACGTATTACAAATCAGGTTTACAAAATTTTCATAAGTTAATTGATCTTTTCCCGTGGCCTTTATAAGCGCCTGCTCTGTCATCATATCAAAATTGCCGGTAGGAGAAATGCCCAACAATATTTGCAAATCTTTCGTAAAACTGTTGTTTACATTTAATAAAAGGGGAAAATTATAATGGATGTCAATAAGCCCTAACCCAGTGAAAATAGAAAGAAATTGGATTGCGCTTATTTCAGGCGCCCCAATTTTTGATTTTACAGCGTTTGCCGTTGCCGCGTTGTAAATCCCCGAAGGTGATATACCAACGGCCAATTGGACTAACTGCACGGCCTTACCAGTGCTGCCCATTTTGAGCGGAAAAAATGTAAAGTTTGCCATTTGAAAGAATAAATGATTTAAAAAAAATATTGTTAGGATTCGTCTAAAACCGTTTCAGGGTCAATTGTTTTAGAAGTGTCACCGATTGAATGTACGGTAAAATGAATGTGAGTTCCAGTAGCATTGCCACCGCTCCCCATTGTACAAACGGCTTGGCCCCGTTCAACCCTGTCGCCTGTCGAAACTAGATATTGCCCTATGTCGGCATAGCCGGTTAGATAGCCGTTGTCGTGGGTAATCAGCATCTGTTTACCTCCCTTTGAATTGCTATATTGCGAAGTGACAAACCCGCTTGCAGGTGAGTAAACATTTGGGTCATCGCTAACAATGTCGATGCCGTTATGAAATTCTGTTGCACCTCTTAATATGCGGTTTCCGTAGGGGCTTGTTATTGTCCAATTTCCGTGCATAGGGAAAGAAAGGCTTGTGTCTGTGTCCAAAGCTGGATCGTTTGGTAAAATATTGTTTGCCGTTTGGTTTATTGCTTTTTTTCGGAAATAAATTATTGCAGCAATTATTATCGCTACAGTAAATATTGATAAGATTTGTTTTTTACGTTTGCTCATTGTATTTGTTGCTACATAAATCATTTGAAAATCCTGTTACCCCCAATCACCTGAATCATCATAGTTACTATCATCATAATAAGCATAGTCGCTAGAATCATCAAAACTGCCGCCGTCGTCGGTATATTGTTGGGTGTCATCAACAGAATAAGGGTCGAAACTTGCCTGGTCACTGCCCGGGGCGTAATAATTGCCGTTTGCGTCAACGCTTGAACCGTCCGCATAGTCTACACTACCATCAGGATTATAACTATCAACGCCGTAATCCGTAGCATTGCCATTTGCATCATAAAGCGTTCCGGCAGAATCCAGCGTATAGCCATTTGAAAAATCTATGCTGCCGTTGGGGTTTACGCTGTCCACCCCCTGTGCTATGAGGTTGTCGCTGGCATCATAATAATCGCCATTGGCTTCTAATGTGCTACCATTGGCAAAGTCTATAAAACCATTAGAGCAGTAATCCTGTACACCTTGCGCTATTAGGTTGTCGTTTGAGTCGTATAAATCCCCATTGGCCTTAAGGGTAGAGCCGTCCTTGTAATCTATACTCCCATCCCTGTTAACACTGTCTACGAAAGGGTTTAGAGCGGGGCTACTTGCCCTTCCGGCGCTAGGCGTTGAACCGGAACCGGAGCCGCTAGCTGCGCCCCCGCTGGAACCGCTGCCGCCTGAACTGCTTTTTTGTGCGGCTGCGTCCTTTGCTTTCTGTGCTGCCGTTTCAGTCAGTTTGGAAATGGTAGATTTGATGGAGGCTATCAATGAGGTTAATGGGTTTGTAGGTGCAGTAGTTGTGCCCGTGGAAGTTGCGACAGCCGTCGCAGGTTTTGTATAAATAAGATAGCCAGTTATAATAACCACGGAAATCAATACCCACATTAAAATTCGGTTGTTTTTCATGCTTTAGGCTCTAGTTTTATCAAGTGTTTCCGGTTGTAAAATCGGGTTTTCGGCTTTTGTTTCCACTGGGTTTTGATCGGCTAATCCAGGCTCTGATTTGGAAAAAGTGTTTTCTTTTTGGGGTATTGTAATTAAGCGCCTGTCCTTAAAGACTATATGAGCCAATGCCAATATGAACACGCCGATGATTAATTCCCTTTCGGTTACGGGTAAATTTTTCATTTCTTTATTTTGATTTTTTGCTAAAAATTAAATTTTATTTTTTATTATTCTTGATCGAAAAAACCATTTTTTAACCTGAAAGAAGGTAGTTCTTCAGGTACCGAAAACTTTATTTTGTGCTTTTTTTCAATCATGGGATACTCTTTACTAAAATTGATTGCAAAGTCTATGGCCTGCCTAAAAAAATGGTAAATGCTTTCAGATGCACCGGCCGCTACCCTAGCATTTACGATTTTATTTATATGGCTTATTTCATCATCTGAAAACTCAATCGTTTTTAGCGTTTCGGAATCTTCCCATTGCGTTTGCTGAAACTCCGGCACGGCCTCCGTCATTATTTCAATAAGGTTTTCCCTGTCACGGTCGCCCAATAATTCGGCGTTGATCTGCTTTCTGTTTTCAACGTCTATTTCTAAAGCATCCATTAAAATATTATAGAAAAAATACCTTAATTCGGTTGTTTCCTTCGCTTCGTTTTGAAGCCCGGTCAATCCCTTTTCAAAAACCTCACCGGCCGTTTTCAACCTGTTTTCAAGTTCCTCGATTGTCTTTTGCTGGTTGTGGTAATTGGTCAACACAGTTTCAATAAATGCTGAAAAGCTGGTAAACCTTTGGCTATGTTGCAAATCCCGTAAACGGTCATGTACGTTTTGGGGTACACGGCAACCGACCTGTATTTTATATCCGTTGCTAGCCGGCGCTTTTTTGAAATAATTGTTAGTTTCCATATTGTTTTACAAAACTCCTTATTTAAAACAAGCATGAAACCTGTGTCATACCCTGTTTTATGGTGCTTTTGGGTTTGTTTTATTTAAATAAATAAGTGTACACAACGGATGTTTTATACAAACAGGCAAAATAGCGGCGTGGCTTCGCCACAGTTTTTTTGTCGCCTGCGGCGCTTTTACTTCAATCTTCACAACCAAATTAAATATGCTGCTAAAATAAAATGGTTTTTGATCTTCCGTTGTTCCGTAAACGGTGTAATTGTTTGTAAATGAGTTATTTAACAACGGAACATCAACGGAACGAAAGGCGTTTTTTTGGCTAAAAACGTTCCGTTTATGCATTTGTAGGCTTGTTTTGTTCCGTATTTGCACCCAAAAAACATAGTTAAAGGCCTACGGCCTGGATTTTTTTCATTATCCGTACCGGAAGGAAATGTTTGGGGTATGGGCATGAAAAAAGCAACTTCCATTAAAAGTTGCTTCCTTCCGTTGACGGTTGGCCTATCCTTTCGGGTTGCTTCCCAGCAGAGCCCAATACGTTCAGCCGGTACAAATATACATTTTTCCTTCCGGTACGGATAATGAAAAAAATCCCGAGGCGTAGCCTCGTTAACTGTATTCTTTGGTTCTTTCTTATCTATTTTATTTCTCTTTATTAAAAGAAAAAGCAACAAAAAGAAAAGAAAGAACGGGACATAAAAGCAGAAAACGGAACAATAGAAGCCGTAAACGGAATATAAAACGCCGTAAACGGAACATTAAAAAAAGTGCAAAAAATAAAAAAGCCTTGATATACAAGGCATTAAATAGTTGAACGAACAACGGAACATCAATTTGTAAGTTTTTGAAAAATTATTTAAAAACCCAGTATTGCAATCCATTGTTTTTTCTCACATCTGTCATTATAAGCCCCCTGAATTTTCCGTTTGTATTTGGTAGTTTTCTTACCCAAGATGCAAAAGTTTTTGTTGGCGTTTTACTATTGCCGAAATCATAATCAGGGTTCTTTTGTTCGAAAAGTGCAAACTTATCCTGCATGCAAAATTCCTCGTTCGGCTTAAATTCCCCCGCTTCTACCATATCAAAAAAACCTTTACAGGTACTGTCCATAAGCTTTTTTTTGTCGAGGTTTACGGGATCGGATGCTAAAACACCATCATTTAGGTAAGTGCTCAAACAATCCATCATAAAATTGTCGAAATCGTTCCATTGATCGCCGTCCCAATCCCTAAAAAACCAGTGCAAAAATTCGTTTTCAGGGCTAAAGTTTTCATTATAGTGATCCGAAAACTCAAACTCCAATACCCTGGCACGTGAACTAGCACCATTGGTAGTTAGTGCTTTATTAGTGGTAATCAGGATTTTTACTTTTATATTAAAAGAATCCTGCCCCTTTTTTTCCACCGTAATCCCTTCGGTAATATCGTTGTACATAGGCTCCAGGTTAAAACCGGCCCTGGCATCGTTTAAGAAAATTATCTGTGTAGCCGGGTTTGATTTTGAGTATTTGAAACGGTCGTTTGTATTAAAATCCTTTCCGTTCAGTTCGGTAACGTTCCTGATCTTGGATATAGCTTTGCCTAAAAGCGTTTTTCCCGTCCGGCCTTCGTTGCTTTCCGATATTTTACCATCTGTCAATACCACAGCTTTTAAAGCGCCTTCTTTGAAATCGTGCAAAAGATAACCTACCAAGGTGACCAAGTGACTGCATTTTACATCCGTTTTGCCGCTGACATTCCAAACAAATTTTGCAAAAAAACCATAACTATCGTAAGTTTTTTCTTTGGCCAATTCCTTTACTTTAAAATTCCTCGGTATAATCTGCTCGCTCCAAATTACTTTGCACAATGTATCGTAAGGCATAAGCACGAAGCTTTTTCCTTTTTCACATTTCACGTACCCGTTTTGATAATAAACGAAACTTTCGGTTTTGGTATCATGGTTGAATTGTAGCGGTTCACCGACTTCTAGCCATATCAATTTATTTGCCTTATTGAACAACTTTTCTGTTTGTTCGATAGCAAGCCGTTCCAAATCTTCACGCTTTACATTTTCATCTATTTTTTCGGGTAGTGTTTTAAGATATTCCTTGAACCGCTGTACTATGTGATGCGGTTGCACCTGTTTGACAATATTTTTTTCTACGTAAACAACATGAAACCCGCCGTCCGGCAGGTCTAAGCGGCGAAAGCCGAAACTCAAAAGCAACCTTACCCAGAGAAGCTGGTCAACTTCGATTTTACTAAACACTTTTTCATCTTGTACGTTCTTAAACCTAACCGTCCAAAATTTCAAATAGCCATGGCCGGCATCCTTTTTTTTAGGGATATTACCGGGGTTTTCTTTTGCCGGTATTATGCATCGAGCATCCTTTTTTTTAACGGTGGCAGATGTTGCCGGCCGAGGTATCTTACCCATATTTTCAGTGGTGTTGCCAGGCTCCGGCAATGCTTCATAAATTGCTGAAGTACCCGTTTTTTTAGGGATGGTGGCCGCTGGTTTATCTACGGATTTTCTGTTCGTTTCCATTGTTATTTTTAAAATGTTTGGGAGTGATGCGCTTATTCGAATGCCTTATATATTTTTTTTTGCTTTTTTAGATTTTCCATCCTGGGCGAATCCCTTTAATCGTTCCATTTGGATAGTTCCAATAGTTTTGTGTCGTCCATCAATTCGGCATAACCAAGCGTTGTTTTGATGGCGCTATGTCCTAAAAGATGCTGTACCGCCACAACGCTGACACCTTTGTTTAAAGCTATTGTTGCAAAGCTGTGCCGTGCCAAATGGCTGGTTATTTTTTTCGTTATGCCGCTTTTTTTTGCAATTTCCTTTAACGCCCTGTTATAGTACTGGTTTTCAAATTTTTTGCCGACAATCAACGGCAATAATGCGGCGGCTTGTGGTAATAATGGGTTCCTGGATTGCTTTTTTGTCTTTTGTGCCGTTTGGTTTAAATAAAAAGTATCGCCTTCTTTCTCTATCATCGACTGCTTTAGGGCAATGACATCCGCAAAACGTGAGCCGGTGAAGCACTGGAAAAGAAACATGCTTGCGATGGTGTTTTCGGCTTTTGTGAATTTATCCGCACTATTGATGATTCTGTTTACTTCATCAAGCGATAGGTAACCCTTTTTGCTTTGATAGGTTCCGATGTTCATGCTGTGCATGGGATGTTCGGCGATTAGTTTTTTCTCGACCGCAAAAGAAAATATTGTCTTAAGCCTCACCAAATGGCAAACTATGGTGTTGTGGAGGCTTTCGGGCGGGAGCGCCTTTTTGTAGGCTAGGATATTAGCCCTTGTGACTTGTTCGACATATTCGGGCAACTTGAATTTTTGCCAAAAATTGACCGTTACTTTCAGGTGTTTGCGGCGTTGCTTTCCAAGGTTTTTCAGGTCGGCGTACTCGTTTACGAGTTCCGCTATCGGTGTGTTATTCAGGTGCGACGTGTTCAGGTTTTTAAGCAGCTCCACGGTCAATTTTTTTCCTGCCAATTTATAATCTAATATTTTTTGGTGAAGCTTGCAGGTTTCCGACAAGATGAAGTCGTTTAACTTTTCTGCCAACGGGTTTTTTATAACCCTCCCTTTTTTGCCGTCGAACTCCGAAACTTCAACGGTTTCATAAAGGTTGAAGTATATATGTGTCGTTTGGAATGTCAGGCGTAGGTAGAGCGTCCCGTGGCTTGCTTCTTTTAATCGTTTACGGAGGTAACATTTGATTGAATATAGCATAAAAAATAAAATTTTAAACGTTTTCTTGAGAAGGTTTTAAATTATCAAAAAGCTGTTTGTGTTTGCAGCCAGCTTTATTAGTCGCTATTTCCGTTGGGCATTCCCTTCTTCTGAAAGCGCCCAACCCAATTTATTTAATATTTTTATAGCATCGCTTTTTGTTACATAAGTATCAATCCATTGCTTTTTGCTCGGGTAGGTTGTAATAAATCTTATACGTTGTATTTTGTTTGAAAACAATATCATGCACAACTTTCCGTATTCAATATTTGCTTTAATTTTTATATCGTTGATATTTATTATTTCCCCATATTTTTGGGAATACAAAGGGTTTTCAAATATGTCCATACTTGTATTTTAAAATGGGTAAATAAAAGAAACCAGCGTAGAAACGCCGG
>CAWJTH010000113.1:0-10776 GCA_963845495.1 uncultured Chitinophagaceae bacterium
TATGGAATTATTGGAGAATCTTATTTGCTTAGTTTTCAATATAGTCCACTTGCCATTGCGGGGGCAATAAAAGATGTTGGGAATTTAATAATTGGTGAACAGGTTTTTGAGACAGTAAAAGTTTTTGAAAAAATAAACCATGCCAATGAATATTTTGGTATGGAAGGGATTAACCGTTGGGCACAGGCTGCATTTAATATAGCCATGTGGGATGCTTGGTGCAAAATATTAAATCAGCCCATTTGGAAAGTGTTGGGCACTTGCAAAACGGAAATACCCATTTACGGCAGCGGCGGATGGATTTCTTATTCGGTGGATGAATTGATAGACGAAGTAAGCAATTATAAAAAAAGGGGATTCAAAGCGGTGAAAATAAAAGTTGGAAAACCTGATTGGAAAGAAGATTTGGAGCGATTGAAATTGGTGCGTGAAGCTGTCGGAAATGATATTGGCATTATGATGGATGCTAATCAGGGCATGGATGTTCCCAATGCGCTGGCCTTGGCTAGGGCTGCAAGAAAATTAAATATTCAATGGTTTGAAGAACCTATCAATCATGCTGATTTTGAGGGTTATAAATTATTACGCACACAGGCCGGCATTTCGTTGGCCATGGGCGAACGGGAATATTCTACGCTGCCGTTGCGTGAATTATTACAGCGCAACGCCATTGATATTTGGCAACCCGATATTTTGCGTTTGGGTGGCGTTGAGGCATGGCGAAATAGTGCTGCGCTTGCCGGCGCTTATCACGTTCCGGTATTGCCGCATTATTACAAAGATTATGATATCCCATTGTTATGCACTATTTCAAACGGAGTTGGTGCTGAATCGTTTGATTGGATAGACCCGTTGATAGACAATCCTTTAGTTATCAAAAATGGAATGGCTTCGCCGCATAATGGGGCTGGTTGGGGATTTAATTTTAAAGACGAATGTTTAACTGAAATATAAGATGCGAAAGGTTTATTTTATTTTATTATTTTGTTTTATCCAGCAATTGTTGCAAGCGCAATTGGTGGATAAAACACCTGCGGCAATACCTAATGCGCCAACAATTTATAATACCGAACCGTACGAAGATCCGCAAGTAGTGAGCATTAATCGCGATGCATCTCGGGCTACATCTTATTCGTTTGCAACTATTAATGACGCAATTATTGGCGACCGCGATAAAACAAATCGTTACATGAGTTTAAATGGCGATTGGGATTTTTCTTTTGCATTAAAACCTTCCGATGCGCCAAAAGATTTTTATAAAACCCGGGTAAGCGGTTGGAAAAAAATTCCCGTGCCTTCCAGTTGGGAAATGCAGGGCTACGATAAGCCGATTTATAAAAGTGCGGTGTATCCGTTTCGGCCGGTAAATCCGCCGCATGTGCCGCAAGATTATAACGGCGTTGGTTGTTATCAGCGTACATTTAAAGTGCCCGCTAATTGGAAAAACATGAATGTGACACTGCATTTCGGCGGTGTGGCTTCGGGTTACAAGGTATGGCTAAATGGTAAATTTGTTGGTTATGCGGAGGATAGTTTTATGCCATCCGAATTTAATATCACACCTTATTTAAATGATGGTGAAAATATTTTATCCGTTTGGGTAATTCGCTGGAGCGACGGTTACTTTTTGGAAGACCAAGACCAGTGGCGGTTAAGCGGCATTCACCGCGAAGTGATGTTAAAAGCCGAACCTAAATTAAGGATTGCCGATTTTTTTTATCAAACTAAATTAGATAAGGATTATAAAAATGCGTTATTAAGTATCCGTCCAAGAATGGAAAATTTAACTGGAAAAGAAATTCCAGGTTATCAATTAAAAGCGCAATTGTATGATAAAAATAATCAGCCTGTTTTACAAAAGCCAATGCAAGCTTCGGTTGAATCTTTAATCAATGAAATTTATCCAAGGTTGGATAATGTGAAATTTGGTTTTTTTGAAACAACCATTAATAATCCAGAAAAATGGAGCGATGAAAAACCGAATTTATATACATTGGTTTTGTCGCTGGAAGATAGCACCGGTAATTTAATTGAAGCCAAAAGTTGTAAGCTGGGCTTTCGCTCCATTGAATTTGCAAAAGACAGCCGCAAATTATTAATTAATGGAAAATTGACGTATTTATATGGTGTCAATCGTGGCGACCACGATCCAATAAAAGGTAAGGCTTTAAGTCGAGAAGATATTTTAAAAGATGTTCAAACCATTAAACGGTTTAATTTTAATTGCATCCGGTTAAGCCATTATCCCAGCGATCCGTATTTATTGGATTTATGTGATCAGTACGGCATTTTTGTAATCGATGAAGCTAATTTGGAAACCCATGGATTGGGTTCTAAATTAAGTAACGATGCGCAGTGGACGGCCGCATATTTAGAACGCAGCAACCGCATGGTATTGCGAGATAAAAATCACCCGTCCATTATTATTTGGAGCCTTGGAAATGAGGCTGGGCGTGGCCCTAATCATGCTGCCATGGCTGCTTGGATCCACGATTTTGATATCACCCGCCCGGTGCATTATGAACCCGCTTATGGCAGTCCGAAAGATTCTGGTTACATTGATCCCAAAGATCCACGCTATTTAAAACCTAACGACCATTCCCATCGCACACAAAATCCGCTCGACCAATATTATGTGGATATGATAAGCCGAATGTACCCAGCACTGTACACACCGGCGTTGCTGGCCGATCAACCAAATGGTGACAATCGCCCAATTTTCTTTTGCGAATATGCGCATTCTATGGGCAATAGCACGGGCAATATTAAAGAATTTTGGGATGTTTTCCGTAGTACCAAACGTATTATCGGCGCTTGCATTTGGGAGTTTAAAGACCAAGGTTTATTAAAAAAAGATTCGCTTGGAAATGAATTTTATGCTTATGGTGGCGATTACGGCGAAAAGTATTTTGATGATTTTACCATTAAAGGAATTGTTGCTGCGGATGGTCGGCCCAAAGCCGCTATTTATGAATGCAAGCATGTATTTCAGCCTATTGAATGCGAATGGCAGGATGCAAAAAAAGGTTTAATTAAAGTATTAAATAGAAGCGCCGTAAATAATGCCTCGGAATATTTGATTACGCTGGATATTAAAGAAGATGGTAAAATAATTGCAACAAAAGAATTGCCTAACATCGATTTAACCGCTGGAAAAGAAACGGTTTTAAACATTGCTGCTTATTTACCAATCATTAAAAGCAATTCAGAATATTTTGCTGATATTCATTTTAATTTATCCGAAGATAAGCCTTGGGCTAAAAAAGGTTATGAAATTGCATCCAATCAATTAAAGATTACTGAAATTCCAATTATAAAAAATAAAGAACAAAATTATCCTGGCTTTGGAATAAAGGAAGACGATAAAAAAATAGAATTAAATGGAAATGATTTTTCTATTGGATTTGATAAAGCAAACGGTGCTTTAAATAATTATGTTTGGAAAGGCAAACAACAAATATTCAGCCCTTTGTTGCCGCATTTTACACGTCCATTAACCGACAATGACAAACGTGGCTGGAAAGCGGATAAAAGATTAAAAGAATGGTTTAATGCTGATTTAAAATTGCAATCCGTTAACGTTCAAGCAATTGAAAAAGGACTTGTTTCCATCACCAGTAATTACAATTTAATAAATGGAAAAGCAACGGTAAAAATTAAATATATTGTTAATGGAAATGGTGTAATAAAAGTTGATTATGCATTAAATGTGTTGGACAGTTTGGCTAATATTCCACGGGTTGGAATGCAGTGTGGCATTGCAAATGATTACGATAATATCAATTGGTACGGCCTTGGATTATTGGAAAATTATATTGATAGAAGAACTGGATTTGATGCTGGCATTTACGACCAACCAATTAAAGATTTCATGGAACCGTATGTGGTGCCGCAGGAAAATGGTAACCGTACCAATGTTCGCTGGATGTATTTAAATAACCCCAAAACAAACGATGGATTATTAATTGTGGCTGATAGTTTATTAAGCATGAGTGCATGGCCTTACACCGAACAAAACATTCAAGCTGCAAGGCATACAAATAAATTAATTCCTACAGGATTTATTACCTTAAACATCGATTTAATACAAATGGGTGTTGGTGGAAATGATAGCTGGAGCGATGGTGCCGCTCCGTTAGATCAATATCAAATAAAAGCAAAACCTTACAATTATAGTTTTTATTTACTGCCATTTAAAAACAATAATAAAATAACACAAACATCAAAAGAAATTAAATTTTAAAATAAAAATCAGCGAGTCTCACAGGGGCATCCCTCTCCATTTTTGGAGAGGGAACGAGGGTGAGGTTATAATTATGGAAAGAATTACAGCAACATATTTAATTGAAACACCTGTTGAGCCTGAAAAGGCTGCAGCCGTTTTAGCTGGCGAACAATCATCTGGTACATTCACCGCCGTGCCGGGCGAAACCGAAGAATTAAAAGCCCGTTTTGCTGCCAGAGTAGAATCAGTAGAACTGCTTGAAACCCTTAACCAGCCTACAATTCCGGGTGCAACAAGCAAAACGGGAAAATACCATCGTGCAACCGTAAAAGTGTCTTGGTCGATTGAAAATTTCGGCTATAATTTACCTGTTTTAATTTCTACTTTGCAGGGCAATTTGTATGAAATAAAACAATTTACGGGTATTAAATTAATGGCAATTGATTTGCCCGGATCTTATGCCACGCATTTTAATGGACCAGCTTTTGGCATTGAAGGTTGTCGTAAATTAACCAATGTTTTTAATCGTCCGTTAATTGGAACGATTATAAAACCCAGCATTGGTTTAACGCCGCAGCAAACCGCCGAAATGGTTAAAATATTAACTGAGGCTGGAATTGATTTTATTAAAGACGACGAATTATTATCATCTTCCGCTAATTCAATTTTTGAAAATCGGGTAGATGCCATAATGGATGTAATTAATAAACACGCCGATAAAACGGGCAAAAAAATAATGTTTGCATTTAATATCAGCGGCGATATGGACGAAATGATGCAGCGCTATGAAAAGATTGTAAATAGCGGCGGCACTTGCGCCATGATCAGTTTAAATAGCGTTGGTATTGCTGCCACCAAAAAAATTGCGGCGCAAAAGCAACTCGCCATTCATGGTCACCGCAATGGCTGGGGCATGCTTACCCGCCATCCTTTATTGGGCATCGATTTTCCCGCCTATCAAAAATTATGGCGTTTGGCCGGTGTCGATCAATTGCATGTAAACGGTATTGCTAACAAATTTTGGGAGAGCGACGACTCGGTAGTTCGGTCCATCGAAGCCTGTTTAACGCCTATGTTCAATCACCCGAAACCCTTGCCAGTTGTATCTTCTGGCCAGTGGGGCGGTCAGGCACCCGAAACCTATCGCCGCACAAAAACAGTTGATTTATTGTACATGGCCGGTGGCGGAATTATGGCGCATCCTATGGGCGCAGCGGCCGGCGTTAGGGCGTTGCAACAAGCTTGGGAAGGTGCGGTGGATGGCATGTCGGTAAACGAAATAGCGGATAAATATCCCGAATTTAAAAAATCGGTCGAAAAATTTGGAGGCAATTAATAGCTGTGCGAGGCGTCCTCGCCTCGCACAGCTATTCTATCGCCTCCGGCGATTTAATTGAAAATTAAAACAAACAAATGCAAAAAAAAGAAAAGAATTTGGGCGCATCCCGGCCAAAATACAGGGCCGGGTCGGGCTTTTCGTTGCAAGTCCGCAGCCGCAATTCACTAAATACAATTATCCATTATAAATTATTTAATTATCAATTAATATGCGGCTTTACGGGCTTTCCACTGCAATCCCTTGCGCACAGTCACACGTTACGTTATAGATTTTAAAATACATTTTAATAGACTTAAATTAAATATTTAAAGAATAAAAGAATAATAAATCATGCTTTGATTAAATTCTAATTCTTAACTCTAACTTCTAAACTCTAAACTCTAAACTCTAACTTCTAAACTCTAAACTCTAACTTCTAAACTCTAACTTCTAAACTCTAAACTCTAAACTCTAAGCTCTAAACTCTAAACTCTAAACTCTAAACTCTAAGCTCTAAGCTCTAAACTCTAAACTCTAAACTCTAAACTCTTAATTCTTAATTCTAAATTCTCCACATGAACAATTTGTTATTAGCATTTTATGGCGACGATTTCACGGGTTCCACCGACGCGTTGGAATTCTTGAGCTTAGCCGGTGCTAAGACAGCATTGTTTATTGAACCGCCTACGTTCGAACAATTAAAAAATTATCCCGATTTAAATGCCATCGGCGTAGCCGGGTTAACACGCAGCATGCCACCGAACGAAATGGAAAATGTATTAGTGCCTGCATTTAATAATTTAAAAGAATTGGGTGTTCGGCATGTGCATTACAAAGTTTGCTCCACTTTCGATTCATCGCCCAAAATTGGCAGTATTGGTAAAGCAATCGACGTTGGGTCAACCATTTTTAATTATCCATTTGTGCCCTTGCTAGTGGCTGCTCCGGCATTAGGCCGTTATTGTTTATTCGGTAATTTATTTGCCAGGATGGGCATTGGCAGCAACGGCAATATTTATCGGCTCGATAGACATCCATCTATGAGCAAACACCCTACAACGCCTGCCGATGAAAGCGATTTAAGATTGCATTTATCCAAACAAACCAATAAAAAAATTGGGTTGATTGATATTTTACAAATCGAAAAACCAATACCTGAATTAAAGGAAATTATTGACCAACAAATAACTGGTCAATCAGAAGTAATTTTAATTGATGCAGTGTACGAAAGTCAATTGTTAAACATTGGGGAACTAATTGATAACCAAGCAATTGATGGTCATCCATTGTTTTCCGTAGGTTCATCCGGTATAGAAATGGCACTCGGTAATTATTGGCAAACGCAACAAAAAATGCAACCAGTTTTAAGTTGGCCAAATCCTGGCAAAGCGAGTCCACTGTTGGTTATTTCAGGTAGTTGTTCGCCTGTAACGGCAGCACAAATTGCTTGGGCAAAAGTCAATAATTTTGAAGAAGTAATTATCGACGCAAATGAAATATGTGACTCAAATAATAACATTTCAGACATTGAAATGGCGGTTAAATTAGCTGTACAATTTATTTCAAATAATAAAAGTGTAATTGTCCACACGAACGGAACTGCTGATAATAATACATCCCAACAAAATTTATCACCCGAAAAATTAGGCACTGCATTGGGATTAATTGCAAGAGAAGTCGCAGCGCAAACAACCATAAAAAGAATTGTTATTGCTGGCGGCGACACATCCAGTTATGCAGCTAGGGCCATGGGAATTGAAGCTGTGATAATGATTGCGCCATTAGTAAAAGGCGCACCACTTTGCAAAGCCACGGCACCTAATTCGTCAATTAACGGCATGGAAGTAAATTTTAAAGGCGGACAAGTTGGAGGAGAAAATTATTTTGGAATTTTGTTAGAAGGAGGGATTTAAATAAGAAATAAGAAATTTGTAATAAGGAATAAGAAAATACAGAAAACAAGAAAACAAGAGGCACCCAATAAGGAATAAGAAAATAAGGAAGGCAAGAATACAAGAAGGCAAGAAAGAATTAATAAACAAGAAATTAAATAAAAAAAACCAATTAAAGTCCTGAAAGGACGACATCAAACAGCATAGGGCAACGCCCTATGATTAAATAAATAATGACGATAAAAAACAAAAAATTATGCAGCAAAAAACATTGGGATTAATTCATACTTCGGCTACGTTGGTACCGGTATTTCAAGAATTATGCACTAAATATTTACCCAATATCAAAGTATTTAATATTGTGGATGATAGCTTAATTAAAAACGTAATTGCCTGCGGCGAATTAACGCCAACCACCGCAAGGCGTGTGGTAAATTACACGGCTTCAGCCGAAATTGCTGGAGCGGATGTTATTTTGGTAACCTGTTCTTCCATTGGTGCAGCAGTGGAAATGGCCGCTGAATTAACCGGCGTTCCAGTATTACGGGTAGACCAGCCAATGGCTGATAAAGCCGTACAAATAGGAATTAGAATTGGTGTAATTGCCACATTACCAACCACTTTGGAGCCAACAAAAGATTTAGTAAGACGCAGGGCAATAGCTGTTGGAAAGGAAATTATTATCACCGCCAAATTGTGCGAAGGCGCATTTGATGCTTTGATGAGCGGCGATTCTGCCACACATGATGCCAAAGTAGCTGAAGCGTTAAAAGAATTATCAAAAGAAGTAGATGTTATTGTATTAGCACAAGCATCAATGGCCAGGGTTGTTGGAACGCTAGATGAAGCCGATAAAAAAGTGCCGATATTGGCTAGCCCAGAAATAGCCATACAACATTTGGCAAGCATATTAAACTAAATTCCAAATAAGATAATTCCTAAATAAAAATTCCAAATTCCAACGGCCTCAAATTTACTTTTTATATTCGATTAGTTGGAATTTGGAATTTTTCTTTTTTGGAATTTAACGAAAAAGATTGCTCCAGTGAAAAAAATTGCTCAAATAAGTTTAATTGTTTTTGGCGTTGCAATTATTGTTTTAATTGTTGGATTAATAACGCAACAATTAATTATTTGGCATGTTGCAGCTTTATTGGCAGCTATTTGTTTGGCAATCGGTTTGGGTGCAATTCCCGCATTAAAAGGTTATCAATATACTGCTTGGATTGTTACGGCAGTTGTGGCTGGATTGATTTTTCCAGCAGCTTTTACCAAATGGGGCAATATTGATTTACGAAATAAATGGCTGATTTTAATTGTGGTGCAAATGGTGATGTTCGGCATGGGCATCCAAATGAGTTTAAAAGATTTTACCGGCATTGCAACAACCGGAAAAGGGGTTTTGGTAGGTTTGCTTTGCCATTTTTCTATTATGCCTTTAATGGGATTTTTACTCACACGCATTTTTCATTTTGAACCTGAAATAGCGGCTGGCATTATATTAATCGGTTCTTGCTCAAGCGGGTTGGCCAGTAATGTGATGGTATATTTGGCTCGGGCTAATTTGGTTTTGTCAGTGGTGGTCACGGCTATTACAACTATTGCTGCGCCTTTTTTTACTCCGTTATTAATGAAATTATTAGCCGGCACTTTAATACAGGTAAAAGTGGTGGATATGATGATGGAAATAATTAAAATAGTCATTGTGCCAATCGGCGCCGCCTTATTGCACGATTATTTAAAAACGGCTTCGCCCAGTGGTTGGAAAAAGGTAAAAATTATTTTTATTATTTGCGGTATTTGGTTACTGGCATTGCCTTTTGGATTGTGGGATTTGTTAAGTACTCATATTTTATCTCCGCAATTATTGCAATCATTTCAAATTTTTGGATTTTTGGCGGGGGCATTTATTGTTGGGGTTTTATATCATTTATTAACGATTCGTTTTAAACAAATAGATGGCAAAATGCCTTTTATTTCCATGTTCGGGATTATTTATTTTACCACGGTTACCACGGCTGCCGGACATGATAATTTATTAAAAGTGGGTTGGTTATTATTTATCTGTTCGGTGATTCATAATGCGGCTGGTTATTTTTTTGGGTATTGGCTTAGCCGGTTATTTAGGTTGGATAAAAACTCGGCCCGCACCATTGCTTTTGAAGTGGGTTTGCAAAACGGCGGCATGGCTTCCGGCTTGGCAGGAAGTATGGGAAAGCTAGGCACAGTGGGACTTCCAGCGGCTGTGTTTAGTCCGTGGATGAATATTTCGGGATCGATTTTGGCTAACTTTTGGCGGAAAAGACCCGTAAATGAGTAATTGGGTAAATAGGTAAATAAGCATAGGCACGTGTCAGACGCCTTGTATTTTGGGCGTCTGACACATGGAAGAAACTAGAAAATAATTAAATAATAACGGACAGATAAAATATTATAATGAAAGACTGTGGCCGTGCGCAAGGGATAGGAGCAAGTACCCCGTAAAGCGCGCATGATAAGTGAATAATGAAAAGAGAATAGTGAATAATCAAGTACAGTGAATTGGCGCTGCGGAGTACTTGTGGATAGCCCGACCCCGGCCGGTTTTCGCCGGGGATGCGCCCGGAATTAAATAAGAAATAAGAAATGTGAAATAAGGAGATACAAGAATACAAGGAAACAAGAATACAAGGAAATAAGTAAGTAAAATAATAAAGCCGAAATTGGAAATACAATAAATGGCCATTGATTGGATTTTAAATAATAATTAAAATGAAAATATTTAATAACGCAATTATTTCAACCGCATTTATTTTAATTGCACCATTATTAAATGCACAAAACAAAGCGCTGGTAAATACTGCGAATAGCAATTATGCTAAATTGCAAAGCGTGGACATGGGCAACGTGCAATGGACAAATGGTTTTTGGGGCGAACGATATAAAATCTGCAAAGATTCGATGGTGCCGCATTTATGGAGAACTTATACGCAAGATGATATTTGCCATGCGTTTGAAAACTTTAAAATAGCGGCTGGCATTGACACTGGCCATTTTAAGGGACCAAGTTTTCACGACGGGGATTTTTATAAAACCTTAGAATCAGTTGCCGGTTTGTATGCCACCACAAAAGATACAAAATTGGACCGGATGATGGATACTGCCATCGCCGTAATTGCTAAGGCGCAAAAAAGCGATGGTTATATTTACACCAAGGCTATCATCGAACAGAAACATACCGGTGAGAAAAAAATGTTTGATGATAAACTAAGTTTTGAAGCCTATAATTTTGGTCATTTAATGACGGCTGCTTGCGTGCATTACCGGGCAAGCAATACGTAGTCCAACCAAGGCTACATAAA
>CAWJTH010000114.1:0-13336 GCA_963845495.1 uncultured Chitinophagaceae bacterium
CCAACCAGTAAACATAACTATGTATTGCTGATGTGGGGAATGATTTTGGCTACGGAACGCAGAAAGCCAAAGACATTACCGGCTCTGTTGTTTCGGTTGATACCAAAAAATTGGAAGACTTGCCGGTGTCATCTTTAACGGAAATGTTGAGAGGGCAAGTGCCTGGGTTAAGTGTGAGCGGTGGAAGCACCCGCCCGGGAACAATGGCTTCATTAAGTATCCGCCAGCAATTTAATTGGGGTAAAGATGGCGGTGGAACTATCCCGTTGATTGTAATTGACGATGTGGTACAATTGACCCCTCTACCCGACTGCCAACCTTGAATACTTTTAATTTGTTGGATCTGTCGGAAGTAGAAAGTATTACTGTTTTGCGGGATGCACAAGCGGCTATCTATGGAGCCAGGGGTTCTCAAGGTGCAATTATCGTAAGAACAAAAAAGGTAAAATCAGGTGCCCCCAGAATAACTTATTCAGGCAAATTTGAAACCGATAATGCCGTAAGCTTTGGCAAAGTGATGAATGCCCAACAGTATGGTATTTTTTCACAATAGGTTGAATGATGTTGTTAACGCCTACCAACCCCGAGTTATTTCTTTTCACCTGCAGAATTAGATAGTATGGCCAATATTAATTATGATTGGCTTAGCAGTTGGAAGGCTGCAGGCTCAATGCAGCATTCCCTTAACGTAAGTGGGGGGTCTGAAAGGGCCACCTATTTTACCGGCGGTTCTTACTATACGCAAGGTGCCAATTTAGGGGTCAATGATTTTAACAGGTGGACATTTCAGGTCGGGGGCTGATGTAAAAGTGGCAAGCGGTTTAAAATTTTCTGCTGTCGTTTCAGCCAACAGTTCATCTCAGGTCTCATCTTTTACCAAAGTAAATATTTCAGACACTTACGCCAACGGTGGTGGCGAACAGGCTGATTATGCCATATTGCTGCACATGCCAAAATATATTCCATGGCAGTATAATATCAATGGAACAACGCAATATGTGTCTCCCGTATTAAAACCAGGAACTATCGGTTCAGCAAGCGGCAACAATTCTTTGTCTAACTGGAATTATTACGCCCTTTTAAACAACGGCTCTCAAACGGCTCCCAACACGTTTAACTACAATGCCAATTTTCAATTGCAATACGATATCCCTTTCATAAAAGGCTTGTCTGCAAAAGGCACTTATTCAATCGGTTCTACAGCGGGAAATACGGAGCAGGATTTTTTCCCCGAAGTACTTTATCAAGCAACCAATGCAAATGTTGCCGGCACCCATTTGTTTAATTCAAGTACTGTTTGGGGTAATCCTGTTACTAATTCATCTAACTCAAGGGTTACTTACGGCAATAATACCTCTACTATTCAGCAGGAAGACCTTTATCTTAATTACGACCGTAGTTTTGGAGACCACAACATATCTGCCGTGTTTGTGGGTGAACAGTCGAAATATACTTATAATGCTACGCTCATGCTTTATAACAGCCCGGTTCCTGGTGGGTATGTGGGCACGGGAGCTACTGCTGGTACGCTGGATATCCAAAATAGTAGTACAACAAAAGCGGTTAGCGGTACCCAATCGTACTTGGGCCGTATTGGTTACAATTATAAACACAAATACATTGCGCAGTTTATTGTTCGCAGCGATGCTTCTAGCAAGATAGCGCCTACAAATTATTGGGGAACTTTCCCAAGTGCATCATTTGGCTGGGTTATTTCAGAAGAAGGTTTTTTTAAGCGGAATGTAAGCTGGATAGATAACCTGAAACTTAGGTTTTCGGTAGGCAAAACCGGCAACGATAATGTGAAAGCCTTTAAATGGGAGCAGCTGTACGGCGTTGCAACCAATACAGGTATCGGTTTTGGAACCAATGGCGGCACCCTTACCACTGGGTTAACCCCTGGCGTATCGCCCAACCCCGATATTAACTGGGATAGGACTTTGCAGCGCAACATAGGATTGGACGTTACCTTATTGCAACACAGGCTGACTTTTAACTTGGACGCATATTATAATTCGTCAAAAAATTTAATTACCCTAATGACGGGTGCAGTAAATGTGCCAATTTCAGTGGGTGGATCGTTTGCTGAACAAAACTTTGGTGATGTTGATGCTTGGGGAACAGAAATGAACGCCGTGTGGAGCGACCATATAGGTAAAGTAAACTACCAAGTGGGGATGAATTTTGCCATTAACAACAACAAAGTGACCAAATATTTGAACCTTCCGAACGCTTACCCATCTACATATGCCGGCCAAAAAGAGCAGGGTTATTCGCTGATACAGCCACAATGGGGATATGCTACCTGGAAAGGAACATCCGGTGGGGATGGTCTTTTAAGAACCGATGCGGATGTGACCAATTATTGGAACTATCTAACAGATTTGGCAACAAAAGCAGGTACAACACCTTTATATAATGCAGGAAGTGCAAACATTTCAAGTGTTGCCGGTATGAGAAAAGGGATGCTGGCCTATCAAGACATAGCGGGCAATGTGAATGCCACCACGGGAGCCGTTGCTGGACAAAACGGTCAAATAAATGACAACCAAGACTTTGTTAAGCTTGCCAAAAGTGGCCAAAGCTATGGTGTTACCACTAACCTCGGTGTAACTTACCAAGGGATTAGTTTGTTAGCACAAATTTCTACCAGTTGGGGCGGCTATAATAGCTTAGACAGGGTAAGCCAATCTACCAGCAGCACCGCTGCCAATTGGTCTCAGGTATCATACTTAAACGACATGTACGATACTGCCAATAACGTAAATGGCAAATACCCCAATATTGCCTACTACTCTAGTGCTTATGTAACCTCCGATTTTTGGACCCTGCCTACATTTAGGTGTGTAATACGGTCTATGAGTGTTGGTTATACATTGCCAAAACAATGGTTGGATAAGATGCATATTTCAAATGCAAGGCTAGTATTATCAGGTTATAATTTATGGGACCTGTACAACCCTTACCCGAACAAGTTCCGAAATATGTACGATGGTGCCAATGTTAATTACCCAACATTACGTACATGGGCGCTTGGTGTAAACCTTGGACTGTAGCTTGGTGAAATGTGAAACGATAAACGTAAAACTTTCCGTTTCGCGTTTTACATCTCTCAAAAAATACACCAATTTATTCTTGGTTAAAACATTGGTTTTTATTAACAACTCGATAAATTTCTCATGAAAAATAAAATAATTTATTTAATAGCCTTCGCAGCAGTTATTACTGCAAGCTGCAAAAAAAGCTTTTTAACAGATATACCGCCCTATGGCAACCTCGATGAAAGTGCTTTTACCAACGTAACACAAACTGGCTGGTACATTGACAGGATGTATAATTATTTTTTTGCGGCCTTTAAAAGCCCAACGCAACAAGAATCAAGCAGTGCGGGTACTGGTACTTATGACGATTCCAAAACAAAAAACACCGAAGAAATTGGTGGAACCGTTAGCAACTACATAAACCCGAATACAACCCTGGTAAATGCGACCGATGCCGATACCTATTTTGGCTCAACGCTTCCCGCAGGCACTACCAACAACGCCTATACCCGCATCCGTATGGCCAATTTTTTGCTACAAGAAATTGATGGAGTGGGCAAGGCGTTACCGGCATCATTCAGGGCCACCTCAAAAGGGCAGATGTATTATTTCCGTGCCCTTGAATATTATTATTTGGTACGTGTTTATGGCGGTGTACCTATTGTTTTAACTGTTGCTGAAGCAAGTAGTACCGATACCACCATCCGCACGCCAAGGTCAACCGCTACACAATGTTTTGCGCAGATTATGAAAGATTTTGATTCGGCAGCAGCAAATTTACCCGCCAAATGGCCGAACGCAGGTACCGATTATGGAAGGTTTACCAGTGCGGCTGCATTGGCCATGAAAAGCCGTGTATCGTTGATGGCAGCTAGTCCTTTATTTAATAACGATTGGGATAACCCAGGTAACACAAAATGGCAAACTGCATTACAGGCCGGTTTGGCTGCTGAAACATATTTAACAGCTAACGGTTATGGATTGTATGGTAGTTCAGCAAGTGATTGGGCCAAAATGACTTATGTTACAGATAATGCGTTTAATAAAGAAGCTATTTATGTGCAATTGTTATCAAGCGCAAATCCTGCTACTACCACAACTGCCTATAACAATTCTTGGGAAAATAATATTCGGCCAAAAGATGAGAATGGAGGTGGCGGCATTTCTGCACCAAAAGGCATGCTTGATCTTTTCCCAATGGCAGATGGTTCTAGGCCTACAACGGCCAACGGCTATGTAGACACCTTCTTTTTTGTCAATCGCGACCCTCGTTTTTATCGCACTTTTGCCTTCTCGGGCAGCAAATGGGGCATAAAAACCAATGCCAACCGGACTACTTTCTTTTATAGGTGGAAGGCTAGCGCAACAGCAACGACAGCAACTTATTATGGGCTTAATGGTGGCAACCAAACAAGCAGCCCTGCTGAAGTTTTTAAATTTACAAATCAGGCAGCCGACAGTTCACTTTTTGCAGTTTCTGGTACTGATATTTTTGATTACCGATATGCCGAACTGCTTTTGAACATTGCAGAATGTTATGCTGCAACTGGCGATATCGGAAATTGTGTTAAATATTTAGGCCAAATACGTGCCCGTGTAGGTATTCCCAGTGCAAACAATTATGGTATCGGAACACCGGCAAGTAAGTATGCTGCTATTGAAGCCTGTTTGTACGAGCGCAGGGTAGAGCTAGCATATGAAGGAAAACGTTATTGGGATATTCAAAGGTGGTTGTTGTACGATGGTACTTCATCAACTTATACTGGCGCAAACACCTGCGATAAGTTAGGTTTACCACATATTAATGGTACCAGCAGAACCGGTTATTACTGGCAGGCTAAAACCTACAGTGCTGCAACTGTTGATCCGTTAACAGCAACAGACAAGAATATTTTAATTGACCCAGACAATACCGCCACATTTGCTGCACAAATTGCCGCACTAAAAGCGTTGTACCAAGCCAAATTTGTAATGACACCACTTGATAAACCAATGGATATCCCCAGTGGTAGCTCAGTCGGAACTACTATTTTATTCAGGCCAAACTATTATCTATCAGGATTAACGGCAACCATATTAAGTCAAAACCCGTGGTTACCGCAAAATATAGGATGGAACGATTATAGTGGAGTTCCAGGTACATTCAATTCAACACAATAAAATAAAATTTGTAAAGCCCAATACATATGCATTTTATGTAGTATGTATTGGGCTTTATTTATTTTCTGGAGTTTTTTCACAAACCATATTAACAACCATGCTCTCAAGGTTATTTAATGTTTAAAAATTCAATAAAAACAGATGGTTTATTTTACATTTACATCAAATTGCAACCCGCAATTATTTATATCACAGCTTGTTAGATATAAAATCCATCCCCCATCATTATCAGCTTGTTTTAAACAATTCAATAAAATAATTGGATTGACAATTGGTTGAGTTTGCTATAAGAAAAATATAAAATAAAGTATTGCCAATTATTGGATTGCTCATTATATTACCAACAAGTACCTTAATATTAATAAAATTTTTTAGATGAAAAAAATCTTTGCACCCTTGGTCGTGTCCGCATTAATGTTGGGCAGCGCACAATCGGTTTTGGCCCAGTATCCTGATATTCCAAACGATGTAAAAAGAAAAGCTGATTCTTTGATTCAAGCTGCCTATGCACATTCCGATTCGGCTTGGGCATTCGCAAAACCCATTGTTGAAATGGAAGCGGCAAAATTTCAACGGCCTTATGTGCCTTGGGCTGGCCGGCCTTATGATTTGGCGCAGGCTACCATCCCGGCATTTCCCGGCGCTGAAGGCGGTGGAAAGTTTAGCAATGGCGGCCGTGGCGGTAAAGTAATTGTGGTAACCAATTTAAATGAAAATGGCCCAGGCAGTTTGCGTTGGGCATGTGAGCAAGGTGGCGCAAGAATTGTTGTTTTTAATGTTGCTGGCATCATTCACCTTACTACACCTTTAATTGTTCGGGCACCTTATATTACCATCGAAGGGCAATCAGCGCCCGGTGACGGTGTTTGTATAGCTGGTGAATCTTTTTGGGTAAATACACACGATGTGATCATCCGCTTTATGCGTTTCCGTCGCGGCGAAACTTGGGTAGGCCGCCGGGATGATGCCATTGGTGGAAACCCCGTTGGCAACATTATGATCGACCACGTTTCAGCTAGCTGGGGCTTGGATGAAAACATGAGCATGTATCGCCACATGTACAACGATAGCACGCCCGACGTAAAAAAGAAAGGTGAAGAAAAAGAAGGAACGGTAAATATCACCATCCAAAATTCTATTTTCTCTGAATCGTTGGATACTTGGAACCATGCTTTTGGTAGCACATTGGGCGGCGAAAATTGTGCATTTGTCCGCAACTTATGGGCAGATAACGCTGGCCGTAATCCATCCATCGGTTGGAACGGTATATTTAATTTTGTGAACAATGTAGTGTTTAACTGGGTTCACCGCAGCACTGATGGTGGCGATTATACCGCCATGTACAATATCATCAACAATTATTACAAACCTGGACCAGCAACGCCTGATCAAAGTCATCCCATATCGCACCGCATTCTAAAACCAGAAAGTGGTCGTAGCAAATTAGGTTATTCAGTTTATGGCCGGGCTTATGTGCATGGCAATGTGGTGGAAGGAAACGAAGCGGTTACAAAAGACAACTGGGACGGCGGCGTGCAGGTAGAGGAAATGCCCAATGCCGGAAAATATACAGACAAAATGAAATGGAATACACCGTTTCCGATGCCGCCGGTTACCATCATCCCAACGTTGGAAGCTAAAGATTTTGTATTGAAAAATGTAGGCGCCATTTTGCCAATACGTGATGCGGTAGATAATAGGATCATCGAGCAGGTTAAAACAGGAAAAATTGTGGTAGATCCAAATGTAGTGGCACCAAAAACACAATTTAAGATCAGGAAGTTAGCATTGGATTCTTACAAAATTGGTATCATCACCGATATTAATCAAGTAGGCGGCTATCCAGTTTATAAAGGCACGCCTTACAAAGACAGCGATAACGATGGTATTCCTGATGCATGGGAAAAAAGCCATGGCTTAAATCCAAACGATGCTAGCGATGCGGCAACCATTACGGCTAGTGGTTACAGTAACATAGAAGTTTATTTGAACAGTTTGGTTGATGAAAAAATAGTAACACCAGCGGCGAAATAGTGAGTAGTGAATGGTGATGAGTGGGTCATAAGTTAAGTCCTAAAGAAAGACATTCGTAAGCAGTGGGCGAAGCCCATCGATTTAAAGATTAAAATTGCAAAGCGGCTGTATCAGATGGGCGGATGACTTGTACACTTATGCAATCACGCAGATGCAGTTCACAATAAATAGTAAAAGCCAATCAGATTTTTATTGTTTGCCAATTTGAATTGAACAAAAACTACAATTTCATGAAAAAATATTTTCTTCCCTTGTGCCTGCTCACAGCTAGTTTGCTGATGCAAAATCAGGCCAATGCCCAATACCCTAGAATACCGCCAGCCGTGCAGGATTCGGCTGATGCTATCCAAAAGGATTTGTACAAATATTCTGATGAAGCTTGGGCAAAGGCACTGCCGATTATCCAAGCCGATGAGAAAAAAGGTAAACCGTATGTGCCTTGGGCGTCAAAACCCAGCGATCTGTTACACGCCTCCATCCCAGCTTTTCCGGGTGCGCAAGGCGGCGGCGAATATACCAGCGGCGGCCGTGGTGGAAGGGTGATTGTAGTAACCAGTTTGGAAGACCGTGGCGCTGGAACTTTCCGCGAAGCGTGTGAACAAGGTGGCGCAAGGATTATTGTTTTTAACGTGTCGGGAATTATCCATTTAAAAAGTCCCATCAATATCCGGGCACCATACATTACTATTGAAGGTCAATCTGCACCCGGCGATGGTATCTGTATCGCCGGTGAATCTACCTTGATTGATACACACGATGTGATTATCCGTTTTATGCGTTTCCGCCGAGGCGTAACCGAAGTGACGCGTCGCGACGATGCATTGGGCGGCAATCCTGTTGGCAATATCATCATCGATCACGTATCCGGCAGTTGGGGGTTGGATGAAGTAATGAGTATTTACCGCCACGTGTACGACCGCAAGAACGATGGTAAAGGCGATAAACTGCCAACCGTAAATGTAACTATCCAAAACAGCATGTTTGCCGAAGGTTTAGATACTTACAACCATGCTTTTGGTAGCACCATCGGTGGCCGCAACAGTACATTTATGCGTAACCTTTGGGCTAATAATGTTGCCCGTAATCCATCGGTAGGAATGGATGGTGATTTTGCCTTGGTGAACAACGTTATTTTTAACTGGTGGAATAGAAGTGCCGATGGCGGCGATAATAAATCGTTCTTTAATTTCTTCAACAACTATTACAAACCTGGGCCGATAACGCCGAACGATAAACCGATTAGCCACCGCATTTTAAAACCAGAAAGTGGTAGGGCAAAAAAAGATAGCTTAACCTTTGGTAAAGCTTATGTAAACGGCAATATCATGGAAGGTAACGAAGCCGTAACAAAAGACAACTGGAATGGCGGCGTAGAGGTGATGGAAATGGATAACGCCGGAAAATATACCGATTCAATTCGCGTTGATAAGCCTTTTCCGATTGTAAACCCTTTCCCTGTTATGACCGCCAAAGAATCATACAATTATGTGTTGGAAAATGTAGGCGCCTATTTGCCCATGCGTGATGCGGTTGACAAACGTGTAATTGAAGACGTGAAAACGGGCAAAATAACGTACAGCCCTAATGCGCAACCTTACGCCGGTGATAAATTTTTGAAACGCCGGTTACCTGCCGACTCTTACAAAAACGGTATTATTTCGCAAATCAGTCAAGTGGGCGGTTATCCTGAATATAAAGGAACACCTTACAAAGACAGCGATGGCGACGGCATACCAGATGATTACGAAACCAAACACGGTTTAAACCCGAACGATGCCACCGATGCACCAAAAATCACCAAAAGCGGTTATAGTAATATTGAGGTTTATTTAAATAGTTTGGTAGATATTAAAAAAGTAACACCCGGAAAATAATTACGAATTACGATTTGAGTGTTGAAGGCTGGTTTTGAAAAATGTTTTTGCTTAGTGGTGTTGACCGTGTTTGTCAGGCTGAGCTTGTCGAAGCCTTGGCTGGTGCGAACAAGAACCCTTCGACAAGCTCAGGATGACAAACACAGATTGCCTTCTCTGCCTTCGACAATGTCATAGTGAGCTTGTCGAACTATCAGGCTGACATCAATTTTGACTATTAAAATAGTATTCGAACTAAAGATATTTTCTTTCTGTTCTTTCGGCCGTTGAGTTTAAATAAATAAATAATGACGACTCTTTCCAGATACATCTTTTTAATTCCAGCAATTTTTGCTTCCCAACTTTTTGCCCAAAAGCCAAAAGTGGTGAAACCATTGCCGCCGGTTGCGGTTGAAAAAGGCAAGTTTGTGTATGCGCCCGATTCGCTTGGCAACCGTATCCCCGATTATTCTTATTGCGGATATATGGCATCTGAAAAGCCGATTCCGATGGTACCGATAAAAGTAACGGTATCAGCTTCAAAAGGCGATGCAACAATGCGTATTCAATCAGCCCTAGATTATGTAGCTGGTTTACCGATGGGCAGCGATGGTTTTCGTGGAGCGGTTTTGTTGGAAAAAGGAAGTTTTGAAGTATTGGGGCAATTGAAAATAAACGCATCTGGTGTAGTGTTGCGGGGCAGCGGCATGGTTGAAAACGGAACTACCATTATTGGTGCTGGAACAGATCGCCAAACGCTTATTCGTTTTGTTGGAAAAAATGATAAAAAGGCAAATGCCGAAGTAAAAATTAGCGATAATTATGTGCCGGTAAATGCCATGAAGTTCAATGTAGGCAATGCTTCTGGCTTTAAGGCAGGCGATAAAATAACCATCCGCCGCCCATCTACCAAAGAATGGATCGAAGACATGAATATGGTAAGTTTTGGCGGTGGCATTAGTAGTTTGGGTTGGAAAGAAGGCGATGAAGATGTATTGTTTGATAGAACGATTACAGCCGTTGACGGCAATTCTATTTCTATTGATGCGCCGCTAACCGATGCTTTGGACGCAAAATATGGCGGTGGGTTTGTTTCCACCTATCAATGGGCTGGAAGGGTCAATAATGTAGGTGTTGAAAACCTGCATTTGATTTCAACCTACGACGAGAAAAACCAAAAAGATGAAGCCCATCGCTGGATGGCCATCACTATGGACAATACCGAAAATGCTTGGGTACGCCAAGTAATTTTTGAGCATTTTGCCGGCTCCGCGGTGCAAGTGTTGGAAACTTCCAAATGTATAACTGTTGAAGATTGCAAATATTTGGCACCAGTGTCTGAAATTGGCGCCCAACGCCGTTGTGCGTTTTTTACAAGAGGACAGCAAACGCTGTTCCAGCGTTGTTATTCAGAGTTTGCTTACCACGATTTTAGCACGGGCTATTGTGCGCCGGGGCCAAACGCTTTTGTGTTGTGCGAATCGCATTTACCTTACAGTTTTAGTGGTGGCATTGACACTTGGGCAACCGGCATTTTGATGGATGTGGTTTATATTGATGGCAATGCGAATCCGTTTCGGTAACCGCGAACAAGACGGTCGTGGTGCAGGCTGGGCGGCTGCAAATAGTTTATATTGGAATTGCTCCGCAGCTAAAATTGATTGCTATAAACCGCCAACTGCCCAAAACTGGTCGTTCGGTAGCTGGGCACAATTTGGTGGAGATGGCTATTGGAGTGGCAGTAACGACGCCATGCAACCACGCAGTTTTTATTACACTCAATTGGCACAGCGCCTCAATAAGAATGTAGATGCACAATCGCAATTATTGAGGGTTGAAACAGAAGCTTCCAGCAGCCCGACGGTTGCAGTTGCTGCCGCTTTAACAGCCGCATCTATAAAACCGCATATTCAATTAACTGAATGGATTGACCAATCGGCTCAAAGAAATCCGATTGAAATTGATGCGAAAGGTGCAAAAACAATAGATGCAGTTGGCATTGCGAAAACCGTTTCTCCAGCTTTAGCACCTACCATGCACATCCAAAACGGATGGATAATGCGTGGCAATAACATTATGGTTGGCCGACGTGTAGAAGTACCGTGGTGGACCGGCGGCGTGGAAGGAAAAGATTTGTCGCAGGCACAATTGGCCATTACCCGTTTTGTGCCAGGCCGTACCGGTAAAGGTTTAACGGATGATTTGGACGAAATGACGAATGAATTACAAGCAAAACATATTGTAGGTTTAGAACAACATTATGCGTTGTGGTATGATCGCAGGCGTGACGACCACGAACGTATCCGCCGCATGGATGGTGAGGTTTGGCCACCGTTTTACGAAGTGCCTTTTGCCCGTACGGGAATTGATTTTGCTTGGGACGGGTTAAGCAAATACGACATTTCCAAATACAATTTGTGGTATTGGAGCCGCTTAAAACAATATGCTGATTTAGCCGACCAAAAAGGGTTGTTGTTGGTGAATCAAAACTTTTTCCAACATAATATTATTGAAGCAGGCGCCCATTATGTTGATTTTCCTTGGCGTACCGCCAACAATATCAACGGAACTGGTTTTCCTGAACCGCCACCTTTTGCAGGTGATAAACGCATCTTTTTGGGTGAGCAATTTTATGATGAAACGAATCCTGCCCGCAGGGATTATCTGCGCAAATTCATCCGCCAAAACCTAGATAATTATAAAGACAATAATGGTGTTATTCAATTAACGGGTGAAGAATTTACCGGCCCATTACACTTTGTGAAATTTTGGTTGGATGTAATTAAGGATTGGGAAAAAGAAAAAGGTAAAAAAGAAATTATCGGGTTAAGCGTAACGAAAGATGTGCAGGATTCTATTTTACAGGATCCTGCTTACGCATCGATTGTTGATTTAATTGATATCCGCTATTGGCATTACCAAGCCGATGGCACCGCCTACGCTCCAAAAGGCGGACAAAACTTGGCACCCCGCCAACATGCCCGTTTATTAAATCCAAAGAAAACATCTTTTGAACAAGTGTATCGGGCGGTAAAAGAATATCGTAAGAATTATCCGGGCAAAGCGGTGCTTTATTCCGGCGATAGTTTTGATGCGTTTGGTTGGGCGGTGTTGATGGCTGGCGGTTCATTGCCGGTTGTACCAACTTTACCAGCACAATTATTAAGCGATGCGGCCACTATGTTGCCGATAGATGATGCATCGAATGCACAACAATTTGTTTTAGGAAATCCTGCAAAAGGCTATTTAATTTATGGTGAAAATGGTTCTTCATTTGCCCTTGATTTAAAAACTGCTTCGGGTAATTTTAAAGTGAATTGGATCAATACAAAAACAGGAGAATTGATAAAAGACGAACAAACGGTAAAAGGTGGCGGAATGGCAACAGTTAATAAAACACAGGCTGGTGCTGTGTTGTGGCTCGTGCGGATGTAAACCAATTATCCCGCAGATTTAAATTGATATAAAACCATCAGATAAAAAATAATTGAAAAAGTTAATTCAAATCTGCGTTGTATTTAATCTTCCAAAATCTGCAGGAATAAATATCTTGTTAAACAAAAAGCGATTAATTGCAATAAGAAAGATGAAAAACATTATCAAAATAATCACCATTGTTTTATTTGCACAAATGTGTAATAAAACAATGGCACAGCCATTATCCCCAATAAAAATATCACCCAATAAACATTATTTTATTACCGATGATAAGACCCCGTTTTTTTGGTTGGGCGATACCGGTTGGCTATTATTTATTAAATTAAACAGAGAAGAAGTAATTAAATATTTGGATGACAGAAAAGCAAAAGGATTTAACATAATACAAGTGATGGTATTGCATACCAATAGGGCAGTAAATGTTTATGGTGATTCGGCTTTAGTAAATGGCAATCCGTCCATGCCAAAAATAAAACCGGGAACTGATTTCAAAGATAAAAACCAGTATGATTTTTGGGATAATGTAGATTTTGTAATTGATGAAGCTGCGAAACGTGGGATGTATTTAGGATTGGTTCCAATTTGGGGAAGCAATGTAAAAGATGGACATGTAAATGAAAAACAAGCAACTGATTTTGCTACATTTTTAGCGAAACGCTATAAAAATAAAAGCAACATAGTATGGATAAATGGTGGCGATATTTTGGGCAGCGACAAAATAGAAATCTGGAATGCGCTAGGAAATGCGTTGCGTGCAAATGACCCGAATCATTTAATTACATTCCATCCACGGGGACGGGCGCAATCATC
>CAWJTH010000115.1:0-47928 GCA_963845495.1 uncultured Chitinophagaceae bacterium
GGGAAGTATGGTGGTCGCGTTGAGCGATTTCGCTACGCTGGATACTGATACGGCGGCAGCGTGGGCCGCACTTGCCGTTCATAACGATTTGCGATTGTTCTGGGTCACCGATGTGTTGGAAAGCTCGGGGCTGCCCAATGGACGATTTCGGATCGGATTACCCGGGCGCTCGGTGTCGCTGGACGGCTCGAGCACCCGCGCGGCGTGGCTCGCTCGATGGCGTGAGCGGGAAACGCGTGTGGAGGAGCTTGCCCACCGTATAGCGACACCCGTCGTCCGGCTCGACACCAGTCAACCGGTCGAGGAGGCACTGCGCGCTGTTCTGACGGGACGACGGACTGCCGCATGAATCAGGACTGGCTGAAGCAACTTGCGCCCGAGCACGCGCCGAGCCCGCCGGGCTGGTGGCCGCCTGCTCCGGGATGGTGGGGCGTCGCCCTGCTCTGTGTGTTTTCCTTGCAATAAATGCTAGCTTTTCTTTTTTGGTAAGCGAAATATCGGTAACAAATTTGTCTTTAGCAAACACCCAAGTGCTATCGTTTTGCTTTGCAAATTCTTGAACAATACTTATCCTGTTTACAAAATTAATATTTGCCGATGGAGACGAATTGAGGGTTATGCGTTGTAATGCCCAAGTTTTTTGGTAAATCCAACACTCGCCGTTAAATGTGTTTTCGCCATCTCTTTTGGGTTGAAAGAAAAGATGCAAATAACGGTCGCCGCCAATGTATTGTGTATCAGCAGCTATATAATTGTAATATTGATCGCCGGCCGGGTTTATTGGACTAATAAACTCCTTATTAAACATTACAATGTAATTTTGATAAGCATTGATGCGCTGGTTTATGCCGCCAACATATTGCATAATGCTCTCATTTTTAATGCCGTTTGTAAGCAAAGCTTTTATTTCTTCCCTTTTTTTATTTGGTGTGGTACTATAATAACAGTCAGAAATGGATTCTGTAAAAAACATTGGCAAAAACGGCTTGTCTTCCGTTACGCTATCAATATTTTTTAAAATAAAAGCAAAGGGTTTAAGCAATTTGTTGGTCTTAAATTTTTCTTTATTGATGTTTTCAATATCAATTTCAAGCTTATTATAAAGCCCATAAGAATAACTGTTGTATTGAAAAGGATCGTTTTGTGGCTTATGCTTCACCAAATTTTTCCACCAATAATAGCCCCGGCTGTTTTTAGATTTTACTACGACACCTTCACTTTTTTTGGCTGTTTCTAACACAATTTTTATAAATCCCGTATCAACTTTTGTATTGATGGCTACGGTTTTTGTTTCCATTCCCACGTAAGAAACCTGGATTGAATCTTTAGTAAAACCATCGGCCACCAATTTAAAATTGCCGGCGCTGTCGGTTTGAACGCCATATTTCGCTTTTTTCCAATGTATACTGGCAAAGGGGATTTTTTCTTTGGTGAATTCATCAATAACGGTGCCCTTAATACTTGTATGTTGGGCAAAACATTGATTTGAAAATACGCCGATAAGCGTAAAAAACACAGTTATTCCAACGCTAAAAAAGAAGGCTTTAGAAACCCTTTTTTTAAACGCGTATGAAAAAGTACGATTTTTAAAGGCAGCAGTTATTGGGTCCACAAAAATATAAATACGAAAATATTAGACTAAAATTCCAATTCGTTTGTTAAAAGCTAAATTAACACTTTTAAATACACTGTTAACAGATTGTTAGAAATTGCTGAATCTTTTAACATTTATAAGGTTTTATTTGGAAAAATGAAGATTAAATGATAGAAACATTTTATTCAACCAGCAAATATTTAAAAGAATCGATAGATGATGACTTCTGAATACTAGGTTGTACAAAACCACTTTTTTGTTGTGTCCAAAACACGTAATTTTCGGGTTCATTTCATTAGCTAGCCTATTATGGAACCCAAGCGATTGTTCGATTCAATAGATTACCAGCTCCAAAAATTTCCTAAGGAGGACATGTTTGCCGCTAAGGAAAATGGGGTGTGGAAAAAATATAGTACCCAGCAAGTAAAGGATATTGTAGGCCGATTTAGCGCTGGTTTGTTGGCTTTGGGCCTTAGCAAAAAAGATGGAACGCCAGAAGGTGTTGATAAAGTGGCAATTATAAGCAATAACCGGCCTGAGTGGGTTTTTGCGGATTTGGCTTGCCAACAACTAGGTCTTGGGTTTTGCCCGATTTACCCCACCACCAACCCGCTGGAACTTGAATTTATTTTGAATGATGCGCAGGTACAATACATTTTTGTGAGTGGTGCCGATTTGTATGAAAAAGTAAATACCATTAAATCGAAAGTCTCGACTTTAAAAGCAATTTATACTTTCGATAAAGTTGCTGGTGCAAATAATTGGCAGGAAGTGTTAGAAAAAAGCACGGAAACCTTACAAAAGCAAGTTGAGCAAATTAAAGCAACCATTTCGGAAGAACATTTGGCTACCATTATTTATACTTCTGGAACTACCGGCACCCCAAAAGGAGTGATGCTTAGCCATCGAAACATTGTAACGAATGTTTTCAACAGCAAAAAAAGTTTTCCTTTTCCTGATACGCCAACCGAAAAAGTGTTGAGTTTTTTGCCGCTTAACCACATTTTTGAGAAAATGTGTACCTATATTTATTTGTTTAGCGGTATCGGTATTTGGTATGCAGAAAGTTTGGAAACAATAGGCGATAATTTAAAGGAAATAAAACCGAATGGCTTCACTACGGTGCCAAGACTGTTAGAAAAAGTGTTCGAAAAAATAATGTCTAAAGGCGCCGAATTGACCGGAATAAAAAAGAAATTATTTGATTGGGCTGTTTCGTTAGGATTAAAATACGACAATAATGTAAGTGGTGGATTTTTATACAATATGCAATTGGCCATTGCTAACAAATTGATTTTCAACAAATGGCGAGAGGCATTGGGCGGAAATATTCACTTTATTATTACTGGAGGTGCTGCTGCGCAAGAACGACTGCTGCGCATTTTTTCTGCTGCAAAAATTCCTGTGTTTGAAGGCTATGGCCCTACGGAAAACAGTCCGGTTATTTCAGTAAACCGATGGACGCCAGGTGGAACAAAGTTTGGCACCGTTGGCCCGCCGATTGAAGGCCAAGAAGTAAAACTGGCTGAAGATGGCGAAATAATGGTAAAAGGACCAAGCGTAATGATGGGCTATTACAAACGCCCTGATTTAACTGCCGAAACCATGCGGGATGGTTGGTTACTTACCGGTGATATTGGCGTTTGGGTAGATGATAAATACCTAAAAATTACAGACCGTAAAAAAGAATTGTTTAAAACAAGCGGTGGTAAGTATGTTGCTCCGCAACCCATTGAAAATAAATTAAAAGAATCAGCATTTATTGAACAGGCTTTGGTGGTAGGCGCCGGACAAAAATTTGTTGGGGCTTTAATTGTACCATCGTTTAATGCTTTACAAGGTTGGATGAAAGAAAAAAATATTCCTTTTACAACATACGAAGCGGCTATTCGCCAACCGCAAGTGTTGGAAATGTATCAAGGTATTGTCGAAAATTTCAACCAGCTTTTTAACCATGTGGAACAAGTAAAAAAGTTTGAATTATTGCCTTGCGAATGGACAATCGACACCGGCGAAATGACGCCCAAAATGAGTTTGAAGCGCAAAGTAATTATGGAAAAATATAAAGATGCGGTGGAAAGAATTTACGGTTGATTTGGGGATTTGCTTAGGTGATCCATCTTCTCAGGATGTTCAAGCTCGCATTGGAATTCGTACAAGGAGGTTGACCTATGGGAAGTTCGAAGGTCAACCACCTTGTACGGTTTTGTTGATAAGTTGAAGCCTCTGAAAAGGTGGATGACCTAAACTACTTCTACCACCACATCATCAGTAGTCGGATGTCCCGTGCAAGTTAAGGCCATGCCATTTTCAACATCCGCATCTGTCAGTACTTCATTATAATGCATAAACACATTGCCTTGTTTTACTATGCATTGGCAACTGCTACAACGGCCGCCGCGGCAACTATATGGCAATTCAATCCCGTTGTTTAATGCCGCCGTTAAAATACTTTCGCGGTATGGAACGTGTAATTGGTGTTGCTGACCTTTGAAAATCAATGTAATAGAACGGTCGGTGGTATCAAAATAAGGTTGAGCAATTTCCGTGTCTTCAGGATCTACAAAAACCTCCCGCCTAATATTTGTTTTACTAAAACCGTTGGTGAGCGCCACAATTTGCACCATTTGCATAAAATCGTAGGGACCGCAAGTATAAATTAACGCATCTTGTTTGGCATGTTTCAAATATTTGTGCAACAAATTTTCTAGCAAGGTGCTACTTAACCTAGCTTTAAAAATGTACGGGTTGTTGCTAAACAACCATTCAACATGCAACCTTTCTGAAAATTGTGTTTCTAGTTTTTTTATTTCCGGCAAAAAAATGGTGCTTTTATCGTGGCTGTTGCTATAAATAAAAGTTACAAAACTTAGTGGTTCTTCATATATAATTTGTTTTAATAAACTAAAAATTGGAGTAACGCCACTTCCGGCCGCAATTAAAAAAATATGCCGTTTCAACTGTGCATTTGTATGGATGGTGAACATGCCAGCTGGCGGCAAAGCGTTTAAAACATCGCCCACTTTTGCGTGGTCGATCAGCCAACGGCTAATAAAACCGTTAGGAATTTTTTTAACGGTAATGCTTATTTCATTGTCAACGCCGGGCGTTGATGAAATGGAATAAGAGCGGCGCACTTCATGATCGTATTCAGTAAAAAGCAGCGTAAGAAATTGACCGGCTTTGTAAACCAATTTTTCGCCGTTGGTAGGTTGCAAAAAAAATGTTTTCGCGAAAGCGGTTTCTTGTTTGATAGCGGAAATGGTAAACGACAACATGGATTTTTTACAAGTATTTGCGGCTAAATTAGCAAATGATAAAGTAATGTCCTGTCAATAGTGCAGATTAGCGCAGAATATTATAAATCGTTTTATGTTGTAATTTTATATTGTAATAATGCTATTCCTTTGTTAATCTGTGCGTTCTGCTAGAAAACAAACGTGCGAAAATTCAGAAGCAATATTTAACTACGCATTTTTTTGTTATCTTGCAACACACCGCTTGCCGTTTTGTCGTTTTGACTTCAATAATTCTTTATTTGTGATATGAAAATTTTGAGCCCAACACTTAGCCGTTTGGCTAGGCTTCGCCTAAATGCTATTGAACGCTGGATGACCGACCCAATTGCTGCCCAACGCGATATGTTGCAACATTTGGTTACGGCTGGGCAGTACACCGAATTTGGTAAAAGATACGGCTTAAGTAAGACTTTTACGATTAAAGCTTTTAAGGTCGCCGTGCCAATTCATACGTATGAAGATCTAAAACCCTACATCGACAGGATGATGGCGGGTGAAGAAAACGTGCTTTGGAACACGCCGATCGAATGGTTTGCCAAAAGCAGCGGCACCACATCCGACCGTAGCAAATACATTCCCGTTAGTAAAGAAAGTTTGGACGAAAATCATTTCCAAGGCAGTAAAGATGTGCTAACCATGTATTATAAAAATTTTCCCGAAAGCGATTTGTTGACTGGAAAAGGTTTGGTAGTTGGCGGTAGCCACACGGTTGCACAAGTTAATGACAATGTTCAATATGGCGATTTAAGCGCTGTGCTGATGCAAAATATGCCTTTTTGGGGCCAATGGCTGCGCACCCCAGAAATTAGTATCGCCCTATTGGATGAATGGGAGCGCAAAATTGAACAATTGGCACAAAGCACTAGTTACGAAAATGTGACCAGTTTAAGCGGCGTTCCAACTTGGACGATGCTGCTGATTAAACGAATTTTAGAAATCAGGCAAAAAGAAACATTAGCAGAAGTATGGCCAAACCTTGAACTGTACATGCATGGCGGTGTAAGTTTTGTACCTTATCGCGACCAATTTGAAAAATTAATTGGCAAACCAGTGAACTTCTTGGATATGTATAATGCCAGCGAAGGCTTTTTTGCTGCGCAAACCCATCCTAATGAAGACGGTATGTTATTGTTTTTAGAACATGGTATCTTTTACGAATTTATGCCGGTGGAGGAATACGGTAATGAAAATCCAAAGACAATCGGGTTAAAAGATGTACAAATCGGAAAAAATTATGCACCGATCATTAGCACAACCGGTGGTTTGTGGCGTTATTTATTGGGCGATACTATCCAATTTACGACAACTTTCCCTTTTCGCATAAAAGTGAGCGGTAGATTGAAACATTATATTAACGCCTTTGGCGAAGAAGTGATTGTAGACAACACCGATAAAGCCTTAGCTGTGGCGTGTGAAAAAACGGGAGCTTTGGTAATGGATTATACCGCAGCCCCAATTTATTTTAGCGGCAATAGTAACGGCGCCCATCAGTGGCTGATTGAATTTCAACAACAACCAATTGATCTTCAATTGTTTACCTATGAATTGGATTCCGCACTTCGCAGCATCAACAGCGATTACGATGCCAAACGCTATAAGGATATTGCTTTGCGCCAATTAATTATTACGCCTTTGCCTAATGGAACATTTAATAGTTGGTTGCGTAGCAAAGGAAAATTGGGCGGCCAGCATAAAGTGCCGCGTTTAAGCAACGACCGGGTTTTTGTGGAAGAAGTGTTGGGTATGATTTGTAAATAATCTTAGAAATAATAGGAATCATTTACATTTGTTAGTAACATGAACACAATAACATTAAATATTCCAGAAAAAATAGAATTGGACAACAAGGATACTGTTAAATTCTTGGCAGCCAAATTATATGAATCTGGTAAACTGACGCTTGGTCAAGCTGCTGAATTGGCTGGATTTTCTAAAGTTGCATTTGCAGAAATATTGAGTGATTACAATGTATCAATCATTAATTACCCAATAACCGATTTTAAAATAGATGCTGCAAGAATATAATGTTGTAATTGCCGATACTACTTGTTTTATTCTGCTTGATAAAATTGGCAAATTAGATTTGTTACAGCAAATATTCACAAATATTACCACCACTAGCACAATAACAAACGAATTTGGAAGACCCTTTCCTGAATGGGTGAATGTTATGGACGTTTCTAACACCAACTATCAAAAAATATTAGAAATTGAAGTTGATGCCGGCGAAGCAAGCGCTATTGCTTTATATTTCGAATTTAACAACCCGCTACTTATTTTAGATGATTTTAAGGCACGAAAACTAGCAGCGAAATTGCATTTAAAGTTTACGGGCACTTTTGGCATTTTATTAAAAGCAAAAGAAATCGGAGTTATTAACGCCATAAAGCCAATATTGCAATTAATTCAAAAAACCAATTTTAGATTTTCAGAGGCAATTTTAAATGCAATTTTGCGAGAAGCAAATGAAGAATAGCTTTGTAAACCTGAAATACAACCAAATCGAATAAACAAAAGCAACATTAATGGCAATAAAAACCATCTTACTGAAAATCATTGTCCCACTTTTTCTTCTTGTTGCCATATTAATAGGCTGTAGCAAAACAAGCACGCCCACCGCTGGAAACCCACATAATCCTACTATGTTCATCGTAAACGCCTCGCCCAACTCAAAACCATTGGGGCTTTATGTAAACAGCGGTACTATTTTCGACAGCTTATATTATACAAAAACGTATGGTTACTTTCAACTTGGGCAAGGTAATTTTTCCATGCAGTTTTTTAGAACCGATACAGTTAAAACTTTTCTGCAAGACACAATCATCGACGCAAACAACGATACCACGTATAAAAATACCGACTCCGTTTTATACCAAATAAACAATATTGTTACTTTAGATACCGCAAACATTACAGTAAAAGCCGATTCTGCTTATTCATTGTTTTTGATCGATTCTGCCAGCAAACTGAGACATGTTTTTATAACCGATAACCTTTCCGATTCAGGAAGCGCTTCGCCGAAAATCCGGTTTTTTAATTTTTCGCCAAACGCACCCGCTGTTGATTTGGCAATTTCTGGTGGACAAGTTTTGTTTAGTAACCGCAGTTTCAACGATGTAAGCACCAACCAAGCTTTGGCCATCTTTTCCGCAACAAGCTCCGGTACGTACAATCTTGAGGTTCGGCTTACCGGAACTTCTACCGTTATTGGATCAATTACTGGACTTACATTTAAGGCTGGCAAACATTATACGCTGTATGCCAAAGGCTTTTATGGTGGAACCGGAAGTCAGGCGTTGGGTGTTGGATTGATTGCCAACAATTAGGTAAGATTTATTTTAGTCGATTGTTACTGTGAAAAAAGTAAAGCTTTACCTTTTACAATCTTAATTCATAAATGCCTATCGCAATGTTGAGGTCTCACGACTTTAACTTTAAAGCCAAGCATTCCATATCGATTCCAAATAATCAATACTTTACCGCATTGGCACTGTTTTTAATCTTTTGTGTACAATTAAACGATGTTATTAAAACCCTTAAAAACATAACCATGCAACAAAATATCATTTGGAGCGGAAAAAAATTCCAGTCGCTTGAAAATTGCCGCATCAATACCACGGCCAGCGGGTTTGAAATTTCTAGCAACATCATTGGCATTTTTAACAACAAAATTGTAAACGCGGAATATATCATCCTTACTACAAAAAATTGGAAAACCCGTTCCTTCCAAATTGATTTATTAATGGATGGCAACAAAATAACATACGAATATGAAAGCGATACGATTGGTAATTGGACTACAAAAGGCGAACCAGTTGTAGAATTGAATGACTGCATCGACATTGATATTTCACTAACGCCTTTCACTAACACCTTGCCTATCAATCGATTGATAATGAATGAAAACGATCAACAAGAAATAAATGTGGTATATATTGATTTACTGGAACAAAAAATAAAGAACATCCAACAGCGCTATACCAAGCAAGACGCTGATCGTTATTTGTACCAAAATATTACTATTCCATACGAAGCTACGCTTATCATCACAGAAACGGGACTTGTGAAAGATTATCCGCATGTATTTGAAATGGAAAAGTTGGAGGAGTTTGAATGATGCTTTTCTGGGCATTAACGTTCCATTTCAACATCGTTGCAAACATAATTGCAGGTTCGCCCAAAACGTGGTGGTAACTTTGTAGGTATGGAACAAGTACAATGGAATGTTGAAGGGATGGATTGTGCCAGTTGTGCAGCCGCCATTACCCGCAGCCTGCAAAAGCAGGGCATGGAGCAAATTCGCGTGAACCACATTACAGGCAATGTTAGTTTTGAAACCGACACCTTAAACGGCAATATAGAAAAAGCAAAAACCGGTGTTGAAAATCTAGGCTATAAAGTAAATGAAGATGGTAAATTGGTGTCCCATCAAAAAGATGCCCAATCATTGTTGGCCAATAAATATTTGTATCGGTTTTTAATTTGCTTACCATTTTCTCTTTTGTTAATGGCGCACATGGTATTGCCTGGTATGTGGTTGCATCAGCCCATTACGCAACTGGTTTTGGCCACGCCGGTTTTTATTATCGGCATGGCATATTTTGGCCTAAGCGCTTATAAAAATTTGGTGAAAGGCAATTTCCACATGAATGTGCTGGTGGCAATCGGTTCTTTGGCGGCTTTCGCTTACAGTTGCGTGGGTTTATTTACCAACCACCCAATGGATTTTATGTTTTTTGATACCGCTGCCGATATCATCACCATTGTGTTTTTTGGTAATTGGTTGGAACAAGTTGGCATTGCGAGTACCCAGAAAAAAATAAAAGAACTAACCGAAGAACATTTGGTGATGGCCAACATGATTGCCTACGACAATGAGCACAACGAACAAATTTTCCCGATTGAAAGTACCGCCTTGCGCACAGGCGATTTGGTACTCATCCGCACGGGTGAGGAAGTACCGGCAGATTGTAAAATTTTATCTGGCGAAGCCGAAATAAACGAGGCTATTATTACTGGAGAAAGCACGCCAGTTTTTAAAAAGAAAAATGACATTTTAATTGGCGGCAGCGTGTTAGCAAACGGAAACGTAAAATGCTATGTAACCGCCACCGGGGAACAAACCGTGCGCAGCGGTATTGTAAAAATGGTGCAAGATGCACAAACCCACAAGCCGCCGGTACAACAATTAGCGGATAAAATCAGCGGCATTTTTGTGCCTGCGGTATTAATTATTTCAGCGTTGACCTTGGTCTTAAATATGTCAATTGGTCATGTTTCTTTTTCATCCAGTTTAATGCGGGCCGTTGCAGTATTGGTCATTTCTTGTCCTTGCGCAATGGGTTTGGCTACACCAGCGGCTTTGGCTGTGGGCATGGGTCGTGCGGCACGTAATGGCATTTTGTACACGCAACCTGCCAGTATGGAATTGTTTGCATCCATCAAACAAATGGTGTTTGATAAAACCGGAACGCTCACAACAGGAAAATTTACCATTTCAAACTTCGACATTTCTACTTCAGATGTGGACGAAGCCACTTTTAAAACCATAGTTTTTTCATTAGAAAAAATGAGTAACCATCCAATCGCCAAAAGCATAGCTAGCCAATGGCAGCAATCTTCTACCATAAAATGGAAAAAGATTGAAGAAATGAAGGGTTTGGGAATGAAGGGTTTTGACAAAGAAAACAATCAATTTGTCATTGGTTCCAATAAAATAGACGCAAATATTATTGATTTAAGCCATAATCTTTATGTTCAAAAAAATGGACAATTAATTGGATGGTTGGATATAACTGATGAAATACGCCCTGAAGCAAAAGCTATTATTGAGTTTTGCAAAAAAGAAAACATCAAAACCATTTTATTAAGCGGCGATACATCTCAGAAATGTAAACCGTTGGCAGATTTGCTAGGCATGGATGAAATGTTGGCTGAACAAACGCCTGCTCAAAAATTACAACAAATTGAAAGACTGTCTGCCATCGCACCAACCGCCATGGTTGGCGATGGCATAAACGATGCGCCGGCTTTGGCAAAAGCAACCATTAGTATCTCTGTAGCGCAGGCTTCGCAGTTAGCCGTGCAGAGTGCATCAGTAGTTTTAACCAACAACGGACTGACAAAATTGCCGACCGCGATGCTGTTGGGAAGGAAGACCTATGGTACGGTAAAATCAAATCTTGGTTGGGCATTCGCTTACAATATTGTGTTTATTCCTGTAGCGGCTTTTGGCTTTTTAAGCCCGACTTTTGGGGCGTTGTTAATGGGTGGAAGTGATGTGGTTTTGGCTTTGAATAGTTTGTGGTTGGGGGTGAAGCGCCTTAATTGATGCAATATTGATAACACAGATTTTGGGAAAAAACTAGACTATTGTCAGTTAAAAAATAGGCGGTGAGGCGGTAAGTTATGAGAAACTATACCGTAGGTTTCCTTCTGTCTTACCGCCTTTCCGGCAAATTATTCCTCTTTTTCTTCTTCCTGTTCAACTAACTTCGGTTCTCAAAAATTGCTTCTAATGAAAAAACGAGATCTAGTTATTGTGTTAATAACCATGTTAGTTATGTGTATCCCCATGGCTATTATTGCGCATAAGCAAAGTGTAAAAGCTAATTTGCCATCCTCAGCTTATAATTGGGACAGTATAAAAGTGGTTCCTACCAAAAATGGTGAGAAACGGCAATTTTTTGATTCGCCGACCGCTACTTTGGATAATTTAGAAATTCACGTCAGCACATTAAATCCTGGTGAGATTGCGCACCCGCCGCACCAGCATCCCGAAGAAGAATTAATGATTGTAAAAGAAGGAACGGTAGAAGCTTTGGTTGATGGCAAACAAATAATAGTTGGCGCTGGTTCAATTGTTTTTCAAGCAGCAAACCAATTGCACAGCACTAAAAATGTTGGAACAGTGCCGGCAACTTATTATGCGATTAAATGGAAATCAGCTAAAACAAAATGAACCACCTGAGGCGCCTGAGAAGTTAAGCTGTCAGCTATTTAATAACCGGCTTAATTAATTTTTTCGGCAATTTTCTTGTTTTCTTATGTTTTCTCAGGTGCCTTAGGTGGTTATTACTTAACTGCCGCAAAAGCCTTTGCATATTTGTTGATATTTTCAACCGATATTGAATTTTTGCCATTATCAATTACAATCCGATACCTAAAAGTGGCCGATTCACCTTTTTTCAATGTAAAATTTTTGGCGGAAGCCCCATTCGTAAAAACCTTTTCGCCCAACGGATTTGCAGCAAACAATCCATAACCCCTTGCATGCCAAAATGTTGGATAATTGGGATTTTTGGGATGGTCGATAATTACCACACTAATAGAATCGTCACCCATTTTACCAAATAGTTTGCACCAAGTTCCGCGGGTGCTCCAAGCACTATCGCCCATTTTTCCTTCGCTGGTTAAATAATTGCCGTTTGCTTTTTTATCGGTGCCGCCTTTTACAAGTGTTACATTTCCTTTATCGTCGGTAAATTTTTGGTCTTTATCGGTAGGAATTTGCAATTCATGCGCCGCCCTAAATCCTAGCAAACCATCTTTTGCATCGTTAAAATGTACTTCTATATTTGCTTTTAACGTAGTTATCCGGTCAATTGTCCATTTGTGGCCAATACCACTAAATTCAAATCGCGTGGTTTCCTCTAGCAATACTTCATTTGCTTGGTTTACCCAATTGGCGTGGTAAGTCAATTTTCCTATTTCACCGTCAGCCGTTTCCAAAATTTTATCGGTTTTTATCCACCCATAATTTTTCTTTTTTTCCGCGGGAATAGCAAAAGAATTATTCCAAAAGTCAAGCCCATTCACGTTTTCATAGTTAAACCAAAGGCCAATATGATGCGGGTGGTCAGTGGCATCATCAGGTTTTGGGTTCAATGGAAAACCTCTTGTTACCACGGTTCCGTTGGTGGCCATTATCGGATATAAAACAGGTTTTTCCAAACTATCGGGGTATAAAAAACTGGTGAATGGTTTATCGTTTATCAACACATCGTATTTTTTTTCAGTCGGATTTTTTACAATCTTCACCATATCTTTTTGTTGGGAAAATGAGGTGGAAAGGATGGTGGTTGATAAAATGATGGCGGAAAATATTTTTAATTTAGATGACATAGTTATCTTTTTGAAACGAAAAATGTTTTAATAGAATAATTGAACTTTCGGGGCCTGTCAGGCTGAGCTTGTCGAAGCCTTAGCTGGTGCGAACAAGAAAATTGTTAAAAAGATTGCTAGCTAAGGCTTCGACAAGCTCAGCCTGACAAAAATTTTTGATTTTTAAAAAAATTATTTGAAATCAAAATTTAATTTAATCCTTTAAATCCAAAATGTTGTTCAATATTTAAACGGTTTCCCATTCGCCATTACCTCCTGCGTTTTTTGGTCAAACGTAACTTTTGCGCCGGTATGCACAGCAGCATTGGTCATAATAGTGGCAATCGAATGGCTATAACCAGCTTCCACTGGCGCATGCGGTGTTTGGCGGCTGCGGATACATTCCATCCAATTTCTAATATGGTTACTTGTTAATTTATCGCCACCCGTATTGGCCGAGGCCACAACTTTTTCCACTTCTGATAAACTCATCTCAGGCAATAAATTGGCTTGCATGCCCATGTCTTCTGCAAATTTTTTCGTTAATCCGCCTTTGGGCGAAACTTTATTGGTGTTCAAATTCAGCTCGCCGCCATTGGAATAATAGATTTCTGCTGGATTTTCATCGCCGTTATGCATCCTGCTACCAAATGTTACTTGGAAACCGTTGCTCAAATCGTCTAATGGACCATAATCAAACACAGCTGAAATCGTGTCCCAATTTTTGCGGCCGTCTTTCCAAGCATAAATGCCGCCGTTTGCCACCACGCTTCGCGGATGTTGCAAACCACTGAACCAGTGGACGGTATCAATCTGATGGCTCATCCATTGGCCGGGCAAACCGCTAGAATATGGCCAAAACAAACGGAACTCCAAATATTTTCTTGGGTCGAATGCATCGTTCGGCCGGTTCATTAAAAATCGTTTCCAGTCTGTATCTTCCTCTTTTAATTGATTTAGCAACGCTGTTCTACGCCAACGCCCGGGCTGGTTTACATTCCAGGATAATTCAACCATGGTAATTGGCCCAAACTTGCCAGATTTTATAAATTGTTCCGCTGCCATATAATTAGCACCACTTCGCCGTTGCGAACCGATTTGCACAATCTGGTTACTTGCTTTTATGGCTTTGAATGCGGCCCGATTATCTTCCATCGTTTCTGCAAATGGTTTTTCGCAATACACATCGCAGCCAGCTTTTACGGCTTCCATGGCATGGTTGGCATGTTGAAAATCGGCAGTACTTACAAAAACGGCGTCCACCAATTTCTTGTCGTACATTTCTTCGTTGTTGCGGCACGCTGTTACATCGTGGCCCATTTTTTCTTTCCAAGCGGCGGCACCATCTTCGCGGCGTTTTTTCCAGATGTCGGAAACGGCCACTAAATCAAAGTTCAATTCTTTGTAATGGTTCATAAAACACGGCATGTGCGTGCCGCGATGACGGTCGCTAAAGCCAACTACACCCACCCGCACCCGGTCGTTAGCACCAATAATCCGTTTATAACTTTTAGCACTAAAACCAGCTTTGGCAGCAATAATGCCAGCAGTAGCGAGGCCGGTTTGTTGTAAAAAACGCCGACGTGAATTTTTCATAGGACAATCGTTGAAATAGATTACAAAATATGAATTACGAATTACGAGAAATTAGCTACCAGTGATTAATGTTAAATTCTGCCCCAATGGTTTGATATTTTAAAATATTGATAATCATACGTTTGCGTTGTGTCTAACTAATAAGTATTATCATCTAACTACTTTTATCAAAGTTCCTGAATTTTTATACTCCTAAAATCAACCCGATGGCCATGGTCTTGTAATAAAATATGGCCACTTGGAGCCATGCCAAAATTCGGCCATTTTTCATATTTGCTTTTGGCAACAAGCGCATAAAAGTATTGGCTACCGCGTTTGTAATCCAGCATTTTCCAGCCATTTAACCAATGTTCCACCGTTCCATCTGGCCGAACAACCAACATACCGTGGTTCCACTCGCCCATTTTATGCCTGGCCCGTGGTTCTTTAATTGACGGAATCATATCGTACAAAGAGCCCAAAGTGCGGTTTCCGATAGAACCCAATTTTGCGTCAGGGTGATGCTCGTCATCCAAAATCTGATATTCCAAACCAATGGCAGATGCGCCTTTGGTGTCATCTTTTTCGGTAACAAAATATTTTACGCCGCTGTTGGCACCTTCGGTCATCTTAAAATCGAATTGTAAAATAAAAGCGCTGTATTCTTTTGTGGTTACAATATCGCCGCCGCCAGCTTCTTCGCCTTCGTGGGTTTTCAACACGGTAAGCATGCCATCTTTTGCTTGCCAGCCCGAATCTGGAAAATGATCTTTAAATGCACCACGCCAACCAGTGGTTGTTTTTCCGTCGAACAACAATTTTACGCCGTTCTTTTTTTCTTGTTCAGAAAGATGGTTGGGCAACAAGTCTACCACAAAAACATTATCTAATGGCGTTGGTTGCAAATTGCTAGTCTGTATGCGGATATTGCGCCAAGCAATTTTTTCGCCTTCTTCTTCTTTTTTGCCAATTTGGTGTACTTGCAAAGCAATAAAACCTTTTGGCGTCATATCATCTACCAAATTTGCAGCAGCCATGCCATTGATAAATGTACGGATGGAACTGCCGATGCATTCGATGCGGCATTTATTCCAGATGCCTTTTTTAAACGCGGGTTTTGCAGCGGGGTTATAATCAAGCGGATATAACCAATCACGCCTGGCTTCATCGTAAATGCCCGCCGTCCAAGCACGTGGCGAAGGATCTATTTCAAATTGGTAACCATGAACACGGCCATTGTTGTAATCGGGTAAACTTTCGCTACGAAATTGTACACCGCTGTTCATGTTATTGTCCAACTTAAATTCAAATTCTACAATAAAATCACCATAATCCTTATCAGTCGCTAAAAAAGAATTTGGTTCACCCATTTTTGTGGTACCGACAATTTCGCCGTTGATAACTTCAAATTTGGCATGGCCGTTCAATGGTTTCCAGCCATCGAGGTTTTTTCCATTAAATAAATTTTGCCAGTTTGCATTTTTTTGTTGCGCAGCAATAGTAAAAATGCCCAAGCAGAACGCAAGAGAAAACAAGTAGCGGCTAAGCATAAAATCGTTGGATAATTTTGAGGGATAAATGTACGGAAGACGATTAAAAGTTTGGCCGTTTATATTTGGTCATTATCAAATGTTGATAAAATTAAAACCAGCTTTTTAATGCTATCATTAATCTAATAACAGCTCAGTTTAACGAAGTTTCGTCGTTTGTAAGATAAATGACTTCTGGGGTAGCTTTTATAATTCTTGTTTTCTCATGTAGGATGCTGGTCATTAAGGTAATCGTTTCCTTTAACGAATTTCCAACTATTGCTGGGTCTGGTTGTTTTTTGGCAATATATTTTATGATATTTTCGATTGGTTCGCTAGCTTCCATAAAACGGGCATTCAATATTTGTAGCTCGTCGTGGGTTGCTGGCGTGTCTTGTTCAATTTCTTTCAATCGTTCATTTATCAAAATAAATTCGGTAACTGTATTTTTCAGTTCCATCATAAAATTAGTAGCTGTAATCTTCATTGGCTTTTTGATTTATATATGTAAATATAGTTATTGATACTTTATTTAGCATCACATAAATAATTGCTGTAATTTTTTTGGAGGTTTAAATTTAGTACTTAATTGATTCAAATTCTGCCCACCGCAAACCATCAGGTAGTTCACAATTACGAAATTCAATATGGATAACCCGTCTTTTTTGTTGATTGGTTGTTCGGCTGGAAGCGTGTAGCAGCAATAATAATATTGAATGATTTGGAAGAAAATTGACAAAATTGAGAATTAACATTAAGGCAAAATGATCCTGTCACTTTTCATAATAAACTAAATTTAATTCGGCTACTTGTTTAAATTGTTTGTCAGAAGTTACGAATGGTAATTTTAGCCACATTGCAGTTGCTGCAATAATGCTATCTGGTAATTTAAGGTTTAACCTTTTCTTTATCTTAATAGTGGAAATTTTAATGCCCTCATTAATATTTATAACAGTGAGTTCGCTTAGAAAATTAGCTACTTGCTGCTGTTCAGTCGTTGTAATATTTTTACAAGCAAGCAATTCCATTTCAGTAATAATGGAGATATATAATTGTTTTTCAAACAGAAAATCTGCTAGCGTTTCGTCTCCACTCAATAAGTAAAGAACCGCATTAGTATCCAATACAAGCTTATTTCCACTCATCTCGCATTTGCTTTTGTATTGTCAACGGTTCTTCCTGTAATTTAATAACACCGCAATATTTCTTTGTATCGACACCTTTTGTGTTTTCCATTTTTTCTGTAATTCTTTCCATTTCCTTTTTTGTTGCGCCTTTTTTTAATATCAATACCATAACATTAATTTTTGTAAAGTTATCATTAAACCTACACTTTAAGTTCTCATACTGCGGCTTCTAATTTTCAAATTCTGCCCATTTCAAACCATCAGGTAGTTCACAATTACTAAATTCAATGTGGATAACCCGTCTTTTTTGTTGATTGGTTGTTCGGCTGGAAGCGTGTAGCAGCAAGGGTTTCATCAACATAATTCCGGCTTTATCCACATTGCAAGTTATTTGTTTTTCGGTTTCCCAGTTAATAGTCTCAGGTCGATAAATTCCTTTTTGATGAGAACCAGGAATAACTTTCAAAGCACCGTTTTCTTCATTCGTATCATCTAAATGAATTCGCACGGTAACGTTATTTTCCAAAATTTCAGTTGGTGGCTGAACGGAAAATTGATTTTGCTTTATTGTCCAATAATTGAAGCCTTCCCAATCTATTTTTTTATCAACAGAAATGGTTAAGTCTTGATGATAAGCCACAAACCAGTTTGATTCGGCCGGTTTATCAAAATAAATTGATTTGACTACAAAATATCCCTCACCAAAAATTTGGCGGATGATATTTTGAAAATGTTGATTAAAAACAAGCGGTTTTATTTCGGGTACTTCTTTTAAAAATTGGCGGATAGCAAATAAGTCGGCGGTACTTCTAAAAGATGGGTTTGTTGTTTCGGTGGTTGGGATTGTTTCTATTATTTTATTAATTTCGGTGGTGGTGAAAACATTGTTGATAACCGCAAAACCTTCTGTTAATAATTGATTTTTAATAAGTTGTGTGTTCATTTTGCAAAAGTTCGACCCTTAAAAAATGTAAGCGTTTATTAAAATACAAGAAAGCCGAATTATAAACTGCCACAAAAGTAGACGTAGCGCTATAAAAGCTGATCGCCAAAAAATTTAGCCCACCAAGCCCGCCGCTTTACTAATTTCTAGCATTCGCTCAATCGGTTTTAGCGAAGCAACACGAAGATGTTCATCCATCAGCAATTCGGGCGTTTCGTACTTCATGCACAAATACAATTTTTCCAATGTATTCAATTTCATGTAAGGGCAATCGTTGCAGGCGCAATGGTTATTTGGCGGCCCGGGAATAAACGTTTTTTCCGGACTATCTTTTTGCATTTGATGTAAAATGCCCGTTTCGGTTACCACAATAAATTCTTGCGCCGGATCAATTTTGGCAAAATTTAATAACTGCGTGGTGCTACCAATAAAATCGGCCACGGCTAATACTGGTTGTTCACATTCGGGGTGTGCAATTACTTTTGCTTGTGGATGGCGAACTTTTAATTTGGTTATTTTTTCCAAACTAAAAATTTCGTGCACCATGCATGCGCCGTTCCACAGCAACATGTTGCGGCCGGTTTGTTTGTTGATGTAAGCGCCCAAATTTTTGTCGGGGGCAAAAATGATGGGCTGATCTTTCGGGAAACTTTCAACAATATACTTTGCGTTGCTGCTGGTACAAATTACATCGCTTAGTGCTTTTATATCGGCTGTGCAATTGATGTAGCTAACAACCACATGATCAGGATGTTGTGCTTTGAAGGCTTTGAAAGCTTCGGCTGGGGCGCTATCGGCCAAACTACAGCCAGCTTTTAAATCGGGGAGAACCACTTTTTTAGTGGGGTTCAAAATTTTGGCTGTTTCGGCCATAAAATGAACACCGGCAAATACAATCATATCGGCATCGGTTTGTTTGGCTTTTTGCGCCAATCCCAAACTATCGCCAATATAATCCGCAACATCTTGAATATCAGGCTCTTGGTAATAATGCGCCAAAATAACGGCATTCTTTTCCTTTTTCAACTTGGCTATTTCTGCAAATAAATCCAAGGTTGGGTCAAGTTCAATATCAAGGAAGCCTTTGGTGGCTACTTTTGTTTTTGCTGCTGCTATGTCTATTACTGCCATAAAAAAATGTTAGATGTCGGTACTTAGATGTTAGATAAAACAAGTAAAGTATCATTTGGTTTTAATTTCCAGATTTCTGCTTTTGCGCTTTCAAATTCAACTTTTGCCTTATCGTTTCCCAAGAAACAAATAATTCCGGTGGCGGTGGGTTTGTTTTCATTTTTATTCTTTTCCCGTTTTTCGAAAGACAAAATTAGCCTTTTCATTTTTTCCGTATCTGCTCTTTCTTTTTAAAAAATGTTTTGTTGCCTGTTTTTAGCAATGTCAACAACTGCCGTATTATTTAAATAATATTCTTTTATTTATAAAAACAACTATTACTATTAGGAGTGTTAATACGGGGAAAACATTTTTTTAGAAACGGAGAAATGGACAGCTTCTAACTTACTATAACTTTATTTCCACAGGCTTGTCCACTTACAAAATATCGGCTGGTATTCATTTTCTAAGGGTTTTCCACAACTGTGTGTAAAGCTATTATTGGGAAAAATACTTACGGTGTTTTTGCTGTATAGTTTCTTGTTTTTTGTGGAAATGTTTGGGTTGCTATTTTTCCCTTACACTTTTTTTTGGTTCTACCAAACGGAGTTGCCACACTTTTGTCCCCGAAATATTATTGTGTTTTTAGCAGTTGTCCACTGGTTTAGTAAGTTATACAACGGTTATTGTTTGTAAGTGTTTCACTGTTTTTTCAAAATAGTTTCACATTGTTCCATCCACATATGTAATTGTTGCGTAGCCTTCTTTTCAAGCGTTTTCCACAATTTGTTGATATCTGCTAAAACACTATTTTTGCCACCCTACAAAAAATGGGAAGTAAAGCTGTTTTCATAAAATTAGAAAAAAATTATGTCTATTATTCAAACCATACGAGATAAGTATGCGGCGGTGGTTATTGGTGTTATTGCCTTAAGTTTAATTGCTTTTGTAATGATGGATGCGGGAAAAGCAAACCGGAACGGTGGCGGCGGTAAAGAAGATGAAGCAATTGCTGTGGTAAACGGTGAAAAAATTGCTTACGGCACTTATTTAGATAAGAGCAAGCAAATTGAAGATTACTACGCCAGCCAGGGCCAGCCGGTAAACGATAACATGAAGGAGCAAATTAGCCAAGGTGCCTGGAGCCAAATAACGGATGGTACAGTGTTGGATCAAGAAGCGGCAAAAGTTGGTTTGGCATTAACTGATAAAGAAATTGGTGACGCTTTGTTTGGCGACAATGCACCAGACTTTATTAAACAGGCTTTTGGCGATCCTAAAACGCAACAATACAACGGTGTTCAGGCTGCGCAACAATTTGCGCAGCTAAAAAAACGTAAGGATGATCCACAAATTCAAAATTTTATTGAAAAACAAATCAATCCTTTTATTGAAAATATTGTAAAGCGCAAATATTTTGCCTTATTGCAACAAAGCACTTACGTGCCAAATTGGTTGGCACAAAAGCAAATGGCCGATAACAATGCCATTGCCAATTTTCAGTTTGTAAACATGCCTTATTCTGCTATTTCAGATTCTACCATCAAAATCTCTGATGATCAGATAAATAGCTATGTAAAAGATCATGCAAACGAATATAAATTGGATGACGCAACCCGTAGCATTAGTTATGTAGTTTTTAATATTGCTCCAACCGGTGCTGATTCTGCCGCAACTTTAAAATCGATTGCTGATTTAAAATCTGGCTTTGAAACCGCAAAAGATGCCGGCAGCTTTGTTACCCGCAATGCTACAGATAATAAATTTTATGATGGTTACGTTTCTAAAAGCAAAATGATGATGCCTGCAAAGGATAGCATTATGGCTGCCGGCGTTGGTAAAGTGTATGGCCCTTATTTAGATGGCAACGAATGGACATTGAGCAAAATAATCGATATTAAAAATTTGCCTGACTCTGTAAAAGCAAGGCATATTTTAATTGGCACTGTTGACCCACAAACCCACCAACAAAAAATGGACGATGCTACCGCTAAGGCAAAAATCGATAGCATTTATAATGTAGTAAAGGCTGGGGGAAATTTTGCTCAATTGGCTATGCAATTAAGTGACGATGAAGGCAGCAAAATAAAAGGCGGTGACTTGGGTTATTTCGCCCAAGGCCAAATGGTACCTGAGTTTAATGATAGCTGCTTTATGGCCAAAACCGGTGATTATAAAATTGTTCATTCGCAGTTTGGTTATCACCTAATCAATATCGAGGATCAAAAAGGTTTTCAACCTGCCTATAAAGTTGCTTACATGGCAAAACCAATAGAAGCTGGCAGCGAAACCCGTAGCGATATTTTAAATAAAGCCACTTTATTTGCAGGCAACAGTAAAGATTATACTTCTTTTAAAGATAATGCAACAAAAGGAAATTATAATTCATTGGTTGCCAACGATATAAAGGAAGCTGACTATAAAGTTGGTATGTTAGGCACCAGTCGTGAATTGGTAAGATTTATGTATGACAACAAGCCCGGTACGGTTAGTCCTGTAATTGATATGACAGATAAATTGGTTGTAGCTGTTGTAACTAACGCTGATGAGGCTGGCTTACCAAATGCAGCCCATGTTCGTTCTGTGGTTGAACCAATATTGAAAAACAAAGAAAAGGCTAAACAAATTATTGCTAAAATTGGCACCATTAGCACTTTGGAAGCCTTAGCTACAGCTCAACACCAAACGGTTATGCACTCCGATAGTACAAATTTTGTGCAAGCATCAGTAAACGGCATGGGATTTGAACCAAAAGTGGTAGGGTATGCATTTAATAAGGCTGGATTGAATAAAATATCACCAGCCATTGAAGGTAATACCGGCGTAGTGGTGCTTATGTCTACTGCTATTGCTGCAAAACAAGGTACACAAGATGTTGATGCGATCCGCAAACAAATGGAAACCCAAACGAAATCTAATTTGGGCTACACGGCAATAAGTGGATTGCGTAAAGCAGCGAATATCAAAGACAATCGGTCTAAGTTTTTATAATACCAAAAAGACAACCAATACGTACTGTGAGAAAAGCCCTGCAATTGCGGGGCTTTTTATTTCCGCTATTTTTAAACAAATTCTACTATTTCTTATTTTTACAATTAGAAAATATGCGTATGGATGATTTGATTGTGAATAGGGTAACAGAAAGTTTGTTAACCTCGATAGACTTGGAAGAATTTTATCCCAAAGAAGAAATTTTAATATTCGACTTAAAACCTTTTTTATTCCGTGAATTGATTTTGCGGGAAAAAGATTTTAGGGAAGCTTTGAAGAACTTAGATTGGCAGGTTTATAAAGAAAAGTTAGTTTCTGTTATTTGTACTGCAGATGCAATAGTGCCAAGATGGGCTTATATGTTGGTTACCATTTATTTGCAACCTATTGCCAAAGATATTTTCTACGGAACAAAAAAGGCTTTTGAAAATGAACTGTTGTTATCCAATATCAGAAAAATAAATATCAACGATTTTGTTGATAAGCGGATTGTTGTAAAAGGTTGTGGCGATTTAGGAATTGGTGAATCGGCGTATTTAGAAATAACAAAATTACTTCGGCCGGTTGTAAAAAGTATTATGTACGGCGAACCTTGTAGTACCGTACCGATTTTTAAGAAAAAAAATTAGGTACATTTCGTTTCTATTATTGCTTGTTAGTTTTCACCATTACTTTTAATGGACTCATATTAATTGCCATACATGTCATCTGTAGTTGTAAAAGAATCCGTGAAATTGTTTCGTCATGTATCATTTTTAAGAATGGTACTTTGGCATAGTCTCACGGCTTTTGGTGGCCCAACAGGACATTATGGAATGATGATGAAACGCTTCGTATTAAAACGAAAAGATATTACGGAGCAGGAATTAATGGAATATACTTCGTTTTGTGCATTGCTTCCCGGCGCTAGCTCAACACAAACACTTACACTAATAGGCTATAAACGCGGCGGCGTTCCCTTAGCCATTATTACACTCATTATTTGGATTTTACCCGCAAGTTTATTGATGGGTTCATTGTCTTTTTTGTTGCATTACATTGATAAACAATCACTTAAGAGCGATATATTTCAATTTATACAGCCCATGGCGGTTGGCTTTTTGGGCTATGGCGCCACAAAAGCTTTTCGGGTTTCAATAAAAAATACAATTACGTACGTAATTGCATTGGTATCATTGATAGCAACTTTTTTACTATTTAAATCACCTTGGGTTTTTCCTATCTTAATTGTACTGGGTGGAACGGTGACTAACTTTAGTAAAAAGCGTATTCAGCAGGTTGCCGTTTTACCAAAAAAAATTAGATGGATGCGAATCTGGGCATTCTTTCTTTTCTTTTTGTTACTAGGTACGTTATCAGAAACTGCTCGACATAAGGAAGTTGATTTTGGAAGGCCATTGCCGCAATATAGAATATTTAATTTGGCGGAAAATTTTTATCGTTTCGGTAGCCTTGTATTTGGTGGAGGCGATGTATTAACTCCGTTGATGTATGACCAATTTGTTGAGAGGCCAGATTCGGCAAACCGATACATGACTAGCGAAGAATTTTTAACAGGAACAGGAATGGTAAGGGCAATTCCAGGACCTACTTTTTCAGTTTCGTCTTTTCATGGCGGAATGGCAATGCGGCATTGGGGCGATGCTTGGCAGGCGATAGGTTGCATTGTAGCGGTGATTTGCATTTTTTTACCCAGTGCATTGTTGGTTTTGTTCTTTTATCCAATCTGGTTTAACCTTAAAAAATATGCGGTTATCTATCGTTCGTTAGAAGGAATCAATGCAACGGTTGTTGGTATAATGATGGCTTCTACATTATATTTATTGAAGAATGTTTCTTTTTCTGAATTGAACAGTTTCAGTTTGCTTAATGCGATAGTAATTATTGGGACCTTTTTAGCGTTGATATTTACAAAGTTACCTTCGCCTGTAATTGTTGCTATTTGTCTGTTACTGGGTTGGTTTTTCTAGCAACATCTTTTATTATTCCAGTTTATTTGTAATACCTGCTAATTTCTATTTCTTTGGCTACTTTATCTGGCACTAAATAGCGGATAGGAATGGCCTTTTTAACCATATTTCTAATATTTGTTGAAGAAATATCTAAAAGCGGGGCATTGATTATTTCAATATTGGCTCCTAATGTATCTGTTATTTCAAAACCTGGTCGCATAAAAACATAAATCTTATGTTGTTGGATGATGTGTTCATAGTTTTTCCAATGAGGTAAATTGGTAAAACTATCACTGCCCATAATAATAGAAAATGTATGTTGAGGATATTTTTCACCTAGATAAGCAAGCGTATGTACAGTGTACGAGGGTTTTGGCAAATGAAATTCAACATCACTAGCTTTAAGATTAAGGTCATCTTCAATAGCTAGTTTCACCAAATGAAGCCGTTGGTATTCATTTAATAAAGAAGAAGATGACTTTAAGGGGTTTTGTGGGGAAACAACCAACCAAACTTGTTCTAAGGAAGTGGTATGTTTGGCATAACTGGCAATAATTAAATGCCCCACGTGAACAGGATTAAATGAACCAAAATAAAGACCTATTTCCATATTGAATGATGATATTACTAAGCTGTTGTTCCAGTTTCTTGGGAAATAAAAATATGCTCTGCTTCATTTAAGCGCAAACTAAGCGAATAGCCTGCAACATATACAGACATTGGATCACCCAATGGAGCGATTAAATCAACAGAAATCTTTTCACCCGGGACACAGCCCATTTCCATTAATTTTAAAAATATATCGTTGCTAGAAAATGATTCAATAATTCCCTTTTCCCCTACCTTTAATTCAGATAATTTCTTCACTTGTTACGTTTTCGTGACTGCAAATTTATCTGATCCATCATCATTATAATATCGAAATGCAGAAAAAGCCTACTGTTAACTTTTCTTATGCTGATGTACGATTTGCTTTCTCCCATAAGAATGTGATTAAGCAAACTGTATTGGCCATATTTGAACAAGAAAACAGAACATTACAATCAATACAATACATTTTTTGTTCCGACGAGTACTTACTGAACATGAACAAGCAGTTTTTAGAGCATGATTATTATACAGATATCATAACATTTGATTTATCTGAGAATGACACAACCATTGGAGAGATTTATATTTCCATCGACAGAGTAGTGGAAAACGCTGTAAATCTGGAAATTCCATGGACTTCGGAGTTATACCGTGTCGTTTTTCACGGCGCATTGCATTTATGTGGCTACAAAGACAAAACAAAACGTGAAAATTCCATAATGCGAGACCAAGAGGCGTATTATTTACGTTTAATAGAAGAAGAAATAGCAAATAAATGAATAAAATGTTCCACGTGAAACACTTGTTGGTTTTGATATTTGCCTTGGCATTCGCCGTAGGCGGGAAGCTTAAGGCACAAGGATCAATTTCCATGTCTACCAATGTAGTTACTTACAGTTTGCCAGAGGATATCGGACTACGGAAAACGCTTAGTATGGCAAATAGCTATAACAAATTATCTAAAGAGGAACAGGACGCATTATATTATTTGGATTATGCGAGAAAAAATCCAGATATTTTTTTAGAAAGAGCGATCAATGTATTTGTGGCCGGACATCCTGAAATAAATTCTTCTTACATCAAATCACTGCAAGAATTATTTAAAAGCTTACCTGTCCGTAGTATTATCTTTCCAGATTCAGCGCTTAACCACGTTTCAAAAGCACATGCAAAAGACTTAGAAACGCATCAACTAATCTCACATAATTCCTCCAACGGAACTAGCTTTCAACAACGTGTTGGTCCATATATAAAAAATTGTGGCTCAGAAGCTATTCATGCATCTCCAAGATACACATCTTTGGAGGCTATTTTAATGTTATTGTTCGATTTTAATGTTCCAGATATGGGTCATAGAAAAGCATTATTAAATGTAAATTTTTCAAAAGCCGGAGTAGGTGTTGCTTTATCTAATAAGGGAAACTCAATTTTAGTGATTGATTTTTCTTGCCAATAGTATTTTGTTCCACGTGGAACATCGTGGCTCATTAAATTAAGAAAGGGTAGCAATTGCTGCCTTTTTTCGTTTTAGCTTTTTAATCAATTTGTTTCCTTTCATACAATCGTACCTTTGCATCATGTTTTTAGATTATGATGTAATTGTAGTAGGTGCTGGGCATGCTGGTTGTGAAGCGGCGGCGGCGGCAGCAAATTTGGGTAGCAAAACGTTGTTGATTACAATGAATATGCAAACTATTGCCCAAATGAGTTGTAATCCAGCCATGGGTGGTATTGCTAAAGGACAAATTGTTCGAGAAATTGATGCTTTGGGCGGGTATAGCGGAATAGTTACCGATAAAAGCATGATCCAATTTCGGATGTTGAATAGGAGCAAAGGCCCCGCTATGTGGAGTCCACGTGCACAAAGTGACCGGATGTTATTTGCTACCACATGGCGTGAAATGCTGGAAGCAACTCCAAATGTTGATTTTTACACGGATATGGTAAAGGGTTTACTGGTAAAAGATGGCCATTGCTTTGGTGTAATTACAGGTTTGGGGCACGAAATAAAGGCTAAAAGCGTGGTGATAACCAGCGGCACTTTTTTAAATGGCATTATCCATATTGGTGAAAAACAATTGGGTGGCGGAAGAATTGGAGAAAAATCTGCAACAGGTATTACCGAACAGCTTGTGGAATTAGGCTTTGAAAGCGACCGACTAAAAACGGGAACACCAATGCGCATTGATGGTCGCAGTTTGGACTATACCAAAATGGAAGTGCAGGACGGCGACGATGAAATTGTCGGCTTCTCTTATTTAGATATTAAGAAAATTGAGCCTAAACAACAACGCTGTTGCTGGATTACTTACACTAGTCAAGAAGTTCATGATATTTTGAAAACTGGATTTGACAAAAGCCCCATGTATCAAGGTAGGATTCATGGCGTAGGTCCGAGGTATTGTCCAAGTATTGAAGACAAAGTAACCCGTTTTGCTGAGCGGGATAGACATCAATTGTTTGTGGAACCAGAAGGATGGAACACGGTGGAAATGTATATTAACGGATTTAGCAGCAGTTTACCCGAAGAAGTACAATATAAAGCCATTACAAAAGTGGCGGGCTTTGAAAAATGTAAAATGTTTCGGCCTGGTTATGCCATTGAATACGATTATTTTCCACCAACCCAACTGAGTTATACATTGGAAACAAAGTTGGTAAGTAATCTTTTCTTTGCAGGACAAATAAATGGAACCACTGGATATGAAGAAGCTGCTTGCCAAGGATTAATGGCGGGTATTAATGCGCACCATAAAGCTTTTGAAAACGAACCATTTGTTTTAAAAAGAAGCGACGCATACATTGGTGTGCTGATTGACGATCTTATAAACAAAGGAACAGACGAGCCATACCGGATGTTTACAAGCCGTGCAGAATATAGAACGTTGCTTCGTCAAGATAATGCAGATTTACGTTTGACAGAAAGAAGTTACCGGATGGGTTTAGCTAGCCAAGAAAGAATGGAACTAACTAAAACCAAAAAAGAAGCAGTTGAAAGAATTAAGTCTGCTTTTGCTAACTTGAACGTAGAACCTGGAGAAATAAATAGCTATCTGCAATCTATTAATAGTGCGCCAATTACGGAAAAGCAGAAAGCCTGGAAAGTTTTGCTGCGGCCTCAAGTTGATTTGCCAAATTTGGCCAAAGCATCGGCAGCCATTGCTCAATTGCTTGAAAATCAATCGAAAGAAGTAATTGAACAGATAGAAATTCAAATAAAATACGAAGCTTATATAGAAAAGGAGCAAGATTTGGTAAATAAAATGAGCGAACTGGAAGAATTGATTATCCCTGATTCTTTTAATTATGATAGTATTGTATCTCTTGGAAATGAAGCCCGTCAAAAATTTGTGAAAATACGGCCGCGTACACTTGGGCAGGCTTCTCGTATTAGCGGCGTAAATCCTAGCGATGTTCAAATATTGATGGTTTATATGGGAAGATAATTTTGTAATTAATATCTATTAAAAAACGTCTGCTAATAACAGACGTTTTTTAATTCAATTATTTTCCTTTCAAATCTTCTAACAAATTCATAAAAACAAATCGTTTTCCAATTGCTGGCTCGTTTTTAAAGATCCTTTGACCATCCATCATCATTACCATTAGTTGCCGATGAATGGCATTATTAGCCAGGATCTTTCGCTCGGTGATCTCTTTTTCTTTTTCCCAGCTTTTATAAAATTGCCTTTGTAGAGAATCGAAACGCTGAATAGCAGATAAATAACTGGTTGGAAAAGAGGCTGGCATATTATTATTGGCCAATAGTTGTTCGCGGTTTTCACGCATAAAAGCAATGCCTTCTGTATTTAGCTTACTTAAACTTTCCCAATTTTTATTTTTAGCCGTTTGGTACCAATCTTGACCAGCTTTTAGAAATGCTTTTTTTTCTTCTTCTTTTGGCCAACCATCGGCAATATATCGCTTCAAATCTTGCCAGAGTTGTAAGCATTTGGTACCTGTTGTAATTAAATCTTTTTGGAAATTATCCCAATTTGTTTCTCTTGCCTCAAATTCCGGTAAAGCAGATGCTGCATCTATTTCTGAAAGTTGCGTTGCAATAAAATCAACTGAATATTTTGCTTTAAATTTTACAAATCGATCAAGATATTGGCTACAGTTTTGCCAAGCCTGCTTACAAAGAATATACAATATTTGTTGAGAACACTTATAAGATTTTACAGCCATTGTTAGTTTAAAAGGTTGGCTGTAAAATAAACAAAATATTTAAATATTTCTTCGTACCAATTAATTATTCTAAAATAATTACAGAATATTTATTAAGAAACTACAATTGGCGTAACTAGTTGACAAAGAATTCCTACAAAAAAGCCAGCATAAATATCAATTGGTTTATGTGCTTGTAAAATTAATCTAGCTGTGCAAACAGCACCCGCAACCAGTAACCCAAGTAAGGCAATTTCCCTTGGAAAGAAGCCATCTACAAAAAGCTGACGAAACATAAAACCAACCATGCCACCCATAGCTATGCCATGCATGCTTATTTTGGTGTACATGTTTGCAAACAATGCAGATGCACTGCTTAAAAAAACACCCAATAAAAATTGCTTAAAAGAAACAGGAAAATAATTAAGGTTGCGGCTTACGTAATAAATCCAAAAGTAAAAAAACATGCTTGCCACAAATGGAATAATCCGGTCAGTGCGTTCTTGTAAATACATATTTTTCACAAATTTTAAACGCCATGCTAAAAAAACAACCACCGCCGGAAAAAATGCAGTGTATAAAATTACCATTGCCAACATTCGAGGTTTATAAAAACTATTGATAAGCAAGCTGTTAAAAGGTTGTAACCAAAGTAAAACCGCTACTACATACGCCGGAATAAACAACGGATGGAAAATATAAGAAAGCACGTGTGCAAAAAAACGAAGCAGCTTGGGCTGCTTTTCTTTAATACTAATGAACATATTTAATATTTTTCCGTAACAATGAAATATATTGAAGTTATAATGTATTATAATCCCTTTCTTAGCCTTGCAACAGGAATGTTTAATTGCTCCCTGTATTTCGCAACTGTTCTTCGAGCAATATTATAGCCCTTTTCTTGTAACATATCCGTCAAAATTTCATCGCTTAATGGTTTCTTTTTGCTTTCTCCTTCAATTAAATTACTAAGAATCTTTTTCACTTCACGTGTGCTTACCTCTTCTCCACTATCGGTGCTAATACTTTCGCTGAAAAAATATTTAAGCCGATACGTGCCAAACTCCGTTTGCACAAATTTGCTATTGGCTACACGACTAACGGTAGAAATATCGAGATTTGTTTTTTCGGCAATATCTTTCAAAATCATTGGTCGCATAGTGGTATCATCACCGGTAAGAAAAAATGCTTCTTGATGGTTGAGGATAGCTTGCATTGTGTTTAACAAAGTTTCTTGCCTTTGTTTGATAATTTCAATAAACCATTTTGCTGCATCAATTTTTTGTTTGATGAACATCACGGCTTCTTTTTGACGTTTATCTTTTTTGCTGCCACGCTCATATTCGCTTAGCATATCCCGATAGTCACCACTAATCCTAAGGTCGGGCGCATTCCGACTATTTAAAGTAAGTTCTAATTTTCCAGCATTATTCAACACGAAAAAATCGGGGATTACGTAAGATTCATTGTTGTTTCTTTCTCCAACATTTCCTCCCGGCCTTGGGTTTAACCGAAGAATAGTATTGATCACGTCCTTAAAATCTTCATCCGTTAGGTTCAGTCCTTTTTGAATTTTGTCGTAATGTTTTTTGGTAAACTCATCAAAAAACTTTTCCATCACCTGAATGGCCAATTTTACATTTTTTCCTTCGCTGGCCATCCGCTTTAATTGGATGAGCAAACATTCTTGCAAATTTCTGCCGGCTACACCCGGCGGATCAAAATGCTGGATTTTTTTGATCAATGTTTCTACTTCTTCATCGGTAGTAATAATATTTTGCCTAAAAGCCAAATCATCTACAATTGAAGGAACTTCACGCCGTAAATAACCGTCGTCATCAATACTGCCTACAATTTGCTCCGCTACTTTTTCGGTACGCTCGTCTAATTCCAACAAACTTAACTGCGTTATCAACATGTCGTGGAAAGTCGTCTCAATTTTATAAGGCATCACTTGACGGTCTTCCAATTCTGGATAATTATCATCTTTTAAGCGATAATCGGCAATACCATCATCGCTTTCATAATCATTCATTTCGATGCTTTCAAAGTCAAAAGGTTCATCTTGTTCGCCTTCTTTTTCAAAATCATCAGGCTCATCCAATGGATTTTCAGTAAATTCGTCTACTTCCTGTTTTACTTCGTCTTCGCCTTCACCTTGTTCCAATGCCGGATTTTCTTCTAATTCTTCTTTAATGCGTTCCTCTAAATTGGCAGTAGGTACCTGCAACAGTTTCATTAATTGAATCTGTTGAGGTAATAATTTTTGTTGAAGCTTTTGTTTTAAACCTTGTGATAAAGCCATGTTTTATCTAAAATACGCTATTATTTGATTTTCTTATTGGTATATTTAATTGGAATGAAGGTTTATTCTATGCTTCTTTAACAAGAATGATTTTTCGGCTTCCAATTATTCTTTCAAAATTAATTATATTTTTTTACACTTTTCTTCCACTCCAATAATTGCGATAGGATCCATCAAAAACTTTCAACCGAAACCTATCTACAATTTTATGAAACCTTATGTTGGTGCAGGCCGTAAATTTACAAGACAAAGACAATACCCATGGTTAGAATACAGATTTGTTTATTTTTTGCACCTTTATTTACTGGTGCAATAGTAAATGCACAACATAAGCAAATGACCTTGGGTAATGTTAAAATGTCATTTTTAAATTCGCCAACCACAACCAACTATTTAAACACCAGTCGTTTAAAAAATGTTGCGACTTCTTGGCAAATAGCTGATACTTCTAAAATTAGGTTTTCTCCTAATAGTATTTCGCCAACTTTTTATGCTGAACATTTAGGCATGATGTGCAAGGAAGAGTTGAGATTGGAAAAGGTGGTTAAATTTCCTATTCGTATCAGGCTTGGTAGTAAAGAACAAGTTGATTATTTGGAAGGCAAATATTACCGTCACTAATGCTATCAAAAAAATTTTAAACTGCCCAAGCTCATTATTGTTTAATCTAAATACTAATATCTATTTACTAAGTACTGGTAATGCTTCGATTTCCTATTTATCTCGATAACAATGCTACAACACCTTGCGACCCACAGGTAGTAGAAACCATGCTGCCATATTTCAGCAATCAATTTGGAAACGCAGCTAGCCGCAGTCATTCTTTTGGTTGGGTGGCCGAAGAAGCGGTTGAAATGGCCAGGGAACAAGTGGCAAAATTGATTGGTGCCGAAACGAAAGAAATTGTTTTTACCAGCGGTGCTACTGAGGCAGATAATCTTGCCATAAAGGGCGTGTTTGAAATGTACGCCAGCAAAGGCAACCATATTATAACCGTTAAAACCGAGCACAATGCCGTTTTGGATACTTGCAGGCATATTGAAAAACTGGGTGGTGAAGTGACTTATTTGAATGTGAAAGCAGACGGGTTGATAAACATAACAGAACTGGAAGCAGCAATAAAGCCAACAACCATTTTAATTGCAGTGATGTTTGCCAACAATGAAACCGGGGTGATTCAGCCAATCAAACAAATAAGTGCAGTTGCCAAAAAACACAATGTAATTTTTTTTAGTGATGCCGTTCAAGCAGTTGGGAAAATGCCGGTAAATGTGTTGGAAAATGGTATTGACTTGATGGCCATTACAGCTCATAAAATTTACGGACCAAAAGGCATTGGCGCTTTATATGTGCGCAGAAAAAATCCAAGGGTAAAATTGGCTGCACAAATGGATGGTGGCGGCCACGAAAAAGGCATGCGTAGCGGAACTTTAAACGTACCCGCTATTGTTGGTTTTGGTAAAGCTTGCGAATTGGCTAGATTGGAAATGGAAAAAGACACAGAACGAATTAGCCAGCTCAGGAATAAATTGGAAAAGGCTTTGCTTGATGTTGGCGCCTCAATAAATGGAAATACGGAAAACCGGTTGCCGGGTGTAACCAATTTAAGTTTCAACAATATTGAAGCTGAGGGTTTAATGATGCGTTTTAATAAATATGTTGCTGCCAGTTCGGGGTCTGCCTGCACATCGGCAAGTTTGGAGCCGAGCCATGTGTTGAAAGCCATGGGGCTTTCGGATGAACAAGCTTTTTCAACCGTGCGTTTTGGGCTAGGCCGATTTACGACCGAAGAGGAAATAGATTTTGCAATTGGAGCGATTAAGGATGGGGTGGTGAAAAGTAGGGAATTGCAAGGGATATAGTTTACATTGTATTTGCTATATTTGGGATGCTTCAACAAGAAATGACAACTATGAAAACTATCATAAATATCACCAAGGAAGTAATTGAAAGTCAACAATTGGTAAGTGGTTTTTCTATTTGCGTTGATGATAGAGGAGCTATTACTATTTCCCCAATGGTGAAAAAAAATCCACGCGAAGGTTGGGCTGAAATAATTGAAAAAGATAAAGACGAAATAAATAATGATGAATTTTTACAAGATTGGATTGCAGCTGAACCTTATTTATCTAGCCCAATAGATGATAATAAATGATTAATATTTATCAGTATGAAATATTTTGGGTGAATTTAGAACCTTCAGTTGGGGGCGAAATGAAAAAAATTAGACCATATGTTATTATTTCTCCAAGCGATATGAACAAAGGATTAGCTACTGTTGTGGTTGTACCACTTACCAACACCGTCAAAGATTATCTTCCTTTTAGAATTACGATACGCCATAAAGATGTAATGGGACAAATGGCTTTGGATCATATTAAGAGCGTTGACAAAACACGTTTAAGAGATAAAATTGGTAAGTTAAATGTTTTAGATATTGCTCAATTGAAATTGTTGTTATCTAAAATTTTTGTTGAATAATTGATAACCTATATATTATTAAGTTAAAATAGCAAAGGCTATTTTCAAATTGATGTCTACAAAAAATTTCCTAATAAAAAGCGAGAAGGATCAATTCCCTCTCGCTTTTTAAGTTTATTTCTAGGTTTACAAATCTTTTATTCCTCCATCAAAATATTCCCCGTCATTTCTTTAGGTATTTCCAAGCCCATCATCATTAAAATGGAAGGGGCAATATCGCCAAGTTTACCGGGTTTTAATTTGCCATGCCATTCATTATCAATTACAAACAATGGAACGGGGTTTACGCTATGTTGTGTATTTGGGCTACCATCATCATTTATTTCATGGTCACTGTTACCGTGGTCTGCCGTTAAAAAAATGCAATACCCATGCGCCAATGCGGCGGTTACCACTTTTTCTACACATTTGTCCACTGTTTCCGCAGCTTTCATGCAAGCTTTAAACACGCCGGTATGGCCAACCATATCGGCATTGGCGAAATTTAAACAGATAAAAGCTGTTTGTTCATTTTCAATTTCAGGCACCAATTTGTCAACCAATTCATAGGCGCTCATTTCGGGCTGTAAATCGTAAGTAGCCACTTTGGGCGATGCCGCCATAATTCTTTTTTCGCCTTCAAATTCCTTTTCGCGGCCACCGCTAAAAAAGAAGGTAACGTGCGGATATTTTTCCGTTTCCGCAATGCGGATTTGTTTCAACCCATTTTCTGAAATAACTTGACCCAAAGTTTTTTCTAGATTATCGGTTTCAAACATCACATGCACATTGTTGTACGTGGCGTCATATTCCGTCATGGTGGTGTAATTCAGCACCATCGGCTTCATCCCAAAATCTGGTTTTTCTATTTGGGTAAGCACCTGCGTTATTTCGCGGCAACGGTCGGTACGGAAGTTGAAACAAATAATAGCATCACCCGCTTCAATTTTACCATCCGCTACCTTATTATTAATGATAGGTTTGATGAATTCATCCGTCACATCGTTTTTGTAATTTTCTTCCACCGCCGCAAAGATATCGTCGGCTTTTTCGCCAATGCCGTTTACCAAAGCGTCATAAGCCAATTTTACACGTTCCCAACGTTTGTCACGATCCATGCCGTAATAACGACCGGTGATGGTGGCGTAAGTTCCAACAGTTTCATCCATGTGCTGCTGAACATTTTTCAAAAAGCCCAAACCACTTTTCGGGTCACAATCGCGGCCGTCGGTAAAAGCATGAACGAATACATTTTTTAAATCTTTGCTTTTGCATTCCGTAAGAATTGCTTTTAAATGATTGGTGTGGCTATGCACGCCGCCATCACTTACCAAACCAATTAAATGCATTTTTTTATTATTGTCTTTGGCATATTGAACAGCAGCCAGCAATTTTTCGTTGGTAAAAAAAGACCCATCGCGGATGGCCACATTAATACGTTGCAATTCTTGGTAAACGATTCGGCCGGCACCTAAATTTAAATGGCCCACTTCGCTGTTGCCCATTTGCCTATCGGGCAAACCAACCATTTCGCCAAAAGTGGTAAGCGTAGTATTGGGATATTTTTTATATAAAGAATCAACAAAAGGTGTATCGGCTGCTAAAATAGCATCGGCCGATGGCACTTTGCCAATGCCCCAACCATCCATGATAATTAAGATTGCTTTTTTCATGGTTGCAATATACGCAGGGTGCTTTATTTGTGGAAATGTGGATTGCAAGAGAGAAAGAAAAGAATATCACGCAGAGGCCGCAGGGTATGCAGAGGAAAGTGAGACAGGGTTGAAAATATTCTTCAGATTCATTTTTCTCTCTTCTATTTCTTTTTCTTCCTCTGCGTACCCGTGTCCTCTGCGTGATAAAAATATTTCTCCATCGAACTCGTTCCTACATTGCTACAACTAATCTTTTTCCACCCGGCACATCCATTTCCCATAATTTTTCAATGTCTGCTAAATCTACTTTTTCGATGTCTACTTTTAATTTCTTATCTGCGGCCAATTGAAACATTTCAGGAATTATTTCAGTAAACAACAGTTTCATTTCTTCTTTCGCCCAACTGCCTAAGCCTGAACCAGATAATTGCAAATCGACGCTTCGTAGGTTTTCTGCAGACAATTGGATTTTATCGCCCGTGATGGCACCAATTGAAACAAATCTGGTTTTATGGGTGAATGAACCTTTACCTTTTAAGGCTGCTAAAATCAGTTCAGCCGAATGACCCCATAAGTAATCGATAATTATATCAATCGGAGAACTGTTGTGTATGGCTTTCAGTTGATCGATGAATTGCTCGTCAGTTTGTTTTATTGATATTATTTCATCTGCACCCAAATCCGACAATGCTTTTAGTGTTGCCTCATTCCTGCCGGTTACAATTATTTTTTTAGCACCGTAGTGCTTTGCGATTTGAACAGCAATTTTTCCTGTAAATCCTGTGGCACCGTTTATCAAAACTGTTTCGCCAGGTTTTATGTTGGCCCGAAAACGTAGTGCCATGGCCGATCCTGCTACGGCGTTGGGTAATGCGGCTGCGGTAGCATCATCAATACCTACAGGTAATTTTACCATCCTGTCTTTTTCAATAATTGCTTTTTCGGCAATCATTCCTTCGCCCAATGCAAAAACCCTTGTGCCATCCGCCAATACTCCCACGCCATCGCCACCAATAACTTTTGCATTTTGCGCATCGCCTTCGGTTGAATAATGTTTACCGCTCGACCTGCTTTTATCAAGGTGTTTAATGGCCGCCGCTTTCATTGTAATAATTAGTTCGTTATCGTTCTGAATAACCGGTTCGGGAAAATCAATATATTGAGGTATTTCGCCTTTTTGATAAATTACTGCTGCTTTCATATAAATCAATTTTATACAGCAAAAATATTTGGCAGTAAATCGGCAGACGATAACATTTGTTATCAAATTTGGGATGGCAATTTTTTCTTCGCCAACTTATTTTTTATACGACTTAAATGAACAGAACTGATTCCCAAATAAGAAGCGATGTAATGTTGCGGGATGCGCTTTACGATTTGTGGCTTTTCTTCCATTAAATTTAAATAGCGTTGCGCAGGCGTATCTTTTATGAACGAAAAAAAGTGTTTCATATAATCGAACGTCCGTTCAAATAAGGTATTGATGAATTTGTCCCGCAATTCAGGAATTTCACATATTTCGTCAATAATCCTGTCAGCATCAGTTTTGTGTATCCACCAAACTACTGATGGTTCAATCGTTTCAATCACCACCGGACTTGGAAATTTCTTCCTGAAACTTTCGATAGAGCCAACGATATTGTTTTCAAAAAAGAATTGGAAGGTTACATCTTTACCGTTGTTGTTGAACCAAACGCGGATGCATCCTTGTTCAATCAAAAACATTTTTTTTGAAACCTCGCCTTCTTTCAACAAAACGGTTTTTGCAGGCACTTCGATGCGTTTGAAACAGTTGGTATAATCGTTCCATTTTTCATCGCTCAGGGAAAATCCATTTTTGAACTGCTCAAACATCCTGTTAAATTTTTTCTTTTTAATTGATTGCTAAACATAATCAATGGCCGTTTTCCAACCAAATACGTTTATACTTTAAAACAATAAAAACTGGAATGGTTGTTTTATAGTATATTTCTTTTTCATCTGAATAAATAAAAACTTTGGCAGCAACGGATTTTGATGTGGTGGTAATTGGCTCTGGTCCGGCTGGGGCAACAACAGCAAGGCTGGCTGCGACAAAAGGTCTCAAAGTTTTGTTGGTAGATAAACATCAAGAATTGGGCACACCTATTCAATGCAGCGGTGCGGTAAGCAGGCATGGTTTAACAAGTTCGGGTATTGAACCAAATAATGAATTTGTGCTGGAACCTGTTTATGGTTTTGGTGTTTACAATACGCTTGGTGAAAAAAAATCAATCGATTATCGGATGTTGAAACCGGAAACTTACGGAACGGGTGAAGGCAAAAACCCGTTGGGTTATGTGGTTGACCGCCGCCGATTTGATAGATACTTGATGACGATGGCCGAACGTGCTGGCGTGGAAGTTTGGTTAAAAACGGAAGGATTGGGTTATGAAATTTTGGAGGATGGAAATTGTGCGGTTCGGCTAAATAGGTTTAATAAAAAAATAACGGTTACGACCAAAGTGTTGGTGGGTGCCGATGGATTACAATCGCAAGTGGGCAAATGGGCTGGATTGCAAACGCATATAAAAATGCTGGAACTAGCCAGTTGTTTACAAGTAGTGGTTGACCATGTGGAAACCGAAGGTTTATTGGAAATTGTAGCGGGCAACGAATGGGCACCTGGCGGTTATGCTTGGGTTTTTCCTAAAGGCCATGGTTACGCGGAGATTGGTTTGGGCGTAATCCGCAGCCTGACCGACAAAACAGCACAATGGCATTTGGATTATTTCATGCAATCGTCGTTTTTTAAGGAGCGTTTTAAACACAGCCGGATTTTGGAAATTCAAGGCGGCGGCGTGCCTTTAGCAGCACCTTTACGAACACAATATGCTGATAATCTGATACTTGTGGGTGATGCGGCCCGGCATGTGAACCCAATTACAGGTGGCGGAATACATACAGCATTAGCCGGTGGCATAATTGCGGGAGAATTTTTGGCAACGTTTATTGCATCTGGCCAAACGCCGAATGCAATAGGAATGAAAGGTTACCAAGATGCATGGCTGGAAAAAATGGGCAACAAAATGTGGAAGCTGTTTGATATAAAAAATGATTTTATCAAAACAAAATCGGTGGAAGAACGGGATGCCAAATTGTACAAGATTATGTCAACTTATTTTAGTCCGGATTCTGAATTTAAAAAAGTGTGAAGGCAGAGTAGTTAGATGTTTGTATTTAGTAGTTAGACAAAACCGTGATGTTTCAAAGATTCATTTTTCAATGTAAAATTCAAAATCTGGGTTGTGGAAAGACAGAATAAAAAAATAGTAGCTTTTGACATTGGCTGGAATGCCTGCATCCGCTGCGGCGCATGCGTGGCCGTTTGTCCGAAGGAGGCAGGATTTATTAGCGCTTTTGATACGATTGCGGTAAATACGCCTTGCGATATCGCCTGTATGAAATGTGAAGATATTTGTCCGGTGAATACAATTTCACATACGGTTTTGAGCGATGTTGCACAATTACGAATTACGAATTAAAAATTACGGAATCAAAATTTTATCGGGCTGGGCTCGGTTCCCCTAAGTTTTGAGTATATTTTGCCAAAAAAGCTGGGACGTTGCAAATGCCCAATAAAGAACAAAAAGTACAAGAGTGCCCTTCGATAAACTCAGTATAAACTTCCAACGGATGCCCAATAGTAGCTACCCAGCCGGCCTCCAAAAAGTTATAGAAGCCGAAGGCTATAAAAAAATCTGTGGAAATCTGAGTAATCAGTGGCAACTATTCAAAAAAGAAATTTTCCATTTCGGCAGAAATCTGTTTGCGCATTTCCATTAGTTTTTGGGCGTAGCGCTGCATCATGAAATCCTCTTCGGTTTGCGGCACCCAATTTGGCACTTCCACGGTTTTGCCGGCATCATCAACAGCGGCAAAAACGATGATGCAATGCGTTGTTTTGGTTTCTAATTTTGTTTTTGGGTTGATGGCTTTTATATCCACCGCAATGTGCATGCTGGTGCGGCCAGTGTAGATGATGCGGGCATATACTTCAGCAATATCGCCGATAAAAATGGGCTTTACAAAACGGATGCCGCCAACGTAAACCGTTACGCAGTAACAATCGCACCAGTTTACGGCGCAGGTGTAACCGGCTTGGTCAATCCATTTCATTACGGTGCCGCCATGCACCTTGCCGCCAAAATTTACGTCGCCGGGTTCGGTTAGGAAGCGGAAAGTAATACTGTCTTTTTTCATTTTGGCGATTATTTTGGGATGAATACAATTATTTGCGGGTTGCTAAAATAATATAAAACAATGATACGATTTTTATAGGCATATAAATATTACAAGGTATCAAGTGTAAAATTGGCAAAGAAAAATTAGATAAATGTAGTGGCACCGAACGCCAAAGTAAGAAATGCTTAAATTAAAAATCTCGATTTAATTAAGGCGAAATTTTATTTTTAAAATCCCATAAATTATTTTAATATAAAAAATTACAGCTTTGTCTAACTACTAATTACTAACATCTAACGACTTGTTCCCTGTTTTAATTAAATTATTTATCATGCCATTAAATATAAAATAATGAAATGGCAAAACGCTATACCAGTATAACCTGCCCCATAAACCTTTTGGCCTAAATGTAGCCGTTTGTTTTAAAAAAGTTTTGCCGTCTTTTTTAATTATTTTAAACTCAAGCCAAGCTTCGCCTGGTAATTTCATTTCGGCAAATAATAATAAACGGTTATTTTCTTTATCGGCAATTAGAACACGCCAAAAATCCAATGCGTCGCCAGGTTGTAAATCGTTTTTTCTTGTTCTTCCCCGGCGGAGACCGACGCCGCCGAAAGCCTTATCTATAAAGCCTCTTGCCTTCCAAAGTGCATTGCCATAATACCAACCGGTTTCACCGCCAATGCTCCAAATATTGGCCATTACTTCATTTACATTGTTTTTTAATTCACGGGTTTTTACATCTTTAAAACAACCATAAATCGGTACTTCCACATATTGCATTACATCCAACTTGGTATTGGCCGAGCTAAAAGCATCTTTCCAACTGCTTAACACCATGTGCTGTTCTATTTTTTCGAATGCCAATTTTACGGCATCTTTATATTGCAATAAATTAATGTTTAATTCCTGCGCTAAATTATTGGGGCGACAAATAACATTTATTTTCATGCTGTCTACCAAATTTACCGCCAGCGAATAAGATGTGGAAGTAATAAAATATAACCAATAAGATGAAAGTCGCGGCGTCATTACAGGCAAGGTAAAAATCCATCTTTTTAAATGGCGGACTTCGGCAAACTGCAACAACATTTCTTTGTAGGTTAAAATATCTGGACCGCCGATATCAAAATCTTTATTAAATGTATTTTCTTTTAACATGACGCCAGTTAAAAATTCAACCACATTGCGGATGCCAATTGGCTGGCATTTTGTATTTAACCAACGGGGCGTAATCATTATGGGTAATTTCTCTATTAAATCCCGCATAATTTCAAACGAAGCGCTGCCAGAACCAACAATAATTCCTGCACGTAAAACGGTGATAGGAATTATTGAAGAACGCAGTATTTTTTCAACCGCTAACCTCGATTCTAAATGTTTGGATAAATGTGTTTCATTAACAATACCGCTTAAATAAATTATTTGTTTGCAATTTGTTTGTTCAATTGCTTTTATAAAATTAATGGCAGTTTGTTTTTCCAGTGTTTCAAAATCTTTTCCCGAACTCATGGAATGGATTAAATAGTACGCCACCTCTATTTCTTTTGGAAATGGATTTTGCAATTTTTCATCTAAAAAATTTACTTCAATAATGGATAAATTTTTAGTAGAATTATCTGCCTTAAAGCGCTTTTTACTTCTTACGCAACAGTATAATGTATGACCCGCTTCCAGCAAAGCTGGAATTAATCGCTGGCCAATATAGCCGTTTGCACCGGTAATAAGTATGTTCATAAAAGTTGAAACAAGCTATTAATATAAAAAGTTTAAAAGCCTAAAAACTAATGCCAGCTTAGTTTTCATATTAAATTGATTGGGGGCCTACATTAAAAAACGCTCCGATTTGTCGGAACGTTTTCAAATTTAAATTCAAGTAAAAAGTTTAAAACAACAACAAACGCTGCCCGCCTACTTTTTTCTTTTCGCCGCCAATGGGCCGGAAATTATAAGTAAATGTTGCCATTACATATTGTGGTAGCACGTTACTTTGGCGGGTGGTAAAGGTGTTTCCGCTGGCAAAAGCATAAATATTTCTAGCTTGGTTCGCTAAATTGTAAGTGCTTATCCGCAAAACGCCCCGTTCATCTTTTAGCATGGTAATATTTAATGCGGCGTTCCAAATTACGGTATTTTGTAAGCCTTGCGGTAAACTTCCATTGTGGGCGTAAGTTAATTGTGTTTCCCAGATTAAATGTTTCGGTAAACGCACAATTAATTCGTTGTTCCAATAGCGGGCAATAATTTGTAACGGTGTAAATGTTTTACTGGTATAATTGGTAAAATTTAATCCTGAACTAAAGTTTGAATTTATTTCTACTTTATCGTTGAAATTTAAATTAATGCCTGCCCATTGTTGCAAATTAAAGGTGGTTTGCCAACTGTTTTCGCCGTTGTATAATAATTGTGAATGGTTGTATTCGTAATAAGCACCGGTATTCCACGAGAAAATAAAACGGGTGTTATTTTTATATTGTTTGTTGATATTATAATTCAGCCAAAAGTTTTTGCTGCCATCTACATTAACTGGTGTGTTTGTTTGTACGCCCTTATTGTTTACCATTATACTTTGTATCACATCGTTATCTATTTTGCTGCCTCCGCCATTCAACCCAACATTAAAAAACTTTTTTGCATTGTTGAAATAATAATTAATGGAATAATTTTCCCGTTTTGCCGCAACCAAATTAATATTATTTTTTTGAATAAAATAAGGATTGGTATTATCAGGAACCGCGACTAAATAATTATAAGCCGGTAAAAAAACACCCTTGTTATAATTAAATGAAAGTTGCTTGTACACAATATTTAATCCCGGTAAAAAATTACTGTATTGCTGCCTAAAAGAAGTGTTTGGCTCGGCCAAAAAATTATTACCGTTTTGCCATACGCCCCTAGCAATAGGCGCAATGGTCAAATCTTTAAATTTAAATGCAAAGGAAATACTGGAATTAAAAATATTAGATTGGCGGCTAAACCTGTTGCTAAAACTATCGTTCAATAGATCGTATTTGTTGTTATTATTTTTATTAAACGTGTTAATATTGTCATTTACTTTTCCATAATCGTAACGGCTGCTAAAACGCAGTGTTAAAAATTTATTAATTGGTTCGTTATAATTGATAAGAATAGATGCATCTGTACGCGGCAACCTTTCTGAACGTAATTGGTTTAAAGCAGAATCTGAACTGAGCGGATAAGAATAGTGGATGCGGGAATCGGTGGTGTAATCGGTGTTTTTATGATTGATATCCAAATTTTGCGATAAAGTAAATGTTCTTCCTTTTTTATGTTTGGATGATTTGGTAAAGAAAAAAGAATGACGGTAATAATAAGTATTTGAACTATTGTATTGATTGATAACACCGTTGCTTAAATTACCCAATTTGTTTTGGGTGCTGTTTACATTGTTGAAACGATCTTCATCCTGCAAGCCGATTGTATAATTTGTTCCAAACTGAACGATAGTAACTGAATCGGGTTTTAATTTAAACCCAGCGCCAAAATTGTGGGCGTGAGTAATTACATCGCCGGTTAAATCGGTATTATTGTTCACCACCGTATCACCGCTATACTGCGCAATATTGGTATTGTTGTGGCGGTTTACATGTATATCTCCATCAAAATATTGCAGGAAAAAAGTTTTTTTTGTGCTGGGCGTATGGTTGATATTAACACCGATGCCTTTGCTGGTAGCAACACCCCCGCTGTTTTGCAAGCCACCAAAATTGATACCATTGATCATGATATTACTGCCCGTACCATTATTCCTGATACTGGTGTTATTGCTATTTGAATTACTGTTGCTGCGCTGGAAACCGCCTGCCTGCATCAGATCGGAAAGGCTGAAACCCGGTTTGTTTAGGTTGTTCATGTAGCCCAAAACGCTTACCTGCAATGTGTCTCGATAAATATTGGCAATGCCACCAGCCTCGTACACACCTTGTGTTCCGCCGCCAGCGTACACTTTGCCGAACATCCCTTTTTTCACATTTTTCTTTAGCGTAATATTTACCACTTTGCCCACATTGTTAATATTGTCATCGCCATTGCGTAGCAATTCTTCCTTGTCGTCGGTCACCTGCACTTTGTCGATGGCGTTGGCCGGTAAATTGCGGGACGCCATTTTTGGGTCGTCGCCAAAAAATGTTTTTCCATCCACTAATATTTTATTCACCGGTTTTCCGTTCACGGTAATATTGCCGTCGGCATCAACCATTACGCCAGGCAATTTTTTTAATAAATCTTCCACCAAAGCATTTGGCAATGTTTTAAAAGCCGATGCGTTGAATTCAATCGTATCTTTTTTTATCATTACCGGCGGCCTTTCTGCAAATACAATTACATCGTCTAATTGCCGAGTTGATGGGGTTAAAATAATACTGTCAAATTGAATAATATTATTAGCGGCGGTTAATTTAAAATCTTTTCGATAAGCTTCATAACCAGAAAAAGTAACCATAAACCTTAAATTAATATTTAAAGGAAGATTGGTAATTTTAAATATCCCTTTTGTGTCGCATAAACGATAGGTGACAATGGAAGTGTCTTTTGCCGTAAATACCGTAACCGTGGCATAAGGCATTGTTTTTTTGAAGGAGCTATCGGTTATTTTTCCTGAAATAATTCCGTTTTGTGATAAACAAATTGTGGAAATAAATAAGAAAAAAATCAATTGGATTGTTTTCATAAAGATGGATTATTGATAGGAATAAATTATTTAAATTAAAAGGCATGCAATCCCCAGTTGAAAAATAATTTTCAAAAAAATGGGTGATAAAATTTCACCCATTTAATTCCAGTAATAGTTGTTGCTTATTTAAAATCTACCGTACAATTATTGCATTTAAATTGCAACTGGGCGTGTTTTCCTTTTGTATCGCCAACGGAAGCCTTAAATGCATTGTCTTTTGCATTCATTAAAGAGCCGTTTTTAGTGAAGGTTAAAGGCCCTAGAGGTTTAAGCCCTATTTTCATTTCGTCTGGTTGCTTGGTTTGTTGTGGTTCCTTGGGTTTTGGATCTTCTATTTTTACTACTTCTATCTTTTCAAACGGCGCATAAACATTACAGTTTTTTCCGTCAAAATCTACCGAATAATTAGCAACATTATTGAGCGGTAAACGGATATCGGCATATTTATCATCAATTTTAATATCGCTTATTCCAGCGCCAATATCCCTAATTTTTATATCGGCATTATTGCCTGTTAAATTAAAAGAATTTTTTAAATTGGTAATGCGGACATTACCGTAATTTTTGTTGGCTTTTAAATCAGTTACTTCATCAATTTCATACTGGTCGTTAACGCTTTGTATGTTTAAATCGTTGCTTACGCCAAATTCAATATTTGAGTATTTTGAATCAAATTTTCCCGAATAAATATCCTTCGCATAAAACTTTCCGTTGGTTATTGTTATATCTGCCTTTTTTATACTGCCTGCATTTATCCTAACATATTTTCCTTGGATATCCGCATTGTCGGTATTCATGAAGCGTAGGCTGGCATTGGTTATATCTGCTTTTAAGCCCTTTAAATCATTTTGTATTTCCACATCGGCATATTTACTTTCCACAGCTAATTTGGCACCTTTGGGAATATAAACAGTTACAATATGTTGTATGTTATTTCTTTTATTCACCCAATTGCCATCACCATCAAATAGGGCAATTGAATTAGTGTTTATTTCTTTAATTGTATTATTGCCGTAACTATATTGCAACATTCTTAAACCGCCCCCCGTTGTTTGTTCTGTTGCTGTAAATGTGCGTGGAATTTTTTCATTGCCATTTTTAATATTATCGCTTTTTAATACGACCTGATTATTATTGCTTTTTAATTCAATATTAATTTTTTGAAACCATTCGTCATCTGTCCATTTCGGATCTACACTATAATTAACAGTGGTTGTTATTTTAACTTTATTATCGGTGGAGGTTTTTATAATTAATTTACGATTTAAATTTTCTATAAAAATCGTTGCATCAGGGTTACAGGCAACTTCTGTAGTTACTTCTTTTGTCAAGGTATCTTTATCTGGATAATCGTACACGAAATTAAAAGGTGGGTGCGGTTTATACGTTGCACTATCCAGTTTTTTTCGCATGCCTATTTTTACTCTTTGTTCTGCCTTAAATCTTATTGGAAACCTAATTGAGTCGTTCCTGAATCTCACTGCATCCGATTTAAATCTCATTGTGTCGGCTCTTAATCTTGCATTGCTTTCAATCCTATTTTTTTTATAAATAAAATTCGATGTATCATTTTGGCCAAAGATTGAAAAGACATTTAATGAGATGATGAGCAATATAATTATTTGTTTCACAGAATTTCTATTTAAATATGTAAGTAAAAAGATTTGGTTGAATCAGCAGGTGATTGATTTTCCTTTACCTGGGTATTCATTTTATTTATTTCGGTTTGTAGGTTTTTTAACAACGTCAATTTTTGTTGGGAAACATTTATTAATTGCTCCAATAATTCGTCCGTCAATCCATTTGTTTTAATAAATTTTTTAATCTCGTTTTCATCTTTATCCATTTGTTGTAATTGTGTTTTAAATGAATTAAAATAACTTGGGCCTTCGGCAAAAACCGGTGTGTTTCTAATTCTATTTAATTGCAATTTTACCATTTGAGCATAGCCATTTTCAAGATGGTCGATGGCTTGGTTTTCTTTTTCAATAATTGGATTAATGGATTTTGCTGTATTATTTTTTTTCTTTTTATTATTTGTTACAACAACGAGAGCTTCTGTTTTTGGTGAAATAATTGCCGTGTCTCCATTTGTTTTTTGTACAGGAATAGTTGATACTACAGAGGTTGTATTTTTTTTAATAGATAAAGTGTTTGCTGAAATTTTATTTGGTTCAGCAATTTTATTATTAAAAATAATCCATTTAAAACCCAAAATAATAGCTGTTAAAACGCAAGCTGCAGCCAAATAACGAACGGCCATTTTTACAGTGGCTGCCTGAATTTTTTTCGTATTCGTTTTTTGCTGGATCGCTTCCCACACGGCGTCCCGTGGGACGTCAACATCCATTTTTGCTTTATTTTCCTGTAAGTATTTTTTTAAATTATCCATGGTTGGCCATTTGTTTGGTAATCCGCTCTTTCAAAAGCTGTCGTGCCCGGTGGTATTGGCTTTTGCTGGTGCCTTCGCTTATGCCCAGGTTTGCGGCAATATCCTTATGGGCGTAATCTTCCAACACATATAATACAAAAACCTGTCGGCAACCGTCTGGTAAACTTTTTATTTCTTGGTGCACCAAGTCTACATTTATTGTAGTCCACCATTCGGTTGTTTCGTCTTGAAAATTGTGGTGATAATCTTCCAAATCTTTCCAATGAACGTATCGTTTGCTGTAACGGATACATTCGTTTAGTGTGATGCGTTTTAGCCAACCACCAAAATTTTCGGGCTGTTTTAACTGCTTTAAATTTTTGAAAGCCAGAATAAATACATCTTGCAACACATCTTCAGCATCGGTTTGGCTACCGGTCATTCGGGTGCAGATGTTGAACATGGCTTTGTTGTATTGCCGATACAATAAAGCCTGTGCATCTCCATCGCCCAGACCAGCCCGTTTAATGAGTTGTATGGTATTTACAGATTCCAATTAGTTGGCTGTAGTTAAGAGATTGGTTGGTTGAAAAGGTTGGAACTGAAAATAGAATATTTTTCAAGATTTTCGTCTTCTTTATGTACCGCAAAATAAATAGCACACGAATGAAACAAATTGAACGATTTTTTTGCAGAAATTGAGAAAAACGCTTACGCTTAAGCAATCATTTCATTTTTTTATGTAGGACTTTAATAATTAGGTCTACGATTTCGCTTTTTTGCGAGAGGTGTTATAAAAAGCTTGACTTTTCAATTTAAAGAAAAAATACAAAAAGGTATTATTTTTTTATATGCTACATCTCCGCTTTGTTCCTGTCGTTGTTCTTCGACTTCAGTTCACGTATTGCTGATAGGCAGTGGAGGGTGAGCCCGTCGCGCGGAAGGTCGAGCAGACCGAACAGGGCGTAGTCACCGGCCTCCAGCAGGCGGAAGACAGCTCGGTTTGGAAGGTGAATGGCGGCACGCTCTCCAGGCGTCGAGGAAGCTTCCCTGGCGGTCGAGTGCGCCATGCAGATCACCCTGGGACACCAGCGCGGCGGGGCAAAAGAACGGGCCGGAATCTTGGAGCCAGGGGCAAGTCGAGGTGATCGACCAGCCGACGCCGAGCAGGTCGAGCAAGGCGTATCTCGGTGCGCTGGACGAGACGACCGACTTCATCCCGACGAGGACCGCGCGGCGGGCGCGGGTCAAGCGGATTCG
>CAWJTH010000116.1:0-10717 GCA_963845495.1 uncultured Chitinophagaceae bacterium
AATGGTTGCCAGTAGCAGCTGCCATGCCAAAAATGTTGAAAGAATTGTCGCAAAAACCGGAAAGTGGCTTTCTTGGTTTTCAATTGTTTGGCGGCATACCGCCGGTTACACTCCAGTTTTGGCGCTCGTTCGAACATTTGGAAGCTTACGCCAAAGACAGAGAAGGACAACACTACCCTGCTTGGAAAGCTTTCAACCAAAAAATAAAAAACAACGGCGATGTGGGTATTTGGCACGAGACATATAAAGTAAAAGCTGGTGAATACGAAAACGTATACAGTAATATGCCAAAATATGGCATGGGAAAAGTGGGTGAATTAGTGCCGGCAGTTGGCAAAAAGAACTCAGCAGGCGAAAGAATCTCAAAAAAGTAGTGTGTAGTTGGTATTTAAAAGTAGTTAGTAGTTGGTATTTAGTAGTTGGATAAAACCAGCTTTGCAAGGTGTCTTCGCTTTGCACAGGACTATTTTTTTACACAGTGCAACACCCTTTTATTTTAATTAAATTAAACCAATCAAGTTGAGGTACGCAAAGTTTTCAAGCTTTATTTTAATTGGTTTATTGTTTGGCAAAAACAATTTTGCGCAAACAATAAACTACCTCGACAGTACGCAAAAAGGCATTTCGTTTCGTGGGTTAGGTGTTGTAACCGATAGCGTGTTTTGGGTAAGTGGCAGCAAGGGAACGGTTGGCAAAACGACAGATGGCGGCCAACATTTTACTTGGCTAAAGCCCAAGGGATTTGAAAAAAGGGATTTTAGGGATATTGAAGCGTTTGATGATAAAACGGCCATCATTATGGGGATCGATAGCCCAGGAATTATTTTAAAAACAAAAGATGGCGGTGAAAACTGGGAGGTGGTTTATCGGAGCGATAAACATGGCATTTTTTTAGATGCGATGGCGTTTAAAAATAATCTTCGGGGAATTTGTTTGGGAGACCCCATTAATGGCCATTTTTTTCTGGTTGAAACGAACGATGGCGGTGATACTTGGAAAGACATTGAATCCAGCCAAAGCCCTGAAGCAAAACAGGGCGAAGCCTGCTTTGCAAGTAGCGGAACCAATATCCAATTTTTAGAAAATGGTGATTTTGATTATGTATTTGTAAGCGGCGGCAAAGAAGCTAGTTTGTTTTTAATGCATCCAAACGTTGCCAGTACAAAAAAAGTTTTACCAATAATGAAAGGACAAGAAACAACGGGTGCAAATAGCCTAGCAATTAATGGCAACAATTTTGTGGTTGTGGGTGGAGATTTTAAAAATTATAAGCGTAGCGATTCAACGGCAATTTATAGCAAAGGGGTAAATAGTTTTTGGGAATCGCCAATCACTAATCCTTCTGGCTATAAAAGTTGTGTTATTTTTACAACAAATAACACATTGATAGCCACTGGATTATCAGGCAGTGACATAACATTGGGTGGCTTTGGTAATTGGAAACATTTCTCCGACGCCCCATTTCACGTAGTTCAAAAACCGAAAAAAGGCCAAGCTATTTACTTGGCTGGCGGCAATGGAAGAATCGCAAAAATTATTTTTTAATTTTTTTAATTTCTCTTAAACCTTGCAAAAAAGCGATAGTCTATGTATGCGTAAGCAGCAGGGTAAAAAGGAGTCGTTCACATTGTGGGCGGCTTCTTCCTTTTTGGGGCATACCTTATAACTTAAAATTCAAGAAGCGTAAATAAGTAATTGGGTAAATAAGTAAATAAGTATTGGCAATTACTTAATTGCCTAATTACTTATTTACCTGTATCCAATGACTTTAAAAGCTGGGCTCCCAATCCATAACCGTCTGGGTAATTAATACTGCCGTCGTTGTTAAATGTAAACCCCGTAGCCAAGTCTTCAGCCAATAATAACGGGCCATCCATATCAACATGATCTACCAGCGGCAGCAAATGTGCAATAGCCGATGAACCAATTGTGCTTTCGTTCATGCTTCCCAACATAACTTTTAAATCCAATTTACGGGCATGTTGAATCATGCGCAAAGCAGGCGTTATGCCGCTACACTTGGTTAATTTTATGTTGATGCCATGAAAATGGTTCACACATTTTTCCACATCGTTTTCAAATACGCAGCTTTCATCGGCATACAAAGGAAGCGGCGATTCGGCAAACAATTTTTCCATGCCAATCCAGTCATCTTTTGCTAAAGGCTGCTCAATAAATTCAACGCCCAATTCACTAAAAACTTTTATTTTTTCAAGTGCTTCGTCGGTGGTCCAAGCGGCGTTGGCATCTATCCGTAACACAGCAGTGGTATGCTTTCTAAGCGATTCTACAATTTCGATGTCCCTATCGGTACCCAATTTTATTTTATAAATCGGCCAAGGTTTTTCCTGCATTTTTTCCACCATTTTTTCAATGGTATCAATACCAATAGTGTAATCGGTAACAGGACTATTGTTAATATCACCACCAAATAATTCGTAGCACTTTTTACGTTTCATTTTTCCGTACAAATCCCAGCCGGCCATATCCAGCGCACAAATCAAAAAAGGATGCATTGGCAATAAATGGTGCAAATAATGCCAATATCGTTCGGGTTCGGTAAAGGCAAATTTTTCAATAAACATTTTTTTAGCCTTACAAACCTGCTCCATTATTTCGGTGGTGACGTTGTAGTAAGCTATGGCCGGTGCTTCGCCCAAACCGCTTACCCCCAAATGTGATAGTTGCACTACAATGGTTGGCTGGTGCGTTTTGGTACCTTTGCTAATGGTAAACGGATGCTTAAACGGAAGAGAAAAAGATTGATAATTTAAAACCATAATAGTTGGTACTTAGTAGTTGGTAGTTAGATGATGCAAACTTAGTGAACGGTTCGAAATTAATAGTAATGGCCAAAATTTGATTTTAACGACTGACTATCTTACAACCACCGTTTTCAAATTCATAAATTCATGGATGCCCCAAACGCCCAATTCGCGGCCAAAACCACTTTCTTTTATGCCGCCGAAAGGCAATCTTGGGTCGCTGTTTACTTGGATGTTTACAAAAACACTACCTGCTTCAATCATTTGCGAAGCAATCTTTTCCCCTTTTTTTACATTTTTGGTAAACACCGCACCGCCTAAACCAAATACTGATTTGTTGGCCAAATAAATGGCTTCGGTTTCGTCTTTCGCTTCAATAATGGCTGCCACGGGTCCAAACATTTCTTCATCAAAAGCTGGCATGCCAGGCATTACATTTATTAAAACGGTATTGGGAAAATAAGCGCCAGCAATGTTGTCAACCGCCCCGCCAAAAGCAATTTCAGCGCCCCGTATTTGGCTTTCCATTACCTGATTGTACAATTTTTCTTTTAGATCAACCCGTGCCAATGGCCCTAATTCGTTTTTATTTTCAATCGGATTGCCGCAAGTAAATTTTTGCATTTTTGCTATGTATGCTTCCGTAAATTTTCCAATTATACTTTTATCAACAATAAAACGCTTGGCTGAAATGCAACTTTGCCCGCCATTTTTTAAGCGGCTGCTAACACATTCCGTAGCGGCCAACTCAATATCGGCGTCTTTCAACACCACGTACGCGTCTGATCCACCCAATTCCATCACGCATTTTTTTAACATGCTTCCGGCTTTACCGGCGACTGCTTTGCCCGCACGGGTACTGCCCGTAAGCGTTACAGCCGCAATCGCTTTGTGTTCAATTATTTTATCAATTTCAGGATAATCAACCATTAAAACCTCTAACACGCCTTTTGGTGCGCCAGCATCTTCAAATATTTTTTTAATGGCCAAAGCGCAGCCGCAAACATTGGCGGCATGTTTTAGCACCATGGTATTGCCAGCCATTAACGCCGGCGCAAGACCACGGAACACTTGCCAAAATGGATAATTCCAAGGCATGATGGCCAACACCGCTCCTAACGGGTTACAGGTAACAAAACTTTTGCCATAATTTGTCGGAATAGTAATATCTGCTAACATTTGCTTGGCTTCCTTTGCATAATATTCGCAAACCCAAGCGCATTTCTCTACTTCTACGGTGCCTTTGCTTAGTGGTTTTCCCATTTCCAAAGCCATCATGTTGGCTAAGCTATCTTTTTGCTTCAATAATTCTTTGGCAACGGCTTTTAATAAAGCAGCACGTTGCGAGAAATTACTTTCTTTCCATAATAAAAAACCTTGATGGGCATTGTTCAGCTTGGTTTCCAATTGTTTGGGCGAATCTTCTTTGTACGTTTTTATCAGCTTATTGTTGTGCGGATTGATTGATTGTAACGACATGGCAACTATTTAATTGAGCCAACAAATGTAAAGAATGTGAGAAGATGAGAAGTTAAGAAGATGTAAAGCCCAAAAAGTGAGGATCAAAGGGAAAGGGATGCAGGAAGAAAAGAAGCAAGAGGGCGGAAAATTATAAGCCTAAGGAACAAAAAATCCTTATAGGCCGAAACCTACAAGGATTAAAAGCTAACAAAATAATCGCTTGATTGTTGCGATATAATGTTAGCGTTTTAAAGTTATTTAGGGCAAAAAGCAATAGTTTTAAACAAGAAGGGCATTACGCTACATCTGCAATTACAAGTACTTCAACATAACCATCAAACCTGTCATCAATATTCCCTGAACTGTCGCGGATGAGCAAATTAACGCTAAACTGTACTGTAGCGCCGGTTATTCTTAATCCCGCCAATTGCACCTCCGTTCTCCAAATGTGATGATCACCATCTGTGTACCCATAATTAAATGACCGGATGGCCATTTCTGCTTTTCTTACAGCTGAACCAAATACCGCGGAGCCTGGTTCAGATTGAATGCGACCACTTGTTGGGTCGAAGCGGACTGTTGCAACCCTGAAATCTAGTGCCATAAAATTAGATTATTTTGCCTACTCTAAATTCAGTTTTCGGCTTACCTGTTGCATACTTTATTGTTTAAAGTCGCTGTTCTGCATTAACCGACTTAGGATGATTTAAATTTTTTGTCGGATTTTTTAAAGAGAAGCAAACAGAACTTATAAAATAAAAATCCTTGTAAGCATTGCTACTTACAAGGATTAAAAAAACTACCAACGTCATAAGCCGGATCCTGTTGTTCTTTTGATTGTTGATAATAGTTCGATAGACTCACTACCCCAACAATGGCAAAAACCGCTATCATTTATCTGCCCAACACATTGCTGCGCTGGTGTAGCTGCCTACCCTGGATGGTGTTCTTGAATTTTCATCCAAGAAACGGAGACTGGCCGCCCCGCTCCCATCCTATATGTGGCATTTCAGCACCCAAGGTTTTCCCGTACCAACAATTACTTGCCAGCACCGTAGGCTCTTACCCTACATTTTCACCCTTATCCGCCTAGGGCGGACGGTTATTTTCTGTGGCACTCGCTGTTACGTTTGCTGTTGCTGGCATAGTGAGCTTGTCGAACTACACCAACAACATCTTCGTCCCCGGCCGTTAGCCGGTGGGCTGCCATTTGCTGTCCGGACTTTCCTCTCTTCCGCCGAAGCGGAATAGCGATAGCTCTGTTGGTAGCGGACAAAGATACTAGGCAAAAAGTACTTAGTAGTTAGTATTTAGTAGTTAGACAAACAGTAATATTGGCAGTAAGTTATTTTAGATCGATCCGATTAAATATATTATGGCTTTAAAACTGATAAATGCTTAATTTTTCTTGCAGCAATTGTAATTTAGGATTGATATAGACTTGGCAAAATGGCTTGCTGATTGGAATAATAATAATGTTGATGTTCGGGCAACGACGGTTTAAATCAACAAAAGGCAATATTTGTGTAATTAATGGTTGATCAAAACCTAATTGCAATTCGTTTAAGATCGATTCAATTGGTTGCTTCTCAGCTTCGTTAAACCAATAAATGGCAGATCGATATTTATAACGCATAGCAGATTATGTTCGAAAAGACGAACTTCGTTACAGCTAAAATATTTACACATGAACGTAACAGCATTAAAGCAAAGCATTAAAGGCAAATCATTTAAAGATCAATTCGATACCATTTGGCAATTTATATCTGACAATACCTTGGTTTGGGGTACGGAATCGAATATTGGAAACGCTGCGCATTTTGAATTTATCGAAGATAATGGTTTAATCTACCTAAAACACAACGGTGCATTTGGTACCAATAACGATATGACGGTGGATATTTTAGAAGAAGATCCTTTGGAAATTACATTGATGGACAGATTTAATCCGAAGAAGGTGTTTGTGTTAGCGTGATAATTATAAGTTATTTTGGGCAAACTTATTAGTGGCAAACGCCATGAAAAGCCACAGTTTTATTCAAATAATTCTCTATTTGTTAAGAATACGAATGCAAAAATTATTGCCAATAAAATTATAAGCCCAATTAGTCCGATCCAGACCGCTCTCCAAGTAGAAAAGGTTTCTCCACCCGCCGCAATATGTGCCTTAATAGCTGTACCTTGAAATTTTTGTACTAAAAATTGTGCAATACCTGTATATATTAATGGAATAATAAAATTTGGTACTTTTTCCATGTTAGGGATTAAAAAAATACCACCAATAATTGCAATTGTAGCAGAGATTGAAATAATCCAACTTGCCTTAACCTTGCTGGTTTGTCCAAGCTGCTTGAAATTTTCCGCTGCCAAATACCCGGCGACCAAAGGCCCGCCTATAAATGTACCAACATACACCGACCTGTCTTTGTATAATTTAAAAGTTGGTGGTACGGGTAATAAATTATCTTCCATTTGTCTCTGGGTTAAGATTGTTTTTGGTTACTGACTTTCGAAAAGGGTTCTTTGAATGCTATTTAAATTGCTACCTATTTTTTATTTTGCAACTTACCATTAAGCTGGCAATTGCAAACATTAAATACAATATATAACTAAAAATTGATATGGAAATATAAAAATCCGATCTTTATGCTCTATCACTCACTCCCCACTGCTCAACAATCCTTCCGGCACTTGTAATTCACCACTATGAAAATCGATCAATCCATTTTTTTCATCTTCAATATTGGTGGCTTGCGTGTACACATCGCCAGCAATGGGGCGTTTCCTTAATTCTTTTTTAAACAAGGCAATCTGGTTGGCCCGGTCATCTACATCTTTTGGGCCGCCGTAATTTACAAACCCAAAACCGCCCCATTCGCTAACAATCAATGGCACTTGTTTCCGATAAAAAAATGGATCGCCCACTATCAACGGGAATGGCGCTACGCCGGTTTGCTTTCCTTCTACCAAATTATCCAATAAATCTTTCCAGTGTTGTATATCGGGTGTGTATAAATGGGCGGTCAGCAGATCGCTTTTTAAACGGCCTTCATACGAAATATGCTGCCAGCCGTCATTATCCACCACCAAAAACTGTGGATAAGCCAATTGCATATAATGATACATATTGGTAATATATTGGCGGGTTTCAACATTGGTGGCAATATCTTGTGCGCCCCAATCTTCGTTGTACAAACTCCAAATAATAACCGAAGGATGTGTGCCAATCAATGCCAGCATGCGCAGTAATTCTGCCCGGTGGTTTTCCCGGCTTTTTTGTGTAGAACGATGCGGACTAGGCACTTCCACCCATAAAAGCATCCCTAATTTATCGGCCAAATTATAAATCCTTGGATCAACGCCATCAATATGGATGCGTACCAAATTACAACCCAGCGCTTTCATGGCATAAATATGGCGTTTAATTTCTTCGTAAGTGGCCACGTTTGGCTGATATAAAATGCCATTGAGATAAATATACTGGTTGTTTAAATAAACACAACTTCCACGTGCTTCAATTTTGCGCAAACCAAAATGTGTTTCAATTTCAGAAATATGGCCATTATTATCAATCAATTGCGCCACCAACATGTATAAATGCGGATGATCGTGACTCCAATGCTTCGCATCGGGAATTTCAATAACCAAACGTTGATTTTTTTGCCCAGCTTCTAATTGCAATTGGTATTCATCGGTTGCAACAGGCGCTTTGTTTTCATCTTTTCGATTGTATATTTTTAGCCGGATGATATAATTTCCCGCACGGTGGATGCGGGTAGTTAGATTAAACCGCACCAAATTATCTTCCACAGAACTTACCACGCCAACTCTTGAACGTAAGCGGTTAAGTTCCACTATTTCGAGCCAAATACTACGAACGCCGCCCGTGTACGTGCGGTACCATATTCCACCACGTTTGTAAACGGCGGATTCCTGTTTACCACGTGGCGTATCGGCATCCATATTTCCAGCAATGCGAACGGTTAGCCGGTTTTCTTGTTGCAGAATAGCGTCATCCAGCTCGTAAGAAAATGAAGTGTATTCGCCTACATGCACCGCTTCGCCTTCAATTGTTTTTAATGGATTTCCATTTAACCAAACCATGGTCTCGTATCCGCAGGCACCAAACGTTAATTGTAATTGGGTGCAATTGGAATCCATTTCTTTGGGCTTTTCAGGAAGTGGAAACATTCGTTCGTACCAAACCACCACTTGGTTTTGCCATAAAGTTCCTGTTGGTTGCGCTTCAGTTATATGCGCTTCCACACTACCCGGCCAATGCGCTTTATCATTATATTGGTGGTTAGCGTACCAAGCTTCAACTAACCCTTTATTGTCCGGGTCTATAGCAAAATCCCATATACCATCCAATATAATAAATGAATTGGGCCGCATTACGGCACGGGGCAGCGGGTTAATGGCATCTTCTTCAAAATAACCCTCTTCCTTGCTTTTGGTAAGGCTATAATTTGGATGATTTATTTCTACATTCATAAATAAACTTAGTTGTTTATACTTAATGTAAAAAAACCGTGTTCTGCATCAGATTTATCTGGATTAACACTATGAAATAAATAAATCTGGTTTAAAAACAAGGTAAATTGCGCAAGCATAAATGCAATAATAAAAAAAATCCAGAAATGATTCTGGATTTTTTAAACTATTGATTAACAATCAGATTAGTCGCCCCAAATAGAATCTTCTCCTTTTGTCCACTTTTTAACTAGTTCGGTTGTTACAGATTTTGGTCTTTCCAATGGGAAAGATAAAGCCCTATCCCAGCAAAGGCTAGCTAAAACGCCCAATGCACGGCTTACTGCAAACAATACGGTATAAAATTCGTATTCCACCATACCATAATGTACCAGCAAAGCGCCGCTATGTGCATCAACGTTTGGCCATGGGTTTTTAATTTTCCCCAACGATTGTAAAATTGGCGGAACTGTTTCGTAAATATTCCAAACCGTGTTTACCAAGGGATCGTCGGGCATGTGCTTTTTACCAAATTCCATCTGTGCGGTAAATCTTGGATCGGTTTTGCGAAGTACGGCATGGCCGTAGCCAGGCACTACTTTTCCGCTATTTAAAGTATCTTGTACATATTGCGCAATTTGCTCTTTTGTCGGCAATTCAGTATCCAACTTTTCACGCATTTCAAAAATCCATTTAATCACTTCTTGGTTCGCCAAACCGTGCAACGGGCCTGCCAAACCGTTCATGCCGGCAGCGTAGCTTAAATAGGGATCGCTTAAGGCACTTCCTACCAAATGCGTGGTGTGTGCACTTACGTTGCCACCTTCATGGTCGGCATGTATTGTCATGTATAAGCGCATCAATTCCCTAAAACTTTCATCTTCGTAACCCATCATGTGGGCAAGGTTTCCGCTCCAATCCAATAAACCGTTCGGGTGAATCTGATCGCCAAATTTGTATCTTCTCCTATAAACATAGGCCGCCACTTGCGGCAAACGGGCAATTAAATCCAAAGAATCATCCAGCGTAGCTTCCCAATAATCTTTTTTCGACATGCCTTCAGCATACTTTCGCTGAAATATGCTTTCCGTTTGCAGGGCCATAACGCCAGCCACAAACTGCGTCATGGGGTGCGCTGTAATGGGCAAGGCATCAATAACGTGAAAAACGTGACCTGGAACATGGCTCCGTCGCTGCAAAACGCTCGACAAATGATCGACATCTTCTTGCGTCGGCAACTCTCCTATCAACATCAAATAAAATAAACCTTCTGGCAAAGGCTCGCCGCCATTCGGCATTTTGGGTAATTTTTCCTGTAGTTCAGGAATAGTATATCCGCGAAAACGGATACCTTCTTGTGCATCTAGCAACGATGTTTCAGTAACAAGCCCCGTTATGCCACGCATTCCTTGATAAACCTGTGCAAGGGTAACCTCGCCAATTTTTTTACTGCCATGCTCTTTCAACAAATCCTTTATTTCGGCGCTTGCCGCATCTGCCTTTGCTTTAAACCTTTCTTTTAAAATGCCCATTTAAATATGTTTTTTTGGAGGAAGATAAAACTGCGATGCCCCAAAGTTAGCCGAAACAGGTATTGAAAGGACATGCTGTAATAATAATATTGATATAAGTTTATGGCAACGATTACTTATATAAAAATAGCACTTACTTATTCTATTTAGTTCATTTTTTTTACAACAAATTATAAATAAAAACAACCCCACAAAACTTTATTTGTCATATTCGTTCGGCCAACCTGCTTCTTTAATAATTTCAATTTTTTCTTGAACGGTATCTTGCAAATAAGCTTTATAGGCTACCATTTTTTCCCTAACCGACGGATCAAAAGAACCAAGGATTTGCGCAGCCAAAATGCCTGCGTTTTTAGCACCGTTTAAAGCAACAGTAGCTACAGGTACACCGCTTGGCATTTGCAAAATAGATAAAACCGAATCCCAACCATCAATTGAGTTGCTTGATTTAATGGGCACACCAATTACAGGCAAAGGCGTTATGGC
>CAWJTH010000117.1:0-6479 GCA_963845495.1 uncultured Chitinophagaceae bacterium
CCTTTTTTTTTTTTTTTTTTTAATGTTCCTGTTTTTTTTAAAACTACAGTACCTATGCTTGAAACCGCCCGACCTGATATGTTTTCCCATTATAAGTATATTGATATGCAACTGCCAACACATCATTCGACTGCAAGCTGGTATTCAAAGAAATGTAGCCGAGATCAGGCCGAAAGGTATATTCGGTAGATGCCAATTTTCTGGCGTAAGTTTTTTCATAATCTTGCACGGCATTAAGGCCACGCCCTCCTAACAGGTTGGTAACCAACGATGGATCACGATAATTTGGAGAAGATGTTACCCATGAATACAATTGGTTAGCGCCGTTTTGTGGCAGTGTAGAAGAGGTGGTGGATGGGATGGACGATAAATAAGGTGCATTTTCGCCAAGATCCATTAGGCCAACAACCGTACGTGCGTTGGTGGTAACGCCGGTACGGTTGGTAACCCAAACCTCCAACCTTAAAATATTGACTTGGCTTTGTATTACCGGCAATGTACTCATTGCCTTGTTATAATTATTCTTGAAATATTGAGCTAATAAAAAGTGGTGGTTTTCTTCATAATCATCCAGCTTCCGGTTGATGGTTTGGTTGGCGCTTCCTCCGGAAAAACTTTGGGATTGGGCTTGACTTTTCTCGTTGGCCAGGGCGGCCGTAACAAACAATTTACCAAACTGCAGTTTTGTACGCACACCAAATAAGCCCTGTACGCCGGGGATTAAAGCACTTTTATTGGCAAATGAAATGTTGCCCGCTTGTAGTTCCTTAATAATTTCATCGTCTTTACCAGCATAATCTAATTTCAACTGGTTTTGAAAATCGAAATTGGCTAGGGTGTTATAATTGATAGGCAGTTTTAATTTATCGCCGATGCTGGCGTTCATATTAAACTGCGTATTCATATTAAAATCGAAAGTGCCGTACTTTCTTGCATTTTCGGGTAAAGTGGGGTTTTTGGTATTTTGGCCTTGATAACCGGCAGAGATATCAACATTACCCTGCGGGTGAATATCTAATTTAATTTTTCCGGTACTATCGGCAATACCGCCAAAAATGCGGTTAAACAAGCTTTTGGTTACCTTTAATTTTGGTTTTATCAATCCACGGTTCAGTGCAAAAAAAGTATTGGCCCGCTTGCGGAAGTTTTCGTCCTCGATCTGTTTTTCACGGATACGCCAAAATTCTTCAAACGTAAGCGAAGTTGGCTTCCGGTAATAGGTATTACCAATTTTTTCTACTAAATAATACTGTTTTGTCTTTGGGTCGTACTCAATTGTTTGTTTAACAAAACCAGTATCTGCCAAATCAAAAGGGTTATAATTGGTACTGCTATACTTATCTCCACGGCGGTCGGAAATAGGATAACGTAACGAGTCTCCCCCTTTTTGCGCAAATAATGGTGAGCAGGCCGCGGCAAGCAGTATGGTGGCAAGTGCCAGTAGTACGGGCTTTCCCAAGTGCGTTAATTTTTGGTTGCTTTGCAGTTATTTTAAATCAAATACTTTTTAGTACTTGTTTGATTAATTCCTCAACAGTTGTGTGTGTTTGTTGTGCCACAGCTTTTCGAATAGCCGATTCCGCCATAGGCCGGGCAATGCCCAGCGCTACCAAAGCCTCTAACGCATCCGTTTCGTTTGTATTGTATTGGGCAGGAAGATTAGGTGAATTTATTGCATTTTTTCCAACTTTGTCTTTTAATTCCAACACCAAACGTTCGGCTGTTTTTTTCCCGATGCCTTTTACAGCCTCTAATCTTTTGGCATCACCCATCATAATAGTTTGCTGAATATCTTGGGGACGAAGACTATTAAGCATCATCCTGGCTGTGTTGGTTCCTACGCCGCTTACGCCTATTAGCATAATAAACATTTGCTTTTCGGCCATTTCAGCAAAACCCCAAAGCGTGTGGGCGTCTTCCGCAATTCTCAAATAGGTGAAAAGCGTGCCGTTATCCAGTTGTTGGATAGCGGTAAAAGTATTAAGGCTAATGTTTACTTCATAACCTACACCGCCGGCATCCACAATTAATTGGGTGGGGGTTTTGTGCAAAAACTTGCCTGTTAGTTGGGCTATCATGGTATCAACAAAAATACGGGGATGTAAGGAAGTAGCAAATTAAGTTGCTGTGTATCAAAAAAAGTCATTGGTTCAAAAGAAAATCGAAGATGTCTCGACATCGAATTTATCATGTTTAACACATAGGAAAATAGGCTGTAGTTAATATTCAATGTCGATTAGAAATGAAGCCCCAAACATAGGAAATACTAGTTGGGAGCCCCGCTTCTTACTATGCGCTTTGCAAAAAGCCGTTTTTGAATGATGTGTCAATTTCCTATGTTGCTATGTGTTTAAAAAGATTACAGATTTATACAATTCCATTATTAACCAAACTAACATCAAGGGATGAAACCGTGCCTGTTTTAACCGTTGCTGCCACAGTTTGGTTGGTGTAATTTTGGGCGCTGATGGTAACCATGTAATCGCCTGCAGCCAGTTTCAAATTATAACGGCCTTCGTTATCGGTAACGGTTACAAAGGCGCTTGTAGCAGGTGAAATGGTAGCCGCTGCCACGGGAAAGCCAGTGCCGGCATCGGTAACATAGCCGCGAAGGCCAGCATGATTTACGCCGCTAACAATAGATTTTAAGTTGCTAAAAACAAATTGTTGCTTTGTTGATTCATCGTCTGCAAAAATTAATTGGCCATCTTGCAACATCTTGATAAGCTTGGTATAAATGGCATTGTTGGCTTTTATTTTATTTTGGGTATTGGCGGTGGAATCATTTACAGACCCCAAAAATTTATTTTGCAGATCAATAAAAATGTTTTTTGTGGTATCAAAACTATCGCCAAAATTGGGCGGCATGTTCTCGTTAGACACTAAATCAGCGTAGTGGTCTTTAATAAAGTTTGATGCATTGATTACCAAACTTTTTACGCTATGCCAATTATAATGCATTGCAGTGTTATATAATAATTGTCCGGCCGCTTTTAGCATGGTTACACTTCTTTCGGCATCGTAGGCTTCTAAAATATACCTTTTTAGATTTTGCCATTTTGTTAGGCAAGCGTCGGCTGCACGAGAAAGTAAAATACGGTTGTCTTCACTAATACTGCTGCGGGCATTATCTGCAGGCAGGTGTTCAGCAGCATCAATTTCGGCCATGCTGGTTTCGCTATAATTAGCAATATAGCGGGGACTAAACGTTGCAAAGTCAGAAAGTTTGTTAGCAAAGTTAGACCAGCCTAAGCGGGCTACTTCATACGGTTCTTGTTGGGAACCTTTGTACTTTGGGGTTTCCATGTTTGGCATAGTTAATTTTTTAATTTTAAGGATGAAGGCAGGAAATAGTCCATACCATTTATAAAGCGATATAATTATGTTTTTAAGGGGATAAAGGCCAGCGGGCAGTTACTGTTTAAATAATAAGAAGTGCCAGCGCACTGATAATCATTAGCATTTGGGGATCAATTTCATGGTTTAGGATGCAAATCGTATGCTTTGGGATGCCAGTATTACTATTTGGGATATAGATATTATACTTTGGGATACCAATGTTGTTATTTGGGGCATCAATGTTATGCTTTAGGATATTGATGTTATGCTTTGGGAAGCCGATGTTATGCTTTGGGAAACCGATGTTATCTCTTGGGAAGCCGATGTTATCCTTTGGGAAGCCGATGTTATCCTTTGGGAAGCCGATGTTATCCTTTGGGAAGCCGATGTTATGGCTTGGGAAGCCGATGTTATGCTTTGGGAAGCCAATTTTCAGCGTTGCAATAAAAAAATGTATTGCCGGTAAACAAAAATCTAACCTAAACATATAAATACCAGTAATAATAAAGTTGAAAATGACCGGGTTCCTCGACTTTGGAGATGTGTTTTGACTAATAAATGGGCTGAACATTACTATTTGTACTAATTAGGATTACAAGACGAAATCCAAAAGCAAAAAGTTCCTCGTGTAAGAAACTTTATTTTTGTATGTTTAAACAAACATTAAGGTATGCAAAATGTAACTGTTTGTTTAACAGGCGGTTCAGTTAAAATAACGTGAGTTTTGTATCTCTTGCCGTTGTATACCATGTGAAATATTTTTTTGCCGTTAAGCTCGACCCCACCAACAACTTGATCATATCTTGGGTTTAATGGCACAAAACGTTCCTACGGAACGAGGGCAAAGCATCTAAATATATTTTTACTACCAACGAAATGTTCTTACTGAACAAGGGAACACTGCTTTTGTTCCGTGGGAACATTTCGTTGGTAATGGCTTAGGTCGGAGGTCGTCATTATAAATGCTCGTTCCGTAGGAACGTCTCGTGCTGTTGAACAATGCTTTAACTATTATCAACAAAAAAACTGGACAATGTCAAAAATTTTGTCAATTTAAACGACAAGTATTTGAGTATCAGTAAATACTACCCAAAACTTACGTTAAAATATGAAGATGGGTATACCGAAAAATAAATCCGCAATAAAAAAGACGCCCAAACGGCGTCTTTCTCTTAGTTTATAAGTCATGCTCGAAAAGTTGACAGATGACAGGCTTAAAAAAATAGTAGATGGTTGTGTTTAAGATACCGTCATCTGCCAACTGCCAACTGCCATCCGCCTATCTTTCATCATTAGCTGTGTGAAAGCCAATAACTGGCAACTTCGGTTAATTATTGTACCACCAATTTATATTTTGTATTGGCCGATGCAGATTGCAGGTCAACAATATAAGCGCCACCCGTATTTATCTGGAAACTAGTGTTGCCAGTAAATCTACCTTCTTGTACGGTTTTTCCAGCCATATCCAAAATGCGGTACATGGTACTTTCGTTGGTAGTAGAAGAAAGAATTACTTGTTTGCCTTTCAACACAGGATTGGGATACATCATAAAAGCACCTTGCTTTCCATCGCAATTGGCTTTTACCGATGTGATGGCGCTGAATTTATAACTTCCATCTAAATCAACTGCCTTTACCCTATAAAAATAAGTACTGTTACCGCTTACGGGTAATTCTGCAGAATAGGCATTTAGATTGTTTACCGGCACCACTTTGCCAGTGGTAAAGTTCATGCCGTCGGTACTGGATTCAAGTTCATATTGCTTCAAGTTTACTTGGTTGGCCACTTTCCAATCAACTTCTGCTGCGCAGTTTTTTATAGTGGCGTTGATGCTGACGAAATCAACAGGGAGGACGGTGTTCGATACGCTAACTGTACCAGAAGGTGTGTTATTGCTTTGGTCGTTATCGATATAAGTTGGCAACAACCTATTTATTTGTGCCAGATATGGTTGGTTGCTAACGGCTGCTGTGGTCATAAAAGGGACAGAAAAAGAAACAAAACTTGGGATGGTACCGCTAACAGTAGACGAAGGTGTTAATGTAGCATCCAAATCATCTAATTTAAGATAAACCCAACCCGCAGGAACACCCGGATAAGTGGTGTTGAAGGCAAAGCCGGTAGGTAAACTAAAGGTTATTTGAAAAGAAAGAGGTGGAATGTTTACATTGGTATTGTTTGCAAGCGTTACATCAAAAGTACCCGCTACAGGATAACCGGGATATACTGATTTACTTGGGCTGCCGGTGAGTACCAAATCAGCTGCAGGTTGAGCTAAGCATGCTTGATGTGAAGCCGTGAAAAACACAATTGCCATCAGTACATTTCTAATAATAGTTTTCATAATGTAAATTTTATATTTATGGAGAGGTAAGACAAATGGTATAAACCGTATCAATGCAACTAAATGCACTGATACGGTTTCTTTTTAATTGCTGACATTTATAACGGTGGATGCCGAATTGTTTGAGTTATTCGTTTCACCACCAGAATTATTGGCGATGGATGCCGATACGGTGTATTTGCCTGCTGGTATGCCCGGGGTGGTATTTACATAACCTGTAATAGAAATATAATTGTTACTGGTTATTACCGGTGAAGTGGTTGATGTAAGTGTATAGAAAGCGCCGTTGTCGGTTATCGTCCATCCGCCGGTTCCATTTGCATCGTTGGTAAGTGTTATGTTGGTGTAGGTGGGTGAAGGTTTAAGCACATACACGGTTATAGGGCCGGCTCCGTTTGTAGCCGCCGTACCAATATTATATAGTTTGATATTAAGCGGTTGGCTGGTAGCTGAAGGAGTGAAGCTTGGTGGTAATACCGTGATGATAGGTGTTAAATCAGGCGCATCTAAACTGCTTTGCGAACTAAGCGTCCATGGTGAAAAGCCGGGAACACCAAACGACCCGGTGGTATAAACATCGCCAACTAATGTTGATGATAGTGTAGCCGAAATTTTATTCCATTGGCCACCTGTGTATCTATAAGAATAAATACTGCTTGGCGTTTGACCGTTTAAGTTGGCAGACGTATTTAAATAGCGGAATTCAACATCACTTCTTGACGATGAGGTATTGGTTGGCGTAATTACCCAAGTAGTAAGGATAGAATTGTTGCCAGGGAAAGCCGGATTGATTGG
>CAWJTH010000118.1:0-64899 GCA_963845495.1 uncultured Chitinophagaceae bacterium
ATAGGAGTACCTTCGGCCAGCAGGCTAAGCGTATTTTTTAAACCGCTGATGCTGGATGAATGCTCCATATTTTCAAAAGGGTTTACCGCGATAAAATAATCGCTCAGGTTAGGTATTTTTTTGAGCAGAAAGTTGGCCATCAATTTGGCATCGGGCCTTACGGTGAGTAGCATCTTCAGCAGTACCAGGCCCTCGATACCGCCATAAGGGTGGTTGGCTATGGCGATAAAGCTGCCGTTTTCGGGTATGTTTTTCAGTTCTTTTTCGTCAAATTCAATCTCTACGCCGCAGCCTTCTAAAATGGCATCAATAAACTCAGTGCCTTGTTTGGGTTGTGCCTGGGCAAACAGCTCGTTCACCTGGTTTATTTTCATTACTTCCATCAGCAATGCTGCCAGGCCGGGCATTTTTAGCTTATCCAGTTTCGTGGCTTTGGCAAACTCTTCGGTGGTGATTATTTTCATTTATCGCGCTAAAGACGGTTTAACAGGTTAATAATATTTTAAAAAATTGTTTAATTTAACATCGCATCTTTTGCGGTAAGAAACGGCGCAAAAGGCATGTCTTCCATTTCTGGCAATTTTTATCCAGAAATTTTGGTGTGGATGGTAAACAATGCAGCCAATCCTGACAAAAAAGAATTAGTAGATTGGTTGCAAGAAGAAATTATAAGTGTTGATCCATTAATCCACGTAGCTTATCCGTTGAGTGCCAAATATTTCTTGGGCAAACGCGGCTTGCCAGTTCGTACCATCAGCCGCGCCCATGCGCTGGAATTAACCCCACAACAAAAACAAACCTTGGATGATATCCATAATAAATTCTTAGGCTGGTGCGAAAAACTGGAAATAACCCCTGTAAATATTGGTGAAATCATGAAGCCCAAAGTTTTATTGGATTCGCCGATTTAAAAAAGTAGTTAGATGTTAGTAGTTAGTATTTAGACAGAAAATTAAATGGTTATGAATTGAAATAAATGCGTTCAATTCATAATTCATAACTCATAATTTATAATTCAAAATGATTGCTTTCCCTCAATTGAGTATCCATTTTCCAGGTAAATTAGTTTTTGGAAAAGATTCACTTCCTCAATTGGCTAATGATGTAATTGCATTAAAACCAAATAAAGTTTTATTGATAACCATTCGGCCGTTATTAATAAAATTAGACAGTTTTATTAATACATTAAAAGCTGAAAACATTGATGTTTTAATTGATACCGCAATTCAACAAGAACCAACATTTAATGATTTTTATTCACTAATTAATAAAATAACGCCATTTAATCCAGATGTGGTAATTGGCATTGGCGGCGGCAGTGTGTTGGATATTGCTAAATTAATTGCTGCGCAATTAGAGAATGAACAAACCTTAAAAGAATACGTTGGAATCGGCTTATTAAAAGGTCGGAAAAAGAAACTAATTTGCGTTCCCGCCACTTCGGGAACCGGCAGTGAGGTAAGTCCAAACGCTATTTTGGTGGACGATGAAGATGGGCAAAAGAAAGGCATTATCAGTCCGTTTTTAGTGCCAGATATTGTGTACGTTGACCCCATGCTTACTATGAGCGTTCCGCCTGCAATCACCGCTGCCACTGGATTAGACGCGTTGACACATTGCTTGGAAGCTTATACCAACAAGTTTTCGAACCCGTTTATCGATATTTATGCTTACGAAGGAATGCGCTTAATTGCGGCCAATATTGTGCAGGCCGTGCAAGATGGAAATAACGAAGAAGCCCGTACGCAAGTGGCTATGGGAAGCTTGCTTGGTGGCTTTTGTTTAGGCCCGGTAAATACGGCTGGCGTGCATGCATTGTCGTATCCGTTGGGCAGCATGTTCCATTTACCACACGGATTGTCAAACGCTTTATTATTGCCTTTTGTAATGGAATATAATTTAATTGCATCCCCAAAAAAATATGCCGAAGTGGCCGTTGCATTGGGTTGCAATCGCGAAGAGGATGATTTAACAACCGCTAAAAAAGGTGTCGAAAAGATAAGGGAATTAATTGCAGATTGCGGCATTCCAGCAACTTTAAAAGAAGTAAATATTTTACAAGAATCTATTCCCATTATGGCCGCAGATGCCATGAAAATACAACGGTTATTAAAAAACAATCCACGATTAATTGAAGAACATAACGCGATAGAAATTTATACAGCAGCTTTTTAAATTTAGAATTTAGAATTAAGAGTTAAGAATTGTTTTATTTAAAGTCCCAACGGGACGACATCAAACAGCGATGGGCAAAGCCCATCGAAAAAAGAATTCAAATGGATAAAAAATACAAAGGTGTTGTAATCCCAACTATTACGCCACTTACTGCTTCTCTTGATTTAGACGAAGAAGCTGTTGAAAAAATGTTTGCCAATTTTTATTTGCATAATTGTGAACCATTTATTTTAGGTACAACCGGTGAAGCGGCATCTATCCCAACAGATGTTAAAAAAGCATTTATTAAAAAAGCCGCTGAATTAAAAAAGGCCGGAACGCATTTATATGTGGGCATTTCTTCCAATTGTTTTACTGAATCAATTGAGATGGCTGAATATAGTGCTGATAACGGTGCAGATGTAGTGGTAGCAACACTTCCATCTTATTATAGTTTAACGGATTCTCAAATAAAAACTTACTTTATACAATTGGCAAATGAAAGTCCCTTGCCGGTAATAATTTATAATATTCCAGCTACCACGCATGTTTCATTGCCGTTGGATATTATCGATGCATTAAGTCGCCATCCCAATATTGTTGGAGCGAAAGATTCTGAACGCAGCGACGAACGTTTAAAAACATCTATCGGTTTATGGAAAAACAGGACTGATTTTAGCCACTTTGTAGGCTGGGCGGCCAAATCGGCGCAGGCATTAATTGATGGTACCGACGGTATTATTCCAAGCACTGGAAATTTGCATCCAAAATTATATCAAGACTTAATAAATGCTGTAAAAGAAAGTGACACTGAAAAAGCGTATGCCTATCAGAAACAATCGAATGAATTAGGTAATTTATATCAAGGCGGCCGAACATTAGGCGAAAGTTTATGGGCATTAAAAATATTAATGCAAGAAAAAGATTTATGCCAACCATTTGTAATGCCGCCTTTGCAGGCAATGTCAAGCGAAGAAATAAATAAATTAATAACAGGTTTAAAAGAGTTTAGAATTTAGAGTTTAGAATTAAGAATTAAATTAAAAATGTAAAAGCAAAAACTCGGCACTTTCCACTTATTACTTATTACTTAAAACTTATTACTTATTACTTAAAACTTATTACTTATAACATGAACTCTCTACCAATAATCGGAATTACCATGGGCGATCCGGCAAGTATCGGGCCCGAGATTGCCATCAAAGCGTTGCTCGATAAACATATCTATGAAATCTGCAAACCCTTACTGGTAGGCGATGCTGGCGTTTTTAACGACATAATCTCTCGACTAAAAATGACCGCAACCATCAACGCTATTTCAACCGTTGCCGATGCAAAATTTGAATATGGCGTAATTGATGTGTTCGATTTAAAAAATGTGGATTTAAATAAATTGGAATTTGGTAAAATTAGCGCCATGTGTGGCGAAGCCGCTTTTCAATCGGTAAAAAAAGTAATCGATTTGGCCTTGGCAAAAGAAATTGATGCAACCGTTACCGGGCCCATTAATAAAAAATCAATTAACGAAGCTGGCCACCATTTTGCAGGTCATACAGAGATTTATGCCACGTTTACCAATACCAAAAAATACGCCATGTTGTTGGTAGAAGATAAAATGAAAGTGATACATGTAAGCACACATGTGTCGTTAAGGCAAGCTTGCGATCTAGTAAAAAAAGAACGCATTTTACAGGTAACGGAGTTATTGTACAACGGCATGATTAGCTTAGGCGAAACCAATTTAAAAATTGGTATTGCAGGATTGAACCCACATGCTGGCGATAGTGGTTTATTTGGAACCGAGGACGATTTGGAGATTTTGCCAGCCGTGGAAGAAGCAAAAAGATTAGGTTACGATGTGGAAGGCCCCGTGCCGCCGGACACGATGTTTGCCAAGGCGGCAACTGGATATTATGGTGGGGTAGTGGCCATGTACCACGACCAAGGCCATATTCCATTTAAATTATCCGGTTTTAAATGGAACTCAGAAAAAAATCAAATGGATAGTGTAAAAGGCGTAAACATTACCATGGGATTGCCGATTATTCGCACTTCCGTTGACCATGGAACCGCATTTGAAATTGCTGGAAAAGGAATTGCCAGTCCCGATGCCATGGTGTTGGCCATTGAAAGCGCCGTGCAATTGAGCAAGTTTAGAAAGAATAATGAATTATGAATTATGGATTATGAATTAAAGAAAGGTTCGCTACTTTATTACTATTACCATAACAAACAAGATGATTCATAATTTATAATTCATAACTCATAATTCAACATGTACGCTGTAATTGCCGACGATTTTACCGGAGCCGCAGAAATTGCCGCAATCGGTTTAAGGTATGGTTTAACTATAGCGTTATTTACAAAAAATATAATTGAAACAAATGCTGATTTAATTGTTGTTTCATCCGATAGTCGCTCATTGAAAAAGCTAGATGCAGTAAAGGTTACAGCCGAAATCATAAAAGAATTAAAGACTTTAAATCCGGCAATAATTTATAAAAAAACAGACTCGGTTTTACGCGGATTTGTAATAGATGAATTATCGGTGCAAATGGAATTGTTGGGGTTGAAAAAGGCATTGTTATTACCTGCCAATCCATCTTTAAAACGAACAATTAAAGATGGCAATTATTTTATTGACGGCCAGCCGATTGCAACTACCAGTTTTGCTATCGATCCAGAATTTGCCATAAAAAGTTCTTCGGTAAAAGCAATGCTAAAAGTTGAAAATGGTGATAATGTTTCGGTTTTAAAATTGTCTGATGAATTGCCGGAAAAAGGAATAATTGTTGGTGAAGTTTCGGAATTAACCGATATAAAAGAATGGATTAATAGAATAAACGGCGATTTTGCTTTAGCTGGTGCAGGTAATTTTTTTAATGCGTTACTAAATGAAAAGTATGAATTAATAGCTAATCAAAAATCAATCGAGTTTCAAACACCAAGCCTTTTTATTAGTGGAACATCGTTTGCGCAAAGCCGCAAATTAATTGGAGTGTTAAAAGATAAAAATGATTTTATTCATTTCATCAATAACGAATTATTATTAAATCCACACCACGAAGCATGGACAAACAAGGTGATTAATTCCATAAAAAAAAACAACAAAGCGATTATTGCAATCGATGAAAATATTGATAATTGTACCGCTTTGGAATTAAGAACAGCCATAGCCAAAACAATAAAAAATATTATTGAAAAAGCCGACATAAAAGAAATGTTTATTGAAGGAGGATCAACAGCAGCGGCCATTTTAGAGGAATTGAATATTTACGAATTTATTCCAACCCACGAGATAGCACAAGGTGTTTTGCGTATGAAAGCTGCGAATAAAGATTTATTTATTACCGTAAAACCCGGCAGTTATCAATTACCCAAACAAATATTGGATTTGTATAATTGAAATTAAAAAGTAAAAATTAAAAATTGCGTTTAGATATTTTACTTAAATACTAACCACAAACTTCTCAAATTCTTTCCTTCTAACTTCTGAACTTCTCAGCTTTTAAACGATGCCGGCAAAATGAAACATTTACATACCATTGATTACGCGATCATTATTCTTTTTTTATGTATCAGTTTGTATTTTGGTTTGCGGTTTTCTGGCGGCCAAAAAACAACCGATACTTATTTCAAAGCCAAAGGCAAAATTCCTGCTTGGGCAATCGGCATGTCTATTTTGAGCACCTTAATTAGCAGCATCACTTTTTTGGCCTATCCCGGCGAAGGCTTTTCTTCCAACTGGATTTTATTGGTACAAGGGTTAATGGTGCCAATTGTTTTGCTATGCATGATTTGGTTTATCGTGCCGTTGTACCGCAAAGTAATCGGCCTCAGCACCTACGAATACTTTGAAAAGCGTTTTGGTTCGTTTGCCCGTTATTATAGTTCGCTTGGGTTCGTACTTACCCATTTTTCAAAAATGGGAACTATCTTTTTTTTGCTGGCCTTGGCCTTAGCCAACATGACGGGTTTTAACACCTTCGCCATCATCATTATTATTGGTATTGTTATTATTTTTCTGGCGCTCATGGGCGGTATCGAAGCCGTAATTTGGCTCGACGTAATTCAAGGTTTTATGCTGTTTGGTTGCGGCATTGCTTGTTTGTTCATTATTTTATTTTCGGTAAAAGGTGGCCCCGCCGAGGTTTGGCATGTTGCTCAAATCAACCACCACACTGGCTTTGGGCCATATTCACTCGATTTTAAAAAGCTTACTTTTATTGTAATGGCCATCAACGGCATATTTTATGGCATCCAAAAATATGGCACCGATCAAACAATTGTGCAGCGTTACCTCACCGCAAAAAGTGATAAATCCGCTGTCCGTGCATCGCTTATGGGCGTGGTAATGTTGGTGCCGGTTTGGGCTTTGTTCATGTTTATCGGTACCGGTTTATTTGTGTTTTACCAACAAAATGCCCTGCCTGCTGGCATGCGTCCCGATGCCGTTTTCCCTTATTTTATTGTCAACCAATTGCCGCCCGGGGTGGTTGGATTAATAATCGCATCGCTGGTGAGTGCCGCCATTTGTAGTTTGGGTGCCGATTTAAATTGCCTCGCCGCGGTTGGTTTAATTGATTATTACAAACGCATTTGGCCAAATAAAACCGATCGTCAATATTTAAACGTTGGTAAAATTATGGTGGTGGCCGCCGGCATCGGCGCATTGGGCATTGCGGCATTGTATTTGTCGGCTGGCGATGAAGGTGTTTTGGGCATCGTGTTTACTTTGTACGCTATTTTTTCGGGCGGTATTGCGGGCATTTTTTTATTAGGGTTATTTAGCGCCAGGGCAAATAAGCAAGGCGTCACTATTGGCATTATTGCTTGCATTTTATTTACCGCTTATGCGTTTCTTACGTCCACAAAAATTGGGTTGGGAAATAATAAACATTTATTGCTCGATTTAGGAAATTATAACTTTACACACAATAAATTAATGCTGGGCGTGTATAGCCATTTGGTGGTAATTATTGTTGGTTATATTGCCAGTTTATTTTTCCCAAAACCGGTGCTGGATAGAAATTTGTTATATAGTGGCTGGCGGGAAAATAACAAGGAATTGAGAGTTAAGAATGAAGAGTTGAAAATTGCGAATTAAAATTTAAATTAATAATGGTCAATTAAAAAATTGAATGATCAAAATTGTCAGCCTGAGCTTGTCGAAGGCACTCGTGTCAATCTTCTTAGTAGTCATCCTGAGCCTGTCGAAGGGCGCACCAGCTCTGGCTTCGACAAGCTCAGCCTGACAATCACAGTTTTCCAACACATTTCCCAACCAATAAAATATTTAAATCATTTTATGTTCAGTAATAAAATTTCAATTCGATATTTAAAAGGTAACCGGCTTTATTTTTTTCTTTTTTTAATTGTAGGAAATTGTTTTTTTAATCCCATTTCCGCACAAGAAAATTCGGATAATTTGTACCAAAAACCTTTAAAGCAGGTTTTAAAAGATGTTGAAAATAAATTCGGTGTCACCATAAAATTTACCGACTCGATGGTGCAAAACAAAGTAGTAAATTATGCCGATTGGCGTTTTAGAAGTACTGCTGATGAAACCCTTGCCAATGTTTTAGCCCCGCTGGACATGAAAGTAAATAAGGAAGGCGACAAGCGATATAAATTAAAATATTACGAATATTACCGCTGGACGGTGGATGACGGAAAGGAAAAACTAGACTCGCTGGCAACCAAATACAACGATGCCAAAACTTGGGAAACGCGTAAAAACGATTTGCGCCAGTGCATGTTGCAAGCCTTACAATTATCGCCTTTGCCTGCAAGGCCAGCATCAAAACCTATCCTTTCCAACAAACGGATGTATGGCGATTATTCCGTAGAAAATATGGCGCTGGAAGTATTGCCAGGCTTATATGTGTGCGGTTCTGTTTATCAACCTACAACTATACAAGGTAAAATTCCAGTCATCCTTTGTCCGGATGGACATTTTGATAAAGGCCGCTATCGTGCTGATTGTCAGTACCGTTGCGCTAGTTTGGCCCGCATGGGTTGCATGGCCATTAGCTACGATTTGTTTGCTTGGGGCGAATCGTTATTGCAGTTTAAAGACGAAGACCATCGCCGCAGCATCGCGGAATCCATCCAAATTTTGTACAGCATGCGCTTGTTGGATTATGCGTTATCATTAAAAGAAATCGATGCAAATCGGGTTGCCATCAGCGGTGGCTCCGGCGGCGGAACATTGTCGATGTTGGTGACTGCCTTGGATGACCGTATTAAATTAAGTGCGCCGGTTGTGTCGCTTTCTTGCTATATGTATGGCGGTTGCCCTTGCGAAAGCGGCCAGCCCGTTCAGTTTTGCGGCGGTGGAACCGACAACCCCGAAATTGCCGCCATGGCTGCGCCAAGGCCCATGTTAATTGTAAGCGACGGTAAAGATTGGACCGATCATGTACCACAAATTGAATTTCCTTATTTGCAAAAAATGTATAGCTTTTATAACAAAAAAGACTTGGTGCAAAATGTGCATTTACCCAACGATGGCCATGATTTTGGATTAAGTAAACGTATTCCGTTATATAATTTTATCGCCCAACAATTTAATTTGGATTTAAATAAAATTAAAAATCCAATTGGCGGAATTGATGAAACTAAAGTAACAATTGAGCCAGAAAATGCGATGTACGCATTTGGTAAAAAAGGTGAAAATCTTCCTGCCAATGCAATTAAAGGATTCGATAAATTAGCAGTGGTTTTTAATAAAGCAACGAAATAAATTTAGAGTTTAGGATTTAGAATTAAGAGTTAGAAAAATAGCTTTAAGTTATTGTACTAACTCTTAATTCTAATTCTTAACTCGTAACTCTTAGTTCTTAGCTCTTAATTCTAATCTTAATTCTTAATTCTAAACTCTTAAATTCCCTACATAATAACCACCAACCTTTTACCCGACGAAACTTCTTTTTGCCAAGCTGTTTCTATATCTTTTAATTCAACGGTTTCCGTTTCAATCGCCAATAATTTATCCGCTGCTAATTGAAACATTTCTGGTAATGCCTCGGTATTAAACGTTTTTAATTCTGCTTGTGTCAGACTGCCAAAACCTGATCCCAATAATTCAATATTAGCACTACGCAAGCTGCCCGATTGTAAATTAATGCTTTCTCCTGCCATGCTACCAACGGTTACAACGCGAACCGGATGGGTGTCTTTATCCAGTCCGCTACTTTTTAGCGACGCCAAAATCAGTTCCATCGGATGTCCCCATAAATAATCAATCACAATGTCAATAGGAGTGTTGGCTTGTATTGTTTTTAATTGCTCAATCACGGCTGAATCATCTTGTTTTAAAGACACAATCATATCAGCGCCCAACGTTTTTACTCTTTCCAACGATTCTATATTTCGTCCCGTAGCAATAACTTTTGAAGCCCCATAATATTTAGCAATTTGAACTGCCAATTGCCCCGTCACGCCGGTTGCACCGTTTATCAGTACTACGTTTGCCGTTTTAATTTTCGCCCTATAACGCAGTGCCAAAGCTGCACCCATGGCGGCATTGGGCAAAGCTGCAGCAGTGGCATCGCTGATATTATCGGGTAGTTCTACATATTTTCCGCTTGCAATCAATGCTTTTTCGGCCATCATGCCGGTAATGCCCTGCGCATACACCCTTGTTCCATCTTCTAAAATGCCAACGCCATCAATACCCACAACGGTTGGTAAATTAGTATAACTAGCATAATGTTTGCCACTTGCCCTCGACTTATCTAAATTTTTAATGGAAGCCGCTTTTACCGTCATCAACAACTGGTCTGCATTTTGCGGAACCGGATCCGGAAAATCTTCATATTTCGGCATGGTTCCTAATTCGTGCAATACACTTGCTTTCATTGTTTTTAGTTTTAATTGTTTAATCCTTTCTTAAATTCCGATTTCGAAGTTAAATAGATTTTAGAAAGTTTTTCATGCTGTTCTTGCCGACTTATCTGATTTAAATAATTGTACAAAAATGCTTCAAAAAGAATTAATTAGCCACTGGCTTTGTGTTTTCGCAATCTCCCCGCTGGTCTTTTCTTGTACTTTTTTTCTTGATAAAAAAAGTACCAAAAAAATCAAGGACAGTACAAGGCGCATGCCGCCCGAAGGTTTGTATATTATTCAATCTGCGTGTTGGGCGTCACCATGTTGGCTTGCTGGAGCAGGCCTGTTCCATGGCCGTTCTTGGTTAGACAAGTGACATCTTTCTATTCGACATACTTCATCACTTTGGCCATGGAACGCCGTGCCCTCAGCAGCCAACATTTGCACTTTGTACTGTCCGTGGTTCACAGGCCACAACTTTAAACATGCTTGATTATCAAGTTTAAGCCAATGACTTATTGACCTAATGACTCGATGACTTTTTTAATATCGATTAATTGCTTAAATTACCATCTATTTATCTAAATCTAATAAAAATAATCCCATGGCATTAAATGCTTATTTAACATTAAAAGGAAAATTACAAGGCGATATAAAAGGTTCATCCACAATAAAAGGCAGGGAAGGCAAAATAGTGGTGATTGCGGCCAACCACGAAGTGCTTTCGCCGAAAGATTCAACTACCGGATTTCCGAGCGGTAAACACATGCACCGGCCTTTTGTAATTACCAAAGAGGTAGATAAATCAACGCCATTATTGTACAATATGTTCGTTAAAAATGAAATTGCGGTTACTTGGATTTTGCAGTTTTATCAGCCTACAACACAAGGTGCTGAAAAACAATATTATACCGTACAGCTTACCAATGCCACCATTACCGATATTGCGTTTAAAATGGAAAACAACAAAAATCCTGAATTGGCCAAATATGCTGAGTACGAAACAATATCGTTTATGTATCAAAAAATAGAATGGCTGTATGTTGACGGCGGTATCGAAGCCATTGATGATATTGTGGTAACAATTTAATTGTCGTCAAAATAAAAAGATTATCTTTTTTAACTTAACACATTGGCTTTTCTTATTTTTATCGCCAATCAGTCTTCAAACATGAAACAAATCCTCTCTAAGTACGATGAAAGTTTTTGCAATATCGTAGGTGCTTTTGGTATTGCTTTATCCGCCATTTGCTTAATACAATGCGCCATTTTATTTGATGGCAGTTGGCTCACTTTTACTATCGCTTGCGTATTTATTTACAATATTGTTTCCTATGTTTTTTTAGTGCTGAAACGGGCTTATGCGCCTTTGTGCATTATGCTCGGTGGCATAAGTGTGATATTTTATCAACTTTTTTTGTTGTACGTGTTGCTTAAATATGGCCAGTTTGTTTTCTCGTTAACGCTGGTTTTGCTTATGCTATACGCCGTTGCCGTCACCATTATCATGTATTTGGAAGAGTTGCCCGGCAAATTGAGGATGTATCAAACGGCACAAAAAAAGGAGGATGATTTTTGGGTGGATAAAATTTAAAAATAAGATGATACTTCTTTCATAATTTAGGTTTTCGCCGTGCAAATGGGGTCTGACGGTGAAAAAGTACTGACCTTACCGCCGAATTAGCTGCTTACGTTTTAACATTTATTACTTAACATGAGTTTTGGATACTATTTATTGATAATTACATACTTATCGTTTATAATTGACAAAAATTTGGCACAACCCAATTTTGTTTGATGATATGGCCAAGTATTGCCTAAGAGTACGAGACGTTCCTACGGAACGAGCATTTATATAACGGCTTTCGACCCGTGCTACTACCAACGAAATGTTCCTACGGAACAAAGAAAATACTGCTTTATTTGTTCCGTAGGAACATTTCGTTGGTAGCAAAATACATACACATGCCTGGACCCTCGTTCCATAGGAACGTTTCGTGTCATTAAATCCTATAATATGATCGAATTGTTGGTTTGGTCAAGCTTAACGGCAATAAAATGTTTCACATTGGTATATAACGGCAAGAGCCCCAAAACTCACGTTACCCACATCAAAACAAAGGCCGTTTACAGTAACACATTGGCCGCTTACAGCTTAGCAAAGACCCCTTACATCAAAGCAAAGGCTGCTTACATCAAAGCAAAGACCCCTTACATCAAAGCAAAGGCTGCTTACATCAAAGCAAAGGCTGCTTGCATCAAAGCAAAGGCTGCTTGCATCAAAGCAAAGGCTGCTTGCATCAAAGCAAAGGCTGCTTGCATCAAAGCAAAGGCTGCTTGCATCAAAGCAAAGGCTGCTTGCATCAAAGCAAAGGCTGCTTGCATCAAAGCAAAGGCTGCTTGCATCAAAGCAAAGGCTGCTTGCATCAAAGCAAAGGCTGCTTACATCAAAGCAAAGGCTGCTTACATCAAAGCAAAGGCTGCTTACATCAAAGCAAAGGCTGCTTGCATCAAAGCAAAGGCTGCTTGCATCAAAGCAAAGGCTGCTTACATCAAAGCAAAGCCCGTTTACAGTTAAACATTGGCCGCTTACAGCTTAGCAAAGGCAGTTTACATCAAAGCAAAGGCTGCTTACATCAAAGCAAAGGGTTCTTACAGTAAAACATTGGTCACTTACATTAAAACAAAGGCTGGTTTGCGCAACTTTATTCAATCACTTGCACCAACCTAGCCATTTTGCCCTCAGCATTTACTCCTTCAATTACAACCCTAAATTTTGTGGTGATGTCATTGTTATAAAACTCAAATTTTGCGCTCCTGTTTTTTTTGTCGGTCAATAAATAGGGGTTCCAATAAAGCGTTGGGCGGATATCGGCGCTGGTTTTTACCGGCGCTTGCGCATAATTGGGGCTAAAAAATTCTTTGTAAGCGGTGTAACCGGTAAGGATAACACTACTTAGGCCCCTAATATTGTTGACGTATTTATCCATCGGCGTTTTGGTGTAAACGGCTATTGCGCCGGAAGCGCCAGAACCGGAAGACATCATAAAAGGTGGCCTGATAACTTTTATATAAGCAATATCGCTCATTTGGATGCCCATGATGGTAAGCCCGTCCGATGGCATTTCGTTCAAAAAGAAGTCAGGTGTTCCATCACGCCAACTAATACCGGGTACATTGTCGCTGTTGGCATCGGCAGCGCCGTTTGCTCCCATTATCGGTATCGACATGCTCATGCCTGGCACCATGCCTTGTAAATAATGAAAAATATCTATGGCTCCGTGCGAACGTTGATCGCCCGCCACATCAAAAGAATAGGCATTTTTTGTGCTGAATAATCCGGAGGTGTACTTGTCATCCAGTATTTCGGCGGGTGTTTTAGTTCTGCCCCTTACAATTACTTCTTTCAACATCACTGCCGAGTCGGCCATTTTCTTCAGCCGGTTGCTTTTGGTAAACCATTGGTCGTCATCGTTTAAAAAGCCTAGGTTGCTACTTAAATAAGCCGGCAAGTTCACCTTGCTTTTAAATGGCACTTCGGGCAAAGTGCGAGCAAAGTTTACCGAAACAACATCGTTCAGCCGCTTATCGTTTAGTTGATAAAATACGCTGCTGGTATCAAAAAATATCAATCCACGCTGGCGAAAACCGCCATTTTTGTCGACATCTACTAAAAAATATTGTTTACTACTATCTTTTGCCTGCATGGTAAGCGACAGTTTTAGGTTGTTATTTAAAACGGCTGATTTATGGCCTCCTTCATACACGTTTCCTTTTATTTGCAGGTAATCGCTATCCATAGAAAAAACAAATTTTGGCGTTTTGTTTTGCCTGATGGCTTCCCAATTAATTTTGCGCCAACCGTGTGTAAGCATTACCAGGTCAATGTTTTGGGTTGTTTCCACATCGCCGTTGGCTAAATAATAAGCAGGGTTTTTAATGAAACCTTTTATATCGCCCGACAATAAAAAGTTGGAAAAAATGTTGGTGGATGTATCAACAGACAACGATGCATCGGTAACGGAAATAGAAAGATTGGCAGCAATGCTATCGGGCACCAACAATTCAAATTCGTTTTTTGCCCGTTTGCCTATCCTTTTATTAACAATGCTTAATGCTGGATCAAAACGATAATCGTTATTGTTCACAAAAATGACCCTTTCGGATACGGGTATCCAATCTGCATCAAAAATAGTAAGTTGTACAACGCCTGTCCCAATACTATCGGTGGCAAATTGCCCCGCAGCATTTTTCTTAGCGGTTAAGTTGATCGAGGCATTATAAATTAATTTTTGGTTGATAGAAGCAACCGCATGCAATTGTTTGAAATTGTTGGCCGCGTCATCGGTTCTTTTCAATACAAACATTACTTTATGGCCAACAGGCTTGCATTCTATAGCAATGCCGCTGGTTTTTACCGACGGCAAGGCAGTGGTATGCGTATTGCCAAATTCATCTTTCCAAATGCAGGAATATTGGTCGCCGGCAGCAGGTTCCAAAGCAAATTTTCCCATGCCATCGTGGGTGGAAGCAATGGAATCAATCAATTCGTTTTTAGCATTGAAAATAGCGCCGCGTATAGAAACAGGGATCCCAAATACATCGGTGGCCATAAAACCAACAGTTGAATTGATCTTGCTGATCAAATTACCGCCCTCCGGAAAAAAATGTAGTACCGTTGCAGGGATGGTATTGGCCGAGGCTTTTGCAGCCACAGCGGGTTGAATCAAAGGAATATCTTTTGTAAACAGAAAAGATGAATCGAAATTCAACATCCATTGTGTATAAGCACGCAGGTGCAACATTTTGCCTTTGTATTTGGCAGGAATATCAAACTGGCCTCGGGCAGAAGATTCAAAAACGGGGTTTACTGTATGCGTTACCAAATTCCCGCCATCATCGTACCAATCGGCATAAAAATTACGGCTAAAATCAGATCTGTCTTGCCCGGCCATTAAGTACGCCTTAAACCAAATCGTTTCTCCCAATTGGTAACTGCTTCTATCAAATTGGATGTGTATTTTTTCGGGTTGATAATCGTCATGATAGACGGCCATCATCGAATCGAGCGATTGGGCTTTGATGGTATTTGTAAAAAACCATCCAGAAAAAAGAAATAAAAACCACTTTTTCATAGCAAAAGAATTGGGGTACAAGTGTAAAGGTTAATGGATATAAACGAACTGCAAATAAGGCAAAGATTTGCTAAAAAAACAAATGGTTGAGAAAACACGCTAACAAAGTGTTTTCTCAACCATAGATTAAAGTACGATTTAGATTAAGTTATTGGTTTTTATCCAAGGTGCCACATATATAGGGTATTCTTGTACCTGTTGTTACGCCTGAATATCCCATAGCAAATAGTGTTAATACCTGTTGGTATTGCAATAAATTGCTACTTGCATAAGTGGCTAATGTAGGGGATGCGGTAGTGGAAGGGTAAGCTCTAACTACCCAAGTGGTAGTAGTGATTGCGGAATAGCCAGGTGCATTCAGTCCAGTACTAATGGTAGTGTCTGAAGATTGCAAATATGCAAGGTTTGATTTCATAAGGATACCGTTTAGATACAAATCAATAGCCGCCACATTTGGCATAAGGTTTATAAATTTAAACCTGCATTTACCGGTATCAACTGCATTTATATTGTTTTTAACCAAAACCGATTTTGTGTTGTTGGTAGTTGAATTTACCAAAGTATCTGTAATGTGCAATGTATAATGGGCGGTGTCGGGTAAATTTATTACTGTTTTGTAAAACACGATAGAATCGGTGCTGGTACCCACTTTTGGTAGCGATATCTGCACCGTATCATTGCCTTGTGGTACGGCTAGGTACAAGGCGTAGTTGCTGCCGCGGGTATTGTAGCCGCCGCCGGGGAAAGGCTGTCTTGTTTGCAAAGCGCTTCCCACAGTTTGGCCATTTACTTTGATCATAATGGTTGCATAATCAACCGTATAAGCAAAAGCCAAGTTTATTTTTAATTGGCCTGTATTAGTAGAGCCGTAAGTAGAATAAGGCGTATTGGTAATTCCTGTATTTTTTGAGCAGCCGTACAATAAAATTGTAATTGCTGCCGACACCACAAAAAACGATATAATATTTTTCATTTTACAACTAGTTTACGTTTAAGGTTAAGGTTGGCTAAACCATTGTTCTTTGGTATGATAATCTGACGCCAATGCACCAATGGCCAACAAGGCAGGAATGTTGTAGAGGTATTCAGAATTGTATCTTGGCCTCATCCGATATACCAGTTTATTATTGTTATAAACGGTAAGTGTGGTTGGCAAAGTAAAGCCAGCATATACTTGCTTGCCGGTAACAGGGTCAAGATCGGTATAGTGAAAACGCCTTAAATCAACCCATGCTTCGTTAGCGTCGTAGCCGTAAAGGGCAATATATCGCTGTAGCATGATTTGGGTAAGCGTTAGCGATGCGGCGCTAGTTGGTATTACCGCAGGGTTTGCTAAATAAGCGGCTCTTGTAGCAGCTGTAATTTTCAATGAATCGGGTATTCTATTTTGATAACCACCAATTAGAAAATCGAAATCGAGATTAATTCCGTTTGTGTAGGCAGCTAATGCTGTTGTTTTATCGCCACTGCGATAAGCTGCTTCTGCTTTTAAAAATTGCAGTTCAGCAGCTGTCATTACAGGGAAGGGCGAGGTATTATAGAAAATATATCTTCCTGAATCCGGAATGGCTGTTGCTGTTGCATTAGAAAAAACAGTACGCCAAAAACTTTTAGGTTGGCTTGCAGTTGCCAAGCTTGAAGAACCAAGGTTGGGAATAACACCCGTATAAGATACAGCTGATTTGGTAATTGGAAGTATCGCGTTTTCATTAATCAGGTAAGGCGTCCGCGGATCAAAAACACCTGCAAAAGGCGATGCAGTGGAAGATCCGTTTAACAGGTTTGCAATAAAGGCCGATTGCCTAAACAAAGTGAAGTTGGAACGGTACACACCATAGAAATTGTTTAATCCGCTGAAAGCACCACCTTGCCATGTTTGAACGGCATTGTCGTCGTTGGTTGCTAATGAAAGGTTTACGTATTTAATAACCGAATCGGCATAGTGGTTGGCGGTATAAGCCGTTTTATTGGATAAATGGGCGTAGCTTCTTGCTTTTACTCCGTAAACAAATTTTTTCCATTTATTTACATCGCCTTTGTAAAAGTAAGCGTCGGCAGTTGCTAAATCAGATGCGCTTACGGGTTTGTTGAGGTACATGATAGCGCTATCGCAAATTTGCCTAACCGTATCGTATACTGCTGATTGTGGATCATAATCGAACTGAGACCTGCTTTGATCGAAAGCCTCTTTTAATATTATCTCGCCATATTCCTCAGTTGTTGTAAGCCAGCTCCATGCAAAAATGGCATTGGCAACGCCTACATAATCATACTTCTGTTGGGCAATACCATTTGCGATGATGTATTTAGCATTTTGGCCGATACCGTAATAGTGCGCCGCCCAAACTGATCCCGTAACATCTGAACTGGTTGCATATACGCCACCCATTTGGTCATAACTATAGCTGGTAGAGTAGTAATTCCAAAACTGGATGTAGCAACCAATATACATACCGTCGTAAGCAGGCCCGTAAGACCCACCGCCATTACCATAAGGTGAGGTTGCTGACGATGTCATTTGCTGGATAACATCTGGTAAAATAGTAACCAATGGCCCATTTACCGGGTTGTTTGGATTTAAGTAATCATCATCCAGCTTTTTCTTGCATGAAGAAAACAACATACAGCCCAGCGCAACGATTGTTGTGAAACGAAGAAAACGCATACAATATATCTTTTTCATAATTTTTTTTTAAGAGATTAAAAACCTACCCTAAAACCACCATTGAAGCTTAACGGTGCGCCGATGTTTCCATAATCAAATCCGGTAGCGCCCACACCCCTTAACGATGCATTGCCGCCGTTGGTAACAGGGTCAGCCCCCGAATAATTGGTGATAAGTACCAAATCGTTGCAAGTAATAAATAAGCTAGCTGATTTAAAGGCCGGTATTTTTTTACGTAAAAAGTCTTGTGATAATCCGTAGGTTAATTGAATATCCCTTAAACGTAAGAATTTAATATTATGCTCGATATAATCTTCATCGGGCATGTAAGTGGAACTTGTATAATATAAATAATTATAATATGGTGTAATCAATATATTATTTTTAGTGGGCGAACTGGTGTTCTGTAATCCGTCTTGCAATACACCGCTCACCACCCTTGGCGTAAGCCTGTCGGCTGTTTTGGTTGATTTGCCCATGGTGGTCAAATATTCGTTTGTTTCATTTATTACATCTCCACCAACCCTGGCATCCCATAAAAAGCTTAAGCCCCAATTTTTGTAGGTAAACTTATTGATGGTACCTAAAGTAATGTTTGGGGTACGGTCGCCATGAATTCTGAAAGTGGCGTCAACCACAGGTAGGCCGGTGGTAGGAGATATCAATATCTGTCCATCATTTGGGGTTACACCATTTGCGGGGGTCGGGGTCAAATCTTGCCTTTTATAACCATAACTGGTAATTGATCCAGTGGAATGCCCCGCTTGCAAACCGCCTCTGGCATTCAAATATATCCATGTGCTTGCGTCGTAATAATCACCACCGGCACTGGTAATGGATGCTGGGATTGCCAATACTTTGTTCCACATGTGGTTAAAGTTGAATTGGATACTCCACGAGAAATCTTTTTGTTTAATGATATCTGCACTCAGCGAAATTTCCAAACCTTGGTTGCGTACGCTTGAGTTGTTGGCTGTATTCAACACAAACCCGGTACCATAACTGGCCCTAAAGCCTTGCGCAATTTGGTTGGTAGCATTTGTTCTGTAGTAGTCAACGTCTGCTGTAATGCGGTTGAACAACCTAAACTCAGTACCTGCCTCATAAGTGCTTTGTTTTTCAGGCAGCAGGTTAGGGTTTGCATTGGTAAAACCATATTGTAGAACAGAAGGTTGCGTGCTGCTGGTTACCGTTGGAACAAAGTTCGATTGGTTGCTATATGGGTCTGGAAGCCTTGCAGTTGAGGCCAAAGAAGTCCTTAGTTTCCAGTAATTTAAAAAAGTTCCTTTTAATCTTGGGAAGATATCGCTCATGATGATACTTAAACTTGCACCGGGATAATTATAGTTCCTGTTGGCGGCAGGCAATACCGATGAAGATTCATATGCAAGTGAACCGGTTAAGAAAACCACATTGTCGTAACTAATGGTGGCTTCACCAAAATAAGCTATCTGGTCGCTTTTATACAGATTCCAAACGTTGCTTTGGGCCAATGTAGCCCTGCTTAAACGTGCCCGTGTAGCCACGCCGGTGCTGTTGCTATCATAACGCCTGGTGCTATCGTAACTGCCTGATATGCTAAACAATTGGCGATTGGTTTGGTTCCAACGGGTACCGGCTGTTACACGGATATCCAATTTACCAAATGTTTTTTTAGCAGTGGCGGTAATGGTATGATTGTAACCATAAAATTTGGCCCAATAATTATCTAGCTGCCCTTTGTTCGATAAAGATGACTGCGAAGCAGATTCAGGATCACGGTATTGGAAACCACTTAAGCTAGAATATTGATAGCCGAATCTGCCCGCAACGGATAACCACGGCAATGGATTAAAATTAATGCCGAGGTTGTACAATACATTGTCGGTTTTGTCTCTAGATACGTTTCTATTTACGGCAAAAAATGGATTATCGGTTTCTGATGATGTACCCAATCCAGCATTGGGGTCAGTATTATTGGTGCCATATACATAGCGTTTGTGCCCATTTGCTAATAAATAATTGCTGGCATCATCAATGGAAGGCCATAAGAAAAGGTTAAGTAAATACCCACCGGCACCTTTTAACGCTTTGTCGTTTGTGCTATGCGAATAAGTAACCGCTGGGCTGATGTCAATATACTTGCCAATTTTGCTGGTGTTGCTTAACCTAAAATTAAATCTTTCCAAAGAGGTGTTTGGCACCACGCCACTTTGCGTATAGTAAGAACCGCTAAACCTAAATGCTTCTTTGGCTGTTCCAAAATCAACCGAAACATTTTGGGTTTGGCCACCAGCATTCTTAAAAAAGTTGCCAACGTTGTCATACAATTTTGTACCAGCAGGTATAGCAGGACCAAATGAGTAAAAAGAGTTTGATACAACTCCATTGGTTCCCGGCAGGAAGCCATTGAACGTAGAAGGCAAATTTTGTAGGTGCTGAAAACGGAAAGCATTGTCGTAGTTGAGGTTGTTGATGCCAAAACGTTTTGACTTAGCATCAAATTTCGCTTTTTTGGTAGTTATCACAATGGCGCCGTTACTGGCCGAACTACCATATAATACGGTGGCTTCCGGGCCTTTTAAAACCGTAAGTGTTTCAATGTCGTTGGGGTTTAAATCGCCCATGCGGTTGGTAAAGTCGTTTGCAGTATTGCTTTGGCCGGAAGCAGCGGCGATATTTGCACCAGCATCTACAGAAGAGTTGTCCATTATAATACCGTCAATCACAAACAAAGGCTGATTGCTTAGCGACATGGAATTAAATCCACGCAATACAATTGAAGTAGAAGCGCCCGGAACGCCTGAAGTTGGCGTTACCGTAACACCGGCTACGCGGCCTTGCAAGCTGTTGATAAAGTTGTCGCGTTGGGTTTCTTTAATGTCAGCTCCGCTTACTTTTTGTGCAGAATAACCCAATTCCCTTGGGTTACGTTTAATATCCATTGCTACAACCACCTCGTCGAGGTCCGATACAGAATTTGTCAACGAAATGTTCATGGTTGCGCCAGAAACTGAAAGTCGCTTTGTTTCGTATCCAATGTAAGTAACCAACAAAGTTTGGCCTGGATTGGCTTTAATGGTAAACGTACCCTTAGCATTAGTTTCCGTTATCAAGGTAGTGCCAACTACTTTAATGGTTACACCATCTAAAGGTGTTTTTTTAGATGCATCCGTTACTGTGCCTGTTACCGATTGGCTTTGCCCGTACAGCGGTAACGAAAAAATGAAGAGCAGTAGCGTCACTATCTTCATCATTAAAAGATGTTTTCTCATAAACAGTTTTTAGATTTTTGTTTATTTATTAAGCAGTAAAATGTAGAAATGCATAATGGGTAAGGATTTCACAGTATAAAACTTGAAGGTGGATACCACAAGGTGTTTATATATTTCTTTTGAAAGAAGTATATTGTTTTAAACTTATTCTTTCTAAACTTAAGTTAAGCGAACGGACATCGCATAAAAAAAACACTCGCCACCAAATAATCAATTTGAGGTTTTTCATCATAAAACAGCAGTTTATTATTTCGGATTAAACATACCTGTTACATCAAAAAGCAATCATCACAACAATGATGATAACAATTTGGTGTTACATTTTATTCAGCGGTTTGGTTGCGAAAATTGTAGGTGGTTTCTTTATATTGGAAAAGCAATAATAATAAAAATTTAACAAATGTCAAACAATTTATGCATTATTATGCAAAATATAATTTTATAACCGAAATAGGTTGCATTTTTATGTTTAAATACAGCATAAAAACGCAAATTGTACATTTTTTTTGATTTGTAGGTTGTTGGTATAAATTGATTGTCTTAAACCAAGTATTAAGAAAGAAGGCCGTCACTTGCGGGACGACCTTCTTTGTAATTTTTAAAAAACAAGTATTATAAATCGGACGGGTGAAAACTAGACACTAATTATTTTGAAAGGTATCCAATATACTCAGCATCTGTGGCGCAATCCCACCAAACGGGCATGCTCCAGATATTTACATCGGTGGCATGAGGATTTAAAGCAAGCGTATTAATAGAGTTGTAATTAATTTCATAAGTTGGTGGCAATGCCCAGCGGCGCATCCAATATCTAACATCTGTTGGGGTAGTGCCTGTCAATTGAGCCCCACCTGTAAATAGAGGGCCGCGTTGATAGCCTGGGTAAACCACACCAAAATTACCCACATTGCCTGCGCTGAAGTTAAAGCGACGCATATCATTCCAATTTTCGATGCTGCAACCCATGGCAATATATTTCTGTAACATAATGTCAGCCATGGTTAAATTACCCGCGGTTGCAACGGCTGCACTTGTAAGGTAAGCACTCATTGCAGTAGCGCTCATGGGTGCCATATCAGGATTGATAGTGCCATAAGGAATCTGCCAAGAAGTTAGCTTAGCCTGCATCATATTCATGTGTGCCTGAATGGCAGCTTGGTACGCTGTGTAAGCATTACCAAGGTCGCCTTTTCTCATGTATACCTCAGCTTTAATAAAGTTCATCTCATGATAAGTCAAAATTTCTTGGTCGGAAACAGGGCGAATTTGAAATGAGCCTGTAGATGCCACTACGCCAGCATTAAAGCCAACTGCTGCTGCAAGTGTAGTCCCAACATTTGCAGTTGCAGGTGCATACCAGTTAACATCATTTTGACCTTGGGCGGGTATACCCGATGTGGCGATAGCACTACTACGTGTGGTTACATAAGCAGTATCGCCAGCATACAGGTAATTGGTACTATTAACGAATATAGAGCCTGCTTTATATGTCACCGTCACATTATTGCCACTAGTTGTATAAGGGCGGCCTGAGGCAATTTGTGCATTAATAAAATTTGTGCGTGCCGTTGCGTCGGCAATGGCATATGTAATATTTGTATTTGCGGCGGCATAAACCGGTGTTACGATAGAAGTAGCACCCCCGGCCACCAAACGTGTTGATGGCCCATATTGATCGACACCCAAAGAACGGGTCCAAGTATAAGATGATACTTTACCTGTGGTGGGATCTAATTGAACATTGGTCATGTAAGAAGGAACGATTTTAGTCATGCGGGGGTCTGTTACACCCGAACCACGCATGTTTGTCAACAGGTTGTAATAGTATTGGGAAATACGGATGGTACTGCCATAACCAGCATAATCAAAATTGCCGTTTGTTACTACAGGGTCCCCAATTAAATAATCGGTTACCGTACTGTTGTTAAAGCCCGGCCCCACTAAATTATCAGCATTAGATTGTGGGCCTTTTGATAAACAATAAAGAATAGAATCTCCGTTATACAAATCTGCTTTTTTCGATAGTTTCAACATGTAGCGGGCTTTCAATCCCCAGCAGGCTTTTATCCATTTGCTTACATCGCCGCCACCCCACAAATCTCCGGCTGCAAGCGCAGGTGCCCCAACAGCCTCGGTTTGGCCGAATAGGTTGATGGCTTCGTTCAGTTTCGCCATACAACCGTTAAAAATGGTTTTGCCACTGTCAGGCTTAGGACTTGGATTGCCGGTTCCTGCCTGTGTATAAGGCATTTCGCCATATAAATCCAGCATTTCCATATAGCCTAATGCAGAAAACACATCAGCCGCCGCCATATAATGGTAAGCACCCTGTGCCTGCGCTTTGCTATACATATCCACTAAGTTAGAAGAAACTTCTACAAAAAATGTTTGGTAAGAGGTGGTTGAATTGGCATTAGTGCATTGCCAAGTGGTGCTAAAGGTATTGGGGTTAGCATTGTTTGTATAATAAACGCCTGCCATACACGAAGTACGATAGTTGGTAACACCAGCACTGTACTGGTAAAAGTGTTGGATCCAGGGTAGCCGGTTTTGTACCGCTACACTTTGGTTGTTTGGGTTGTCTGGATCTGTATTAACATCCACCCATTTTTTGCAGGAGGCCGAGGCCAGTATAATCAGGCTACCTAATATGATATATTTTAAATTTTTCATGATTTACTTTTTTCGTTGGTTATAAAGAAAGGTTTATCCCAAATGTAATAGTCCTTACTGCGGGTACACCGAGGTAATCAATACCTTGGGAGCCTGAACCTCCTGTTCCTCCAGCAGCGCTTACTTCAGGATCCATTCCTTTGTAATTTGTCCACGTAAATAAATTGGTACCTACCACTGTTGCAGAAAAGCCTTTGATCACTTTCCCACCCTTTACTATGCTAGAAAGATCATAAGTTAATGATAACGATCTTAGCTTCAACCAGTTTACCGAGGTAATAAAGTTGTAGGAGTTGGCAGCGTAGTTTTGCCAATAATTTTGAACCATAGCCGAGCCAGTGTACGTAGTGCTGCCGAAGGTATAATTTTGGCCTACCGTGTAGGTTTGGTTATAATCAGCGCCTGTAGTACTGCTAACGCCAGTTACCGTTACCGATTGACGATCATTCAATAAAGTTCTTTTGCTCAAGCCGTTTACAACCAGCGCATATTCTGTACCGTTAAACACGGCACCACCTTTACGGATATCTAGCAGAAATGATAAAGTGAACCTTTTGTACCGGAGTGTATTATTAAAACCGCCGATCCAATCCGGTTCACGGTTGCCCACAACCGGGGTGGTGGTGTTAAGTACATACAGGCCGTTTGCAGGGTTAACCTGAAGCTTCCCGTCGGGTATCTCAACTCCCTTTGCGTCAAGTTGGTGCAGGTAAGGCTGCCCAACCAAGCCAAGAAAATAACTGTTAGGTATAGAAGCCGCTTTTACGGTACCAAATTGGGCATCTGTTGGGTAGAAATAAGCTACCCCGGGAATGAAAGCCCCCAATCTGCCTTTGTTATAAGAGAAATTCAGCGTTACATCCCAACTGAAATCCTTACGGGATACTGGTTTTCCGTTAAGGGCTATTTCCATACCGGTATTAAATACTGAACCGGAATTAAGGGTACTGAAAATGAACCCGCCGGATTGCGCTAAACGTGGTTGTCCGATCTGGTTCTTTGTTTGGCTATGATAGTAAGTATAATCCAAGTTAAGACGGCCTCTCAAAAATCTTAATTCTGCACCCAATTCCCATGCATCCTGCATTTCAGGTATCAAATATGGATTGCCAGCGGTGTATTGGTTACCAACCCCGGTAAACGAACCAACGCTAATAGGCGGATTTACATAAGTGTTTGTGGCATATGGGTTTGCATCTTTACCAACCCTTGCCACGCTTGCCCGCACCTTGCCAAACGATAGTATGTTGCTCTTTGGCAACAATTCCGTAAAAACAAAAGAGCCGCTTAAGGAAGGATAAAAATAAGATTGGTTATTTACAGGCAATGTAGATGACAAGTCGTTACGCCCGGTTGCTGTAATATAAGCTATGCTTTTATAAGATAAACCAAATTCGCCGTAAACACCCACCAAACGTCTATTTACAGTAGCATCAGTAAAAAATTTGTTAGTGGTTGCTATATTATTAAAACTGATGGTACCTGGCACAACAAAAGTATAACCCCAAAGGTTTTGGGTTTGCGTTACATAGTTTTCAGAAGTAGTTCCCAATAACAGGTGGGTATCAAAATCTTTTAAAAAAGACTTGTGAAAATTGGTCATCAAAGTTGAGGTTATATACGAATAATTGACCATATCTTTACTTAAACGGCCGTTTTGGTAAAGCGGGGATACTGCAGAACCAGGGGCTATGTAAGTATAATCATTGGTACCGTATTGGTCATATCCCAAACGTGCAATAACATCCCACCAACTTGCAAGTTTATAACTGGCATTTACGCCCCCCGTAATACGCTTGGTTTGAGAGGTTAATTTATCCATGTTGATAATCCAGTACGGGTTATCATTATCGCCTTCCAAAGCAATGGTACCTGCATATATCCGGTGTTGCGAGCCATCGGGATTCAAATAATTTTTTATATTGTAAATTGTTGGGAAAGTATAGAGTGATTGCATGCTTCCAACACCGCTTCCATATAGCCCAGCAGTGGTTAAAGTTCTATCGATGTTAGCAATGGAATAAGCAACGTTTGCATTTATTGTCAAATTCCCATATCTCTGTTCGCCGTTAAAACGGAAAGTTGTTTTTTCATAATCTGTATTCGGAACAATGCCTGTTTGCTTAAAATTAGAGCCTGACAGGAAGAAAGAACCGGTTTTTGAGCCGCCGGATACGTTTACATTATTGTCATATATCACACCATGTTGAAAAAAGTTGCCGATGTTGTCATATATAGTACTGTCAGAAGGAATTTTAGGTCCCCAGTTGCTATAAGAAGCAGTATTTACGACGCCGTTACTGGCAATGGTGCCGGGGCCAAATTCAGTTTGCACCTCCGGCAGTTTATCTGCCTCGGAAACGCTGATTTTGCTGGTTGCATTCACCCTGGTTGAGCCTTCTGATCCTTTTTTGGTGGTGACGATAATTACGCCATCGGCTGCTCTGGATCCATACAAAGCAGCGGCGGCGGCACCTTTTAAAACCGACATGGTTTCTACATCCTCAGGGTTGATATCCATTACACGATTGGAAAAAGTTGTATTGCTGCGGCTCAAACCATCTGTGCCTGTATTACCGGTAACCGTAGTTGAGTTGTCGTAAATAACGCCATCTACAACAAACAATGGCTGGTTTTGCCTGCCATCAGATGTAGAATTACCACCACGGATGGTGATAGAAGCACCTGCACCTGCCGAACCGCTGAATTGTGTAACGTTCACCCCAGGTACTTTGCCCGCTATTGAATTAACGATATTGGTATTTTTATTTTTCATCAGTTCATCCGCATTTAGGTCGGAAACTGAATATCCCAATGCCTTCCTTTCCTTTTTAATGCCCAACGCTGTTACTACCACATCAGAAAGGCCGGCTGTTGTACCGCTGAGGGCGATTGTTTGGTTATTTGCAGAAATACGAATGATATTCGGTGAATACCCAATTGCGGTTACAGATAATCTATCACCTATTTTACCATTTATAGAAAAAGAGCCATTATCCGATGAAAGGGCATGTTGTTTGTTCGTTGTATTCATAATAGTGGCAGACGCAACCGGCTTTCCGATAGAATCTACAACCTTGCCTGTTATAGTTTGTGCTTGGGAAAAAGCTTGTATCCCAACAAATACAAAGCATAGCAGTAAAACAATTGTTTTATTTAATTTTCTCATAACGCTTGGATATTAATATTAGCTGATAGGTTTCGCCAAGAAAAGATGCAACATAATCACGATCTTAACTTAGCATAACAAAATGTTAGAACTTAGCTTTTAGCCGGAAACGGTGCCAAAAGAATACAGAACATGATACCCCACCGATTTTGTAATGGAATTGTTTTTTCTCATAGAAAGATTTTAGGTTTTGACTATATGTACCTTTCACATTAAACAATAACTCTCCATAAAAAGGCAGTTACTATTTAATTAAGTTCAGCGTTTTGGTTTCGAATTGTTTGGGCTGAGCGATTTAAGTATTGGAATAGCAATAATAATAAAAATTTAACAGAATTTCAAAATATTTCTGCAAAATTTTGCAAGAAATATTTTAGAAAACAAGATAATCAGCAAAAAAAGTTGTAAAAACCGCAAAAAGGTGCATTTCACAATACCGTCAACCCTTTGTTTTTAAACGGTTGTAATAAACTATCCGTTGGTTCTAACTCGGTTATTAACATATTTATTTCTTCTAATCCACAAACTTTTAATCGTTGGACAGAATTTAATTTTTCGGAAATAGCTAGTGAAACAACTTTTGCAGCAGAATGGATCATTGCTTTTTTAACTTCGATCACTTCCCATTCCAAATCGGTAATGCCTTCTTCTGCATCAATGCTATTGGTACCCAAAAAACAAATGTCAGCTTTAATGCCCGCCAGTTTTTGAACAACCTCGGCACCTACGCCCATTTGGGCACTTTTTAATAATTTGTTGCCGATAAAAATAATTTCACTGCCTGGATGGTTCATTAATTCCAATGCAATAGGTACGCTGGGGGTTATAAATGTGGCATTAAGATGGGCAGGTAGCATTTTTATTAATTCGCGGATGGTGGTTCCGCCAGACAACAGCACAAACATGCCATCGTGTATTAATGGAATTGCTTTTTGGGCAATAATCCTTTTTTCCGTTGCAAAATAAACCGTTTGGTTTTGCAGGGTAAAATGAAAAGAGTTAGACAAAGCACCGCCATGCACTTTTAATACGCTACCATCATCAGCCAGTTCTTGCAAGTCGCGGCGGATGGTATCTTCAGAAACATCCAGCTGTGCACTAAGGTCAGATGACAAAACCTTGTTGTGCACGTTTAATTGCTGCATGATGTAAGCCTGGCGTTCTTTTTTAAGCATGAGTTAGACTTTTGGGGATTAAAAATAGGCTAATGAATGGAAAATTTATAAAATGATAATGGAGAATTGATAAATGGAATAATTGATGGTTAATTATTGAAAATAGTAACAACAATAAAAAGTGGATATTATCCATTATCATTTAATTAATTCTCCATTCATTTGAACATTGTTTCCGCCAGTGCCAGCTTTTCCATGGTTCCAATATCAATCATCTTCCCGTTAGAATGGTCGAAAGGCAGGATGGTATTGGTTTTGCAAAGCTCCACATACACATCAATAATTGAAAACTTACCTGCGAAAGGCATAATAGAAAAAATGTTACGGTTTAAAATCTGGATACCGCTAAACGCCCGTTCATCACCATCCTTTCCTTTTATTTCGCTTGTTTTTGTATTTCGCCAGCCACATAATTTATGGTTACCTTCAGGTTCAAACAACAAATATCTACTGCTTTTGCGGTTGGTGGTGGCAACGGTTGCCAAAGGTGCGTTTTGCAAATGGAAAGCCATCATTTCTTCGATTGGTAAATCGGTCAATATATCGGCGTTCATCACAAAACAATTTTCTGATGGTTGCAAAAACCAGCTAGCTTTTGCAATACCGCCTCCGGTTTCCAAAGGCTCGGCACTTTCGTTGCTGATGGATACATTGCTTCCCCAGCCTAGATTCGTTTCTATCAGATCGATAATTTGATCGGCAAAATGGTGCACATTTACGATTACATCTTTAATGCCAGCTCGTTGTAAATATTCAATATTGCGTTGCAAAACGGTTTTGCCATTTACCATCGCCAAAGCTTTGGGATGCTTGTCTGTAAAAGGTTTCAAGCGGGTACCAAGTCCTGCGGCAAGTATTAATGCGTTCATAACGGCGAAGTTAACCGTTGGAAATTATTTACAAAATAGTGTGTGCTTTGGTTAATATTTATGAATCTACAAGGCAACAAACGCAACCAATACGGAATCTCAATATTTTTGGTCATAAAACAAGACATATTAAAACTCCAGTTAATTTTTTTTACACCATTTTTTTGCTTTGCGTAGCCTTGAACGTAAACAAAGCCACGGCGCAAGGTGGTTTTGTAGCCCCTAAAGATAGCAGTGTGGCCAACCCGATGGCTAACCAAAAGGACTTGACGGATGAATTGCACTTGCTTTTTAAAAAAAAGGTTCAAGAACGAAAAGATTCCGCGGGGGCTGTGCACAAAGCACTTTTGCCTGCGGCAGGCTACGCTTTGCAAACTGGTTTTGCGGTGGTATTAAGCGGCAACCTGGGTTTTTATCTGGGCAAAAATCATGCGGAAGAAAAAATTTCCAGCATTACCACCAGCATTACCTACTCCCAATATAGCCAAATTATTTTTCCGATTCAGGCAGATATTTGGTCGAAGAATGGCAAGACAAATATTATTTCCGATATACGTTATTTAAAATATCCTTCGGAAACATTTGGATTGGGTGGCCATTCTAATATCAACAATGGTTATAATATTGATTTTGAGTATATTAAATTACATCAAACCATTTTAAAAGAAATTACCAAAAACCTTTATGGCGGCATTGGCTATTACTTCGATTATTTTTGGAAGGTTAGGGAAATCGACGTTCCCACAGGAACCGTTACCGAATTCCAACGCTATGGATTAACGCCAACCGTAAAGGCTTCGGGATATGTTTTAAGGTTAATGCACGATTCGCGGTTGAACCAAATAAACCCTGCAAACGGTTGGTATGGCAATGCCATTTTTCGTTCCAATTCAACATTTTTGGGTAGCGATAACAATTGGAAATCATTGCAACTGGAAGCCCGTACCTACTTAAAGTTTCCAAATAATTCAAAAAATATTTTAGCTTTTTGGAGTTATAATCTGTTGACACTCAATGGAAAGCCGCCTTATTTATTGTTGCCAAGCACTGGTTGGGATGATTTTTATAACACTGGCCGCGGCTATATCCAAGGCCGTTATCGTGGTAATAATATGCTGTATCTTGAATCGGAGTATCGTTTTGGCATCACCAGAAACGGCTTGATTGGCGGTGTAGTATTTTTGAATGCCGAATCATTCCCTAGAGAAATTTCGAAAGAATTTTCACAAAAAGAATTGAGTGTTATTGCACCCGGTTACGGTGTTGGGCTACGGGTGAAATTGAATAAATTTTCAGGTACCAACCTTTGTATAGATTATGGTTTTGGCATACAAGGCTCAAAAGGTATTTCGGTAAATTTGGGGGAGGTATTTTAGGTTGGATGGCGGTTGGCGGATGATAGATGGCAGACCTAATTTGATCTGTTTTAATTTGTTCAATTAAACATCAACTATAAATTGCAATCTTGTATTCCGCCCTCTGCCATCTAACATCCGCCATCTATTTTGCAGTTTCGTATCGCTCATTCACCCAGCCTTTTTTCTCTTGCTCAATGTGGTGAATAACCGTTTTTACTTTGTATTTATTGCGTAAATGCCGGGCAGTTTGCTCGGCGGCATAAACGCTGCGGTGCTGCCCGCCGGTGCAGCCAAAATTGATAGACAAGGTCGTAGAAATCTCTTTTTAGATAATCTTCTACGTTGATATCCACCAAGTTAAATACATTGTTGATAAAGTCCGGCATTTTGGTATGCTGTTCCAAATAGTCGATCACATCTTTGTCGCGGCCAGTTTGTGTTTTAAATGCCTCGATTCGGCCAGGGTTTAAAATGCCACGACAATCGAAAACAAAACCACCGCCATTGTCAGTTTCAGGTTTTGGATAGCCGTGTCTTAAAAATGAAAAACTGTTGATGTAAACCGTTAATGGCGTTGTTGGCGTTGCTTGTTGCGGTTCAAATTGTTGGATCACTTCATCGCTCACAATAAATTCCAACATCCGTTTAAATTCTGGCACGGCCACCGCCATCGGGCGGTTTTCGATAAACCATTTCATGTTACGCAAAGCCAACGGAATAGAAGTTAAAAACTGGGCTTTCCGTTCAAATAATCCCCTAAAACCATAAGCGCCAAGCACTTGCAGCAAACGGATCAACACATAACCATAATATTGGCCCACAAACATGGTGCGGTCAATTTTTGTTTGCAAAATGTCGTCCAAACTGTCCATGTAGCTATCCAGCAAATCTTTTTTCCATTGGTCGGGTAATTCGGCCCGTGCTTGCCAAATCATGGAAGCTGCGTCATATTGTGGTGCACCCTTCATACCACCTTGAAAATCAATAAAATATGGCTTGTCATCTTTTAACATAACGTTCCTGCTTTGAAAATCACGGAACATAAAATATTTGTATTCGGTATGTGTTAAATAGCTGGCCAACGCATCAAAATCATCCAACATAGCTTGCTTATCGTAAGGCGCTTTTAACGTATCTAAAAAGTAATATTTGAAGTATAATAAATCACTTAAAATGGCCTGTTTGCCAAATTCTTTCGCCGTAAGGCTTTGGTTATAATCCAGTCCATCATCACCCAAAACTTGCAACCTTGCCAATTGGTGCAAACTTTCTTTAAATAGGTTAAAAACATCTTGGTTGTACCCGTTTTTTTCTAACCGGTTCAACAAACTTTCGTCACCAAAATCTTCTTGGATGTAGGCAGTCCCTTCTTCATTTTTGCAAAAAATAGTAGGCACAGCCAATCCTTTTTCCTTAAAATGCTCACTAAAATAAATAAAGGTTTGGTTTTCTTTCACGTTCAATCCGTAAGTGGCAATAAAATTTTGTTTGGCCGTGTGGATGCGGAAATAACGCCGGTCGCTGCCACTTTGGGGTAATGTTTCCAATTCGGTAATGGGTTCGGTAAAATAGTTTTCGAACAATGATTTAATTAAGTCCAATATTTTTTGCATGATGTGGTATTTATGGCAATTTAGAATCGTAGCTTTCGGCAAAGAAAACATTTTCAATAATTACTTGCGGAAATTATATCAATACAATTTTAAACACATAGGTACATAGAAAAATATTTGTTTAAAAAAACGCTCAAGGTTTATAAACGTGAAGGACGGCATAGAAAGCAAAGCTTTTTATCTAGATACCCTTTATCATGACTTAAGAAATAGGAAGTTCAATTACTTTTTTAAACCTATATAACTATGTGGTAAAAAAGTATTTGGCGAAATCAAATCCACCCTTATTTTTGCAACCGAAAATGAAACAACAAGTACATATCCATCATCACCATACTTGCCCTAATCGGTAGGCCAGATGATGTTTTGTGCATGTCATAAAATAATTTGAAACAGGCTTATCCGCAAGGTTAAGCCTGTTTTGTTTTATAACTTTTATAAAGATTAATGACCTAATGACCATTGACCCAATTACTTCTCAGTTGCTAAAAAAAGAAACAAAAACCGTGTTAAAAATTGCTATTCAAAAATCAGGACGATTGTACGACGATTCCATTAAACTATTAAAAGAATGTGGGATTGAGATTAAAAACGGTGTGGGCAGATTAAAAGCCGAAGCTGAAAATTTTCCGTTGGAAGTATTTTTTTTGAGGGATGATGATATTCCGCAATATGTAGAAGATAAAGTGGCCGACCTTGGCATTGTGGGCGAAAATGTATTGTACGAAAAAGAAAAGCAAATACAAATTGTTGAGAAATTAGGCTTTAGTAAATGCCGATTGTCAATAGCTGTGCGCCGCGGCGAAGAATATACCGGTGCTGCTTTTTTGCAAGGCAAAAGCATTGCTACCAGTTATCCGGTATTGGTAAAAAAATATTTAAATGAAAATTTGATAGATGCTAACATCCATGAAATTAGTGGCAGCGTGGAAATAGCACCAGGCATAGGTTTGGCCGATTGCATTGTTGATTTGGTGAGTAGCGGCAGCACTTTGTTTATGAACGGCTTGAAAGAAACCGAAGTAATTTTAAAAAGCGAAGCCGTGTTGGTGCGCAACAATAATCTAGATGAGGAAAAATTAAAACTGCTCGACAAATTATTGTTCCGCATGCGCAGCGTAAAAAAAGCAAAAAATAATAAATATATTTTGTTGAATGCACCAAACTATAACCTCGAAAAAATTATTGGTTTATTGCCCGGCATGAAAAGCCCAACCGTTTTGCCATTAGCAGAAGAAGGCTGGAGCAGTGTGCATAGCGTATTAAACGAAAATGATTTTTGGGAAATAATTGAACAATTAAAAGATGCCGGTGCACAAGGTATTTTGGTGGTTCCCATTGAAAAAATGATTATTTAAACAAATTATGAGTTAAGAATTGAATTATAAACAGGCAACTAGATAATTCATAATTCATAACTCATAACTCATAATTCATAATTCTGATACGTGAAAACATTTATCAACCCAAACATAAATAATTGGTCTGAAATAATTACCCGTCCAACCATGGATTTAAAAACCATATTAGAACGGGTACAGCCAATTATGGAAGATGTGAAAACCAATGGTGACGTGGCTTTGCGTAAATACAATGAAAAATTTGATGGATTTATTTCTAATGATTTTTTGGTAAATGAAAAAGAAATAAATGAAGCTACATTAAATATTTCGGATGCATTAAAAGCCGCCATTCAGCAGGCAAAAAAGAATATCGAAACTTTTCACGCAGCACAAATAAAACCAATTGAAAAAATTGAAACGATGTCCGGCGTTGAATGCTGGCGTAAATCGGTTGGTATTGAAAAAGTAGGATTATATATTCCGGGTGGAACAGCGCCGTTATTTTCAACCTTATTAATGTTGGGCATCCCCGCAAAATTAGCTGGTTGTAAACAAATTACTTTGTGCACACCTGCGGGGAAAGATGGCAAAATTCACCCAGCTATTTTATTTACCGCATCCCTTTTAAATATTAAAACCATATTTAAAATTGGCGGAGCACAAGCCATTGCTGCCATGGCTTTTGGAACCGAAACGGTGCCAAAATCATACAAAATATTTGGTCCAGGTAATCAATATGTTACAGCCGCAAAACAAATGGTACAACAAACCGGAACTGCTATAGACATGCCCGCCGGCCCAAGCGAAGTGTGTGTGATGATGGACGAAACAGCAGTGCCAGCCTACGTTGCAGCCGATTTATTAAGTCAGGCGGAACATGGTGTGGATTCGCAAGTTTTGTTGGTAAGTAGCGAATTGTCAATGGTGAATGCCGTTGAAGAAGAATTAAAAAAACAATTGGCCGTTTTACCAAGAAAAGAATTTGCTGCCAAAGCATTAGAAAATAGCAGGGCGGTTGTAATGGAAGATTTAAATGCTGCCATTGATTTGGTAAATGAATATTCCGCCGAGCATTTAATAATCAGTATGAAAAATGCGGATGACATTTCGGAAAAAATAATTAATGCGGGTTCTATTTTTATTGGCAATTATTCCCCCGAAAGTGTGGGCGATTACGCCAGCGGAACCAACCACACATTGCCCACCAATGGTTTTGCAAAAGCTTATAGCGGTGTTAGTATTGATAGTTTTGTAAAAAAAATCACCGTACAAAAATTAAATAAATCAGGCTTAGAATTAATTGGAAACACGGTAATTGAAATGGCAATGGCAGAAGGTTTGCAGGCACATGCGGAAGCGGTGAGAATAAGAATTGTAGAAGGTAAGAAGTTGAGAAGTTAGAAGAAAAGAAGTTTGAACATCCTTTCTTATTTCGGCTCATCCATTTCATCATTTAGTTTTAATAAAGCATTTTCTTTTAAATTCCAATCTTCTTTACTTCTAACTTCTCAACTTCTTAATAAAATGGATATTACGACAAAATCATTTCAAGAATTGTTGGTTTGGAAAAAGGCTCATGCATTTGTATTGGGTATATATTCTTTTACACAGCAATTTCCTAAACAAGAAATGTATGGATTAGTTTCTCAATTTCGCAGAGCTTCTGTTTCAATAGCTGCTAATATTGCCGAAGGTTATAAAAAGAAAGGCAAGGCAGATAAACTTCGCTTTTTTAATATTTCACAAGGCTCTTTAGAAGAATGCCAATATTATTTAATTCTTTCCAAAGATTTAGGTTACGGCGAAACCAGTATACTAATGGAATTATTAAATGAAGTTTCAAAAATGTTAGATAATTACATGTTTAAAATACGTCAAGATTTAAATCAAAACATTATAAATCCATGACCTAAACTTCCCATATTCTTAATTCTTCTTCACTTCTTGCTTCTCATCTTCTCATCTTCTCATCTTCTAACTTCTCAACTTCTTTTATGGCTTTCAATCTCGATAAATTAATTCGCCCAAATATTAAAGTTTTAACGCCTTATTCTTCCGCCCGTGATGAATTTAAAGGCGAGGCTTCGGTGTTTTTAGATGCTAATGAAAACGCATTGGGTTCGCCTATGTTAAAATGGTACAATCGTTATCCAGACCCGCTTCAACATAAATTAAAAGATAAATTAAGCGATATAAAAAACATTGCTGCGGATAAGATTTTTATTGGCAACGGTAGTGATGAATGCATCGATTTATTGTTCCGTGCTTTTTGCGAGCCTGGTAAAGACAATGTAATTATTACGCCGCCAACGTATGGCATGTACGAGGTAAGCGCCAACATAAATAATGTTGAAATAAGGAAAGCACCGTTGTTGGATGATTATCAATTAAACCTCGCCCACATTGAACAATTGGTGGATGAAAACACAAAAATTATTTGGCTGTGCAGTCCTAATAACCCCACCGGCAATTCATTAAATAAGAATGATATTGCGATGGTATTAAATAATTTCGACGGATTAGTGGTGGTGGACGAAGCCTACATTAATTTTTCCCGCCAAAAATCTTTTATGTCGTCGCTGGAAGAATATCCCAATTTAGTAATTATGCAAACGCTTTCAAAAGCTTGGGGTTTAGCAGGTTTGCGACTTGGAATGGCATTTGCCAGCAAAGAAATAATAGACATTTATAATAAAATAAAACCGCCTTATAATATTGGTCAGCATACGCAGGAATTGGTATTAAAAGCGTTGGATAATTATGGCCAGGTAAACGACATGATTAAATTAATTGTCGACATGCGAGATGCATTAGTTGAGGTATTTAAACAAATGCCGATTGTACAAAATGTAAATCCCAGCGACGCTAATTTTTTATTAGTTAAAATATTAGAAGCCAAAAAAGTGTACGATTATTTATTGGAAAAAGGAATTGTGGTAAGAGATAGAAGCAAAGTAATGTTATGTGAAGATTGCTTGCGAATAACCGTTGGAACAGAAGAAGAAAATACAAAATTGGTGGATGCTTTGGCGGAATACATGGAGCAATTGCAAAGTAAAAATTAAAAAGTAAAAATTAAAATCGCGACTCATTATTCGATTTTTTAATTAAGAAAATATTGAATAAAGTTTGAACTGAAACTTTCATTGACAAACCCAAACATTCCCTTTAGGGTTAGGGCAAAACCCCAAACCACTTATCATTCATAATTTATCATTTATAATTCATCATTATTTTGAAACGCATATTATTTATCGACCGCGACGGAACATTAATTAAAGAAGCGCCGCCAACATATCAATTGGACGATTTTTCCAAATTGGAATTTTTCCCTGACATGTTTTATTACATGCGCAGGATTGCAACAGAAATGGATTATGAATTAGTGATGGTAACGAACCAGGATGGGCTTGGCACTGCAAGTTTTCCAGAAAATACATTTTGGCCGCTACAAAATTTTGTGGTGAAAGCCATGGAAAATGAAGCCATTCATTTTTCAGCAGTTCATATCGATAAATCTTTTCCAGCGGACAATGCCCCTACCCGAAAGCCACGCACAGGCATGCTCACCGAATATTTCGACGCCGAAAAATATGACCTTAAAAATTCGTTTGTAATTGGCGATAGGATTACAGACATGCAATTGGCCAAAAACCTTGGCTGCAAAGGAATATGGATAAATGAAGATGCCAGTTTAGGAGCTTCCGATACGACGATGGATGTAAACGAATTACGCCAAAATACCATTGTAAAAGAAACACACGAATGGCAAAAAATTTATGAATATTTAAAAATGGGATTGCGGGTAGTGCACCACGAACGCAATACAAAAGAAACAAAAATTAGCATTGACGTGAATATGGACGGCAGCGGAAAAGCTAGTATCAGCACAGGTTTGGGCTTTTTCGACCACATGCTCGACCAAATTGCACGCCACGGAAATATTGATTTGAATATCACCACAAAAGGCGATTTACATATTGACGAACACCACACCATTGAAGATACAGGCATTGCTTTAGGTGAAACTTTTGCATTGGCTTTGGCCGATAAAAAAGGCATGGAACGCTATGGATTTTGTTTGCCGATGGATGATTGCGAAGCGCAGGTTTCCATCGATTTTGGCGGCCGTAATTGGATTGTTTGGGATGCGGAATTTAAGCGTGAAAAAATTGGCGAAATGCCGACCGAAATGTTTTTTCATTTCTTTAAATCGTTTAGCGATGCATCAAAATCAAACTTAAATATTAAAGCCACCGGCGAAAACGAGCATCATAAAATTGAGGCTATTTTTAAAGCTTTTGCCAAAGCAATAAAAATGGCTGTAACTAGAAACCCTGATAAACAGTTTTTGCCAAGTACGAAGGGAGTATTGTAACTCCGAGCTCTGCTCGGAATTTGGAAGGAAGTCCCAAATTTGTATCGCTGAACTCTGTTCAGTGGCTTCTCAAACTGGATAAATAAAATACACACTATTTAAATTAAAACAATTCATGTGCATCATTTTAATCCCATAAATCATGGTTCAGACACAAGATATAGCAATAATAAAATACAATGCCGGCAATATCCGTTCGGTGCTTTTTGCTTTGGAAAGATTGGGATTGGAAGCGAAAGTTACCGACGACCATGAAGCAATTAAAAATGCCAGTCATGTTATTTTCCCCGGGCAAGGAGCAGCCAACAGCACCATGCCATATTTAAAAGAACGCGGCTTGGATGTGGTGATGAAAAATCTACAGCAACCCTTTTTGGGCATTTGTTTAGGCATGCAATTAATGTGCAGGCATACCGAAGAAGGCGATACCGATTGTTTGGGCATTTTTGATTTGGGATTAAAAAAATTCACGCAAGGCAAAGTGCCGCAAATTGGTTGGAATAAAAATATTGAAACAAAAAACCCTTTGTTTACCGGCATTCCCGACGGTTCATTTACCTATTTTGTACATAGTTTTTATGTCGAATTAGGAAAAGATACCGCTGCTATTACCAATTATCATATTCCATTTAGCAGCGCATTGCAGAAAGACAATTTTTACGGCGTTCAGTTTCACCCTGAAAAAAGCGCCGACGTAGGCGAAAAAATTTTAAAAAACTTTTTGGCTTTATAAAATGGAAATTAAAGAAGTACCGTTGCAAAAAATCTGGGAAATAAGAAAAGAAGTAATGTATCCCGATTTCAATTTAGATGAAGTAAAATTAAAAGATGACGAATTAGGCCAACATCTTGGATTATTTGTAAACAATGAATTTGTGTCCATCATTTCCATATTTATTAAAGACAAAGAATTACAATTTAGAAAATTTGCAACATTGGAATTACAACAAGGAAAAGGCTACGGCAAACAATTATTGCAACATGTTTTTAATTTGGCTAAACAAAATGATTACAATTTAATTTGGTGCAATGCAAGAACTTCCGCACTCGGTTTATATGAGAAATTTGGCATGAAATCCTTCGGCGAAACTTGGAATCAAGACGGACATGAATTTGTAAAAATGAGGATCGAATTAATTTAATTGGAATAATTAGCATGAATAAAGCATCAGATAAAAAGCACCCGGTTTCAAATAATTCCCGCCATTGATATTATTGATGGCAAATGCGTACGTTTATCGCAGGGCGATTATGCAGAAAAGAAAATTTACAACGAACGTCCCTTGGAAGTTGCCTTGGAATTTGAAAATGCGGGTATTAAACGTTTGCATTTGGTTGACTTAGACGGTGCCAAAAATGGCAAAGTGAAAAACTGGAAAGTGTTGGAAACAATTGCGTCCAAAACCAAGCTGGAACTGGATTTTGGCGGTGGGATTAAATCGGTTGAAGATGTGCAAATTGTTTTAAACAGCGGGGCTGTTTATGCCACCATCGGCAGTATGGCGGTAAAAGAAAAAGAATTATTTAAAATGATGTTGTTACATTTTGGTGCCCATAAATTTTTGTTAGGGGCTGATGTAAAAAAAGAAAAAATTGCCGTTGGCGGATGGTTGGAACAAACAAATGTTGATATAATTGAATTTATAAAAGACTATAAAAAAGAAGGCATCCAACATTTTTTTTGTACAGATATTTCAAAAGATGGAATGTTGGAAGGGCCAGCCATTGATTTATATAAAAAGATGCTAAAAGAAATAGAAGGATTACATTTAATTGCAAGTGGCGGCGTCAGTAATATCGAAGATGTGCATCAATTAAAAGAAATTGGTTGCAGTGGTGTAATTATTGGCAAGGCAATTTATGAAGGCAGGATTTCGTTGCCACAATTACAGGTGTTTTCGTGATAAATTAAAAATTCAAAATTAAAAAATATAAAGAGGTTAATTAAAAGTACCAAAGGGACGACATCTATTAGCGATGGGCAACGCCCGTCGATGTAAGATGTAAACACACCAACACACAATAATTAATTTATTGTAATTTTAAAACAATGGCAGCTTTAAATAATACATCTGGTCTTGCAAAACGCATCATCCCATGTTTGGATATCCGGGATGGAAGAACCGTAAAAGGCATCAATTTTGAAAACATCCGCGATGCCGGCGACCCGGTAGAATTGGCGCAGCGTTATGTGCAGGAAGGTGCGGATGAATTGGTTTTTTTAGACATTACCGCTACTAACGAAGAACGCAAAACCTTTGCAGATCTTGTTTTAAAAATTGCCAAACATATCAATATCCCGTTTACCGTTGGCGGTGGAATTAGCAGTATTGCCGATGCCAGTCGATTGTTGGAAGCAGGTGCCGATAAGGTTTCCATCAATTCTTCGGCTGTAAAAAGACCAGATTTAGTTGATGAATTGGCAACAGAATTTGGTAGTCAATTTGTGGTAGTGGCGATTGATACGAAATCAGTTGGCGGATGGCAGATGGCAGATGGCGGTGGTCTCTTCCGCCATCGGCCATCCGCCTATCATCAACCAGGTTTTCACCCATGGCGGAACAAAACCAACTGGCTTGCAAACGGTAGCTTGGGCAACCGAAGTTTATAATCGCGGAGCAGGAGAAATTTTATTGACCAGTATGAACAGCGATGGCACAAGAGCCGGATTTGCCATCGACATTACTAAACAAGTTTGCGAAGCCATAAATATTCCCGTAATTGCCAGCGGCGGAGCAGGCAATATGAAACATTTTAATGATATATTTGAATATGGGAAAGCGGACGCAGCTTTGGCAGCCAGTATTTTTCATTTTGGCGAAGTCTCAATTCCTGATCTAAAAGCATATCTATTAACAAATAATATTTTAACCCGTAATTAAAAATGGAAGATGACGAACTGATACAATGGTTTTTTGCTTTATTCCTTGCCGTTTCGCTAGTAGTTGTTCCTATTGCCGTTTATTATAAAAGGCAAAAAGGAGAGAAAAAGAACTTGCTTAGCCTAAAATATCTTTTTAAAAGTAAAAAACATCGACGTAAACATTCAAAAAGGCATCGTCGGAGAACTTCTTCCACATCTTAAATAACCACTGATGACAATAGACTTTTCAAAAAATAGCGATGGGCTTGTGCCTTGTGTGATACAAGATTTTAGCACCAAAACCGTTTTAATGCTCGGCTTTATGAATGCCGAAGCCTTGCAAAAAACCGAGCAAGAAGGAAAAGTAACTTTTTATAGTCGCACCAAGCAACGCTTGTGGACGAAAGGTGAAACCAGCGGCAATTTTTTATTGGTAAAAGAAATATTGGTGGATTGTGACAACGACACCATTTTAATAAAGGCTAATCCAATTGGGCCGGTTTGCCATACAGGTGCTGATACATGCTTCAACGAAAAAAATACATCCAACGACTTTTTATATCATTTGGAAAATATAATTGAAGACCGTAAAAATAATCCCACCGAAAAATCGTACACGGCTAGTTTATTTGCCAAAGGCATTAATAAAATAGCACAAAAAGTTGGCGAGGAAGCCGTAGAAATCGTAATTGAAGCAAAGGATAATAACGCCGATTTATTTAAAGGCGAAGCTGCTGATTTATTGTTCCATTATCTTATTTTATTGCAAGCAAAAGGCTTTAAATTAGATGATATCATTGAAGTGTTAAAAACTAGACACAAATAATTAAATTCCAAAAAAAGAAATCGCAAATTCCAATTAATCGAATATTCATTCGTTTTTTTAGAAGTTGGGTATTATCAAAGTTATAGAATTTGTGATTTCTTTAATTTGCTGTTTTATTATTTTGGATTTTATATTTGAAAGCCAACATTTATTTGTTGGGATTTGGAATTTTTTTTATTGGATTTTATAATTTAAAAGATGGTTAAATCATTTTTATTTGTTTGTTTGGTATTGATTACTACTTTTTCTTTTTCGCAGGAAGCACCTCAACTTTTATCTGAAGGGCAAACATTGGAGCAAAAGTTTAAAGAACCTGAAGCATTGGCCAAGTATCAGCAAGCCTTGGTTGCCCAGCCTTCAAATGTAGCTGCTGCTGTAAAATGTGCGTTGGTTTGCTGTGCAATGGGCATTCGGGAAGCGGAAAAAGAAAATAAGGGCAAATATTTTAATCAAGCAAAAGATTATGCCGCTACGGCGCTTTTATACGGCCCTAACGATGTAGAAGCAAATTATGCAATGGCGGTTGCATGTGGCAAGCTTACCGAAACAGAAACCAGCAATAACAAGGTGGTAGAATATGTAAAAGCTACCAGAATGTACGCTGATAAGGCATTGGCCATTAACCCAAATTATGGCAAAGCCTGGAATGTGCTGGGTCAATGGCATTTTGAAATGTTGAGTTTAAACATGGTAAAAAAAGCCGCAGTTAAAGTAATTTATGGTGGCGTTGGTAATTCAGACATCGACACATGCATTGCCGATTTGGAAAAATGCAAACAGTTAGAGCCTTATTATTGTCTTAACTATATGAATTTAGCAAAAGCTTATCGCTATAATAAAGAATACGAAAAGTCATTGGCAGCTTTACAACAATGTATAAAATCCCCAAGTCTTCAATTAAATGACCGTACCACAAAAGAAGATGCTAAAAAGTTATTGGTAGATTGGCAGTAAGGAGTTAAAACTGATTTTCATTTCTTTTTAATTTGTTAAATGGATATATTTGTAATTACAAATAGCTACTAAATGTTGGCACAATTAATAGATATAGGAAATTCAAAGGGAATTAGAATACCTAAAAAACTTATTCAGCAATATGGATTAGAGGATGAAATAGAAATTACTGCTACTAGCAACGGTCTTTTAATAAGTAAAAAAGGACATGGTAGGGATGGTTGGGATGAACAAATAAAAGAAGCGTTGGAAGTTGGCAATAAACCTGAAACCGATTTGTTTGATGGGATTTCAAATGAATGGGATAAAAATGGTTGGACATGGCCAGAATAGTTCATGTTAGATTTGACGTTTGGCTGGTAACATTGGATCCAACATTGGGGAGTGAAATGAACAAAACAAGGCCCTCTGTCATTATTTCACCAAGCCAGATAAATGATTATATGAACACTGTAATTGTGGCCCCGCTCACCAGTACAATAACATCTTTTCCATTTAGGGTAAATTGTAAGTTCGATAATCACCAAGGGCAAGTTGCTTTAGATCATAGTCGCGGGGTTGATAAAAATCGTTTAGTAAAGCGAATAGGTCAAATCGATGGCAAAACCGCTATTCAAATTTGTGATATTTTGCAACGCATTTATCAATACTAAAAAAAGTCTGCCATCTGTCATCCGCCAACCGCCATCTTCTAAATCACTTTCCCTTTCCATTTGCCGCTTTTTAAATACCAAAACGAACCCGTAAAAATTACGATCCAATAAATCCATTCGCTCATCCAGCCAATGGTAATCGGCCAGTTTTTATATTCCAACACAAACCAAGTGTAGGAGCAATAAAAGATGACGGCGGCAAATTCAATAAACAAATTTATTCTTGTGTTGCCGGTTCCGGTTACGGCATTTAGCCAAACGGTGGAGATGGCCATAAAAACCAATGCTGATGAAACCACACGTAATACGGGGATAGCCGCCGTAATAAAGGCATCATCTTGCCCATAAATCGATAAAAAAACAGACGGAAAAAGGTTTAAGAAAGTACAAACAATAGCCGCAAATGCAAGAGCAATCAGCATTATTTTCTTTATCAATCCCATTACTTTGCTTTCCAATCCTTGGCCAATAACATTGCTTACCATGGTGTTGGTGGTGGATGCAAGTGCCCACAAACCACAACCAAACAAACCAAAAATATTCCGCATAGCATTGCTTATGGCCAAATCAAGCGTGCCGTGGTGTTCAATCAAAATATAGAAAAATTCCCAGCTAACAATGCTAATGGCATGTTGCGCAATTAATGGCGAGCTTTGCGCCAATATCAGTTTGTACGTTTTTTTGTCCGATTTCCAGTTGTGGTACAACTCTAATTTATGGGCCAATCCGTTAAAATAAATTACCCCAAAAACTACGAGCAAACCAGTGGCTTCGGCAATAATGCTGCCAATGGCTGCCCCGTTAAAACCAAGTGCTGGAAAGCCTAACCGGCCTTTTATCAAACTAAAATCCAAGAAAATATTTACAACAGTTTCAGCCAAAGTACCAATCACCAAAAATTTGCTATTGTTGGTGCCAACCAACAGTGCATTACGCATTTGGTAGATGTACAAAAATGGCAAACCCCAAATCCTGACTTTTAGAAACGAAATGGCCATCTCTTGCGTTTCTTTGTCGTGCAGCGCAAAACGCAAAATACCCGGCACAAAAGTATAAACCGATAAAATTCCTATGGCCGCAAAATATAGGCTGATGCGAACACCGTGGCCAAACAATTTTCCGATTTCATCAATCCTGTTTTCGCCGGCCCGCCGGCTAATCAACGACTGTAAGCCATTGTTTAAGCCATAGCCGATTACCGCAAAAATTAAATAAAACACGCCCGTAATGCCAGCAACGCCAAGTGTTTTTTCGCCTAATTGACCCAAAAATATATTATTGGTTACAAAATTTATTTGTGGAACCGAAATAGCAGCCGAAATAGGCAGCGCAATTTTAATAATCTGCTTGTTGGTGATATCCAGTTGAAATCCATTGGACTTGCTGTTCATCTGGCGAAAATAAAGCGGAATACAGAATAATGTCTTTTTTGTCGTTTAGGTTAATGACCTCTCAAAAAATTCTAAGGGGTCTTATTTCTGTATATTAAAGACGTCGCTAATATTTTAAAATGATCATTAATTGAAAAGTTGACAGTTGACAGTAGCTAAACACAGCATCTCACATTTTACGCCTGTCATCTGCCATCTGTCAACCCTTGTTTTGTTATTGGCTGTATGAAAACCAATAACTAGCAGTTAATTAAAATGGGTGGAATAGATATTGATGCAGGCTATACCGGTAGGTCTTAATATTGCTGGCATTTAAATATTCCCCACCTCAATGAAATTATTTACTTTTCTGGTATTTATATTTTTGTCTTCTGCTGTTTGTGCTCAAACGGCTAGTTCTATCTTGCCCGATACTATAAAAAAGAGTGTTACCAGACGGCAGGTTGATCTCATCGACATTGCAAAGTCTTCTTTCCATATCAGGCCTAAAACGGTACGGTCTCAAGGTGATAAAAAGGTATATTTTTCAGTTTTGCCTAGTACAGGTGTGCCTGATGGAAGCGGCCGTGCATTAGTGACCAGTACAAATGCCGGTATCTATCTTGGTCCAAGAAAGACTACTAATTTGTCGAGTGCAATATTTGCCCCGTATTGGAATTTCGGTAAGCAATTTGGCTTGCCTTTAAGAAATAGTATCTGGTTTCCCGGCAATACTTTAACTATCCAAGGTGATATCAGGTTGTTACGGTACCCAGAATACACTTGGGGATTAGGCAGCAGCTATGAAAACGACAATAAAACGTTGGTAGATTATAATTATACCAGATTTTATCAAAGTGTTTTAAAACCGATTAGGCCGTACTTGTTTGCCGGTGTTGGATATGATCTTGACCTTCATTCCAAAATACATGGGGCGGATACTGATCTTACCAAATTTACCAATTACCCGCATGGAACGCTCGGCAGTTCCCTTTCATCTGGCGTAACCTTTAATTTATTGTACGATACCCGGAACAATTCGATTAATCCGTTACCGGGTGCGTACGCAAACATCGTTTATCGCACAAACGAAAAGTTTTTGGGGAGTAACGACAATTGGAGTTCTTTATTTATTGATTTAAGAAAATATATTCCCTTAAACCCCGCGAAACCGGCACAGCAAAATACGCTGGCATTTTGGTCGTATTTGTGGTCTGCTTTTGGCAGTGCGCCATATCTCGACTTGCCTAGCATTGGTTGGGATCCATACAATCGTTCGGGGCGGGGCATTGAACAAAACCGTTACAGGGGCAAGACACTTTTCTATTTTGAAAGTGAATACCGCCGCGATATTACCTCAAATGGTTTACTGGGTTTTGTGGTATTCGGCAACATCAATTCCGTTAGCGGTTCGGGCACTTTATTTACTTCATGGCACCCCGCCGCTGGCACAGGATTAAGGATTAAATTCAACAAGGGTTCAGGAACCAATCTGGGGATAGACTATGGATTTAGTAAAGGCTATGGAATCGTTCAGTTGAATTTAGGTGAGACATTTTAATACGAGACGTTCCTACGGAACGAGCATTTACTATGACGACCACCGGCCTAAACCATTACCAACGAAATGTTCCTACGAAACAAGGGGACACTGCTTTGTTCCGTAGGAACATTTTGTTGGTAGTAAATATATTTAGATGCTTTACCCTCGTTCCGTAGGAACGTTTCGTGCCATTAAACCCAAGATATGGATTAAGTTGTTGGTCTGGTCAAGCTTAACGGCAAAAAATATTTAAGTCTACAACCGCAAAAGATCCAAAACTCATGTTCAATAGCAATGTTCTCCCCTTAAATATTATTTGCAAGTGAACCCTGCGGTTAGTTTAATGTTTTGTGAGCTGGAACCAACCAGCAGTTTATAATTACCAGCATATAATTGCCAGCGTTGTGTTGTCAAATCCCATTTTTGCAGCTCGGCTAAAGGCAGGCTAAACTGCACCAAACGTTCTGTTCCTTTTTCCACCATTACCCTTTTAAAGCCTTTTAATTCTTTCACCGGCATCCGTTCGCCGGCGGGATATTGAACATAAACTTGCGCCACTTCATCGCCGTCCATATCACCCGTATTTTTTAGGTTGATGGCAAACGTGAGCGTGTCTTGTAGACGATTGTTAACGGCTGGTTTTGTTTGCCAGGCATAATCAAAACTGGTGTAGCTCAATCCAAAGCCAAACGGGAATTGCACATTACCGTTAAAATAACGGTACGTACGGCCCTTTACTTTATAATCCGCATAATCGGGAAGATCATTTAAAGACCGATAAAAAGTAACCGGTAATCTGCCCGCTGGAGAAATTTTACCAAATAAAACATCCGCTACCGCATTGCCACCTTGTTCGCCGGGATACCACGCCAAAATAATGGCATCGGCATAAGGTTCAATAGCAGCAACGTTTACAGCACTACCCGCATTCAGCACCACTATTACGGGTTTATGTTTTTTATGCAATTCCTGTAGCATTTTTATATGTGCTTCGGGTATATCCAAACTAAGTCTGTCGCCACCGTTGGCTGCTAAAAACGCATCACCGGCTTCGCCTTCTAAAACCGGTGTAAGGCCTATTACGGCGATGGTAATATCGCTTTCGCCTGCCGCCCAAATGCCACCAAAATGAACGGTGTCGCTGTAGTCGCTGCCTTGGTCATATTGTACAGCCACCGCAGGGCCGGCTGCTTCGGTAATGCCTTCGGCAAAACTTACCATGTTGCCACTCATACCGTGGTAATTGCCCACCAGCGGGTCCATGGCGCCTGCATTGGCACCCAACACCATAATGGAACCATATTTATTTGCTTTCAACGGCAATATATGGTCGTTATTTTTTAATAACACTATACTTTGCTGCGCCGCTTTGCGAGCCAGCGCAATGTGGGCGGCTGAATGCACACTTTCTGCTCCTAATTTGCTAAAAGGGTTGTGCTGTTTATCATCATAAAACCCCAATTTTAGTTGTGTGCGTAACAACGGAATTAAAGCGGAATCAATATCAACGTCCGTTACCTTTTTTTGATCATAAGCCTTTATTAAATCAGATTGCAATAGGTCCGAGCAATCTAAATTTACGCCTGCTTTTATGGCTGCGGCGGCCACTTCAATGCGGTTGGGCATTACTTTGTGGTATTCCCAAATATCATCCAGTGCTCCGCAATCGGTTACCACGTGTCCTTTAAATTGCCATTCTTTGCGCAATATGTTTTTTAGCAACGCATCGTTGGTGCAGCAAGGTTCTCCGTTTACACGGTTGTAAGCGCACATGACTGACTCTACACCAGCATCAACCAGCTTTTTAAAAGCATACAAATAAGTTTCCCGCAAATCTTTTTCATCAACAACGGCATTAAAAGAATGCCGGCCAGCCTCTGGCCCGCTGTGCACAGCGTAATGTTTGGCGCAGGCAGCGGCTTTTAAATAACGCGGATCGTTGCCCTGCAAACCTTTTATAAAAGCAGTACCCATTTTGCCGGTTAAGAAGGGGTCTTCGCCATACGTTTCTTGTCCGCGGCCCCATCTAGGATCTCGGAAAATATTAATATTGGGCGACCAAAACGTAAGTCCCATGTATTGCAAGTGCCTATCTTGTGCGGTTGATAAATTGTATTTTGCCCTTGCCTCAGTAGAAATTACGTCGGCTTCGGCTTGTAAAAGGCTATCGTTAAATGTTGCCGCCATGCCAATGGCCTGCGGAAAAACTGTTGCCAATCCGGCCCTTGCCACGCCGTGCAGCCCTTCGTTCCACCAATTATAAGCTGGAATGTCCAATCTTGAAACAGCTTTGCTGTTGTAACCAAGCAAGGAAATCTTTTCCGCCAATGTTAGGCGACTTAACAGGTCATACGCCCTTACGGATATAGATAATTGTTCGTTTTTATAATTTGGAAGATTGGTTTGCGCAGAAACAGTCGACGAAAGAAACACTGTTAAACTTAAATACGCCAACGTTAGAATGAAATGATTCTTTACTATGGATACTAATTTGAAAGTTTTGTTTTTATTGGACATCTGCTATAATTCAATTGTTATTTGTTATATGACTATTGTTTTTGCTCAATATCTTTTGTTTTTGATGAGGTGATTCACGTCTTTGAGAGAGTGATTTTTTCATCTTTGGGGCAACGATATTCTTTTTTGGGATAACGAAATTAGTCTTTGGGATAACGAAATTAGTCTTTGGGATAACGAAATTTATATTTGGGAGAACAATATTCTTCTTTGGGAGATGGATGTCATTCTTTGGGAGAGGATGTCACTCTTTGGGAGAAGGATGTCACTCCTTGGGAGAAGGATGTCACTCTTTGGGAGAAGGATGTCACTCTTTGGGAGAAGGATGTCACTCTTTGGGAGAAGGATGTCACTCTTTGGGAGATGGATGTCACTCTTTGGGAGAAGAATATTCATCTTTGGGGAAACATTTTAATCTCTGCCTATGCTATATGTGCCTATTCTACCATAATCATATTCGTTTTGCCAAATAAAAGACCATCTTTCATTTCTTTATACCATACAATCTAAACCAAGCGGGGAGGTTATACAATACCACTTTAAAAGATTTTTATAACCTAACAATTGTAAAGCGGTCTATTCCCATTGATAAAACAGCAACTATTCTGTTTGAACTTGTAACTGTCTTAAAAAAGGTGATATAAGTTAACATGGCCAAAGCATTGTTCGCAGCACGAGACGTTCCTACGGAACGAGCATTTATTAGGACGACCTTAGAACTAAGCCATTACCAACGAAATGTTCCTACGAAACAAAAGCAGTGTTCCCTTGTTCCGTAGGAACATTTCGTTGGTAGTAAAAATATATTTAGATGCTTTGCCTTCGTTCCGTAGGAACGTTTTGTGCCATTAAACCCAAGATATGATCAAGTTGTTGGTGTGGCCAAGTTTAACGGCAAAAAATATTTAAGTATACAACCGCAAAAGACCCAAAACTCACGTTAAGTCGACATCCGTCTTCAAAAAAGTGCATTTCCCAATAACAAAAAACATCTTTTTGAAAAAGGCGAATGCACTTTTTAAACACAATCCTTTCTAAATTAAAGCCATTGGTTGGAAAATAATTACTTCACGGCGTTTAATTCTCCAATCCCAGCCCTACTTCCGCTTACTATTGCGGTAATATCGAACCTAAAATATTTTGCCGTTACCGGACCGATGAAATTAACGCCTTTAATATCTGGGTTTGTAGCGGTAGATGTTGCTAAAGGGGCGGTGCCGTTCCAAACGCCCTGCACACTCCATGCTAAACTATCAGCACTAGATGACACCGTCATCTGTGTAGGGTTTTCGGTAGTCGTTACATAATCCGGAACAAACTGAAAACCTTTCACTGTTTGCGAACTGCCCATGTTTAGGATTACATATTTAGCAGCTGTAGAAGTATTGCTTGAGCGCCAAGCTGTGGTGTTGTTTCCATCCAGCATGGCTGGCCCCAAAGCGCCTGAAGTGGTATTGCTTACTGTTACACTCCAAGTTGTTCTGCTAATTAATGTTCCGGTTAGCGGTATTTGAACGGTATCGACATTGGTATATTTATAAGGAATATATAAGTAACTGGTGGCTAAATTGCTGCTGATAGTAACACCTTTATCTGCACCATCCACTTTCATAATTGTAAGCGGTAACACATAACCATTTGTATCTGTTAAGGCTTTTGCATTGGTAATCGTAATTTGTAAAGGATCAGAAGTTGTGGAACCCGCAGTTATGGTATGCTGCTGCGAATTGATGGTGTAGGTGCTGGCGGGCAGCAAGGAACATTTTGTGCCGTTGTATGCATTGAATCGTGCTACAGAAACACTATCCGGCACAATAGTAACATTCACGTCGGCCACCACATTACGAGTGGCATAAACGGAAAGATTGAACGTAAGTTTGCCCCACACTGCCGTTTGTGTTTGCGTTAATGCGGCAACAATGGAATTGTTCGTGGTTCCCGTATCGCCTTTAACATACACATAAAGTTCTTTCGACATCAGTGTATCGTCTTTTTTGCAGCCCGTTGCCACAACAATGGCCGCCAAGCATAAAAGAAAGATGCTTTTATAAATGGTTTCTATTTTTCTCATTTGGAAATATTTTGTTTACGATTAAGTAGTGAATGGTGAGTGGTGAATGGTGAATGGTGAGTAGTGAGTAGTGAATGGTGAATGGTCAATAGTGAATGGTCAATAGTGAATTGTCAATAGTGAATGGTCAATAGTGAATGGTCAATAGTGAATGGTCAATAGTGAATGGTCAATAGTGAATGGTCAATAGTGAATTGTCAATAGTGAATGGTCAATAGTGAATGGTCAGTAATCAATATTTATTACCTATTTATCTATTGTCTAATTACTAGGTAATAATTACCAACTACCAACTACCAACTACTAATTACCAATTACCAACTACCAACTACCAACTACTAAGTACTAAGTACCAACTACTTCTACTGGGCGCATTTATTGGTGCTGTCAGAATTCCATACCACCGTGGCTTTTTTCCAAACCATGTCTCGGCCATGGCCCGTACGGTCGTAAAAAGTTTGGCCTGTGCCTTCATTCAGCTTCCAGTACGAAACCAATCCATTGGCTGCAGCATCTACGCCGCATAAATTATTCTGTATCTCGGTTTTTGACAAAGGCCGGTTCCAGAAGCGGATCTCCGCAATCCTGCCCAAAAACCGCTGTGCGTTTTGGTAACCTGCGTACGACATGCCAAGTTCCAAAGCGCCGAGTACGTAAGCTTGTCCAGTGGCATCAAACGAATTGTCTAGCACGCCATCAATATATAATTTACACGATAACCCATCATACGTGCAGGAAATAGTGTACCACCTGTTCAAAGAAAACAACGTAGTTGAAAAACAGCTTCCAGAAGAATTGATCCACTGCAACTGATTTTGCTGACTGCCAGATTCGCCGAAACGCAATAGATTAAATGTGGTTTGATCTGCCGGACCCCAATTGCAAACGCGGCTAATGGGCGGGCTGCCGGTATGCCAAGAATTGACATAACATTTTATTTCGAACGTAAATGCGGTGATATTGGCCAGCGGCGTCGGGAAAGTATCACTGTCGTAAAAGTTATAATTGGAGATATCAACGGAATTGAAACGGCTTACCCTCGCCACTTTTAAAAAGATGGTGCGAGAAGGTTCTAACACGGCCAACGGGCCGTTTACGCTTTTAATGGTAACGGGAATAACGTAATTTCTACCATCAATAAAATTGGCAACCGAATTGATTTGAACCGTCACAGGATCGGATACATTGTTTCCTGTTTTAATCACGCCAGTTTTTCCCGATAAGGAATAACTTCCCGCGGGTGCGGCATAATAACTACCAGATACTTCATTGTTATAACCTGATATTAATGAAGTGTCTATATCAAAGTTCACGGTAATGTCTTGCGTTACTTTTCCCGTGGCCGTAGCGGTAACCGCAAAGGTAGATGGCACATTTTCAACCGTAAACTTTACGATTTTATCTGTTTCGGTGCCGGTTATTAAAATTACATCGGCATGTTCGCTATATTTTTTGCAAGCAGCAAAACCAATAGCCAATGCGACCAGCACGGTCATAAACATCACGCTGCGATTATATGGTACTATTTTCATTTTTTTTTGATTTAAAAATTAGTAGAAAGGATGGCGGATGGCAGGCTTAATGTTTTAAATGACTGCGTTTTTTATGGCCGCCATCTGCCACATCCGCCAACTGCCATCTTTTAATGCACTGCGGGGTTTACGATCTGAATGCTGCGGCGTGTGTAATAATAAGCAGGCGAATTGTTGTAGTCATCATCAAAATAAAATCCTCCCCAGCCGCCTTTTTTACCTTGTGTCGGGTTCCAGCGTGCAAAACCTTCTACTGAAAACATTTGTGTTCCTTCTTTGGTAAGCATATTGCCGTTGGCTTCTGTAAATGGAGCGCCGCCGGTTGCCCACCAAGTACCATAATTTTCGGTAACAACAAATTTGTTGGTTGGTAACCAGCTTACTGAATTATACCGGCCTTGTAGGAACGAAGCTGAAGTAGTGGTAACGCCTTGCGTATAAGATTGATTGACCAAATAATTAATATAAGGGCCTACTGCTGATGGTATTGCATCGGTATAATAATCTAATATCAAGTATTTGTCAGGATGGGCCGACATTGGCCCGATAGAATCGCCCAAAATCTGAACAAATGTGGTAAGATTAGCGCCCGAAAGCCAATCGACAGTTGTGCCGTTGTTTGGCTCATAGTCAAGATCCAACCCGTCAAGGTTATATGTGCGCACCATATTAAGCAGATAATTGGCATAATCACGTAAACCTTGGGTGCTCAATGCAAATTTCCCATTGTATTTCTGGATCCTGCAAATTTCTGGTATCACCATTTTTATTCCCCTTATAGCCATCGAGCTGCGCATTTCGTTATATGCAATGGGGTTGTAAGTAGAAAGCGAATCGCCTTGGTTAAGTGACGGGATGCCCGACCAAAGGCTACAAAAGTCTAGGCTGTCTGGCAAACCGGCAATGTGTTCGCCCCAAGAAGCCGATTGTTTATAATCGGCAATAACGCCTTCTTTATTGCCGTAAGCAGCAAACCAACCATAAAATATTTGGTGCGGCGAATTTTTATACGCTCGAAGGTTAGCATAGTACTCATCTGTATGAACAATTGGAGTTTGTACAGATAGTGCTTCAGCAGTATTTTGTTTGCTACAGCCAGCAAACGCCATCGCCATAATAGCTGCGCAAAGAAGCTGTTCCAATTTCTGTTTCATTATACTTTTTTTAAGATAAGAAATGTTGTTTTTAAGGCTTGAGCCGTTGCAAAACGATTATGGTTTTTTGTCCCACCATAATTTTGTTCCGCCATTATCAGCACCGCCCAATAATGAAACACCGGTTGCCACGCCTGCGGCGTTGCTTTGGTATTCTGTTTGGGGAAACGGTAAGCGCCTTATTTGTGTGGTGGTGTTAATTAATCCGGCACTGTTGTTTACCACCACCGGAAATACTTTTGGATAACGCATTCGCCTAAATTCGCTCCAAGCTTCCTGCCCGTCGGGGTAAACGGCAATCCATTTTTGGGTGAGGATTTTTTCAAACTTTGTTTCCACAGCATCTGCTTCTTTCCATTTTATGATGATGGTGCTTAAATTAGTTCCTGCCACCACATTGTTACTTGCGTTAGAAGGATCGGTATAAGCGGCGGCTTTTTTCAATGAATCGGCCATGTAAGTGGTTGCCGAGCCGGCGCCCCATTGGTCAAACGAAGTTTGGATACCAGTCTGGTAAAAGGTTTGCGCCGTTCCACCCATATTCCAACCGCGAACAGCACCTTCCGCCTTTAAAAAGTACATTTCTGCCGCCGACATCCAGCGGATTGGCGTTGCTGGCAACACATTTAATTTTGAAAATGGCGTAGTGTATAACGCTTTGTTGGTAATAGAAATGCCATTGCGAATGCCATGGTAAAGATTATCGGCCACGGCTTTGTTGAACAAATATGGTAACCTTGGATCGGCAAATCCAGTTAGGAAGGATTCCATATTGGCACCCATCCGTATATCATCAAAATTATCGGTAATAATTTCTAAGGGATTGTGGATTTGAATGCCGTTTGCGCTTACCAAAAAGCAATTATCATCGTTGGTAGTCATCGTTCCATAAGCGTTGTTCACGGCAGCTTCTGCGTATTTTTGGGCGTTTACAGGATCAGCATAAGCAATACGCATAGCTAAGCGAAGCTTCAGCGAGTTGGCAAATTTTATCCATTTTACATAATCGCCACCATATATCAGGTCGTAACTAGCCAGCGGTTTTAACCCAGGAAAATTTTGAACGTAGGTTGAAAGGATAGCAATGGCCGAATCTAAATCGCTAAAGAACGAAGCGTAAATGGTATTCTGGGCATCGTAAGGCGTGGTTAAAGAACCGTTACCAAATTTTGAATAGGGAAGTGGCCCGTACATATCAGTTGTGCGGTGCATGGCTTCCACTTTTATAATTTGTGCCAGTGCATAAATGTGCTGGCTGGAACTTTGGCCTTGGGTTTTGTTTTTAATAGCTAACCAAGCTGGCATCACACTTAAAAAAGCCCGGTTAAACGCTTGTCCGTACCAACTGGGCGTAAGCGCATAAGTAGTATTGTTTGCACCGCCGAACCAGTTATTGCTGGCACCCATGTAACCAGAATATACATCGCCGGCCAAATTTTGCACCACTTGGTACATTTCATCACCAAAGGCGGGTTGCTGCGCAACGGGGAAAACGTTTTGTTCCATTTGCGAAAAGAAAACACCCGTTGCTAGGTTATCTGTTTGCAACATGGCATCCGTAGCATTGTTGGGGTTGGTATTGTAGTCTTTAAAATTTTTGGTACAGGAAAAGCAGCAGACTATAAAGAGACTGACAATAGCAAACCTGATATGGCTGAAAGAAATATTTTTATGGATACGCATAGCTTGAAGATTTAAGATATTATCAGAGTTGAACTTTTGCACTGAACCCAAAACTGCGGAGGCTGGGTTGCATGAAATAATCGATGCCCTGGTAATAAGTGCCGGTATTGGCGGTAGTTTCGGGGTCGAAAGGCGCTTTGTTGTAAAACATAAACAGGTTGCGGCCGGTTGCTGCCAGCGTTACGCCGTGTATTTTACCGTTAAAAAATTTAGCAGGAAAAGTGTAACCAAAAGATGCTTCGCCTAAACGCACATTGGTTGCGCTGTACACATACATTGATCCAACACCGGCAACACCGCCGCCCACAACCGAATAATAAGGCTGCGCAGGAATTTTATAACCGTTTACAATGGCGCCGCCATTATCCCGTGCTTTGGCAGACGCCTCAGACACGCCAAACGCATCCATAATGGCCTGCGTAACCGACACACATACACCGCCCACTCGGGCATTCACCAAAAAATTAAGGTTGAAATTTTTAAAGCTGAAACTGTTCCTAAACCCAATGGTGTATTTGGGATTGGCGTTGCCCGCTTTAATGTACGTATTTACCGCAGCGGTTACCGTTTGGGTAGATGAGTTTACATAAATATAGCCGTGTTCATCAGTTGTTAAAGTGGTTACATAAATATCACCTATCGATCCGCCTTTTACCAAAGACATCATATAACTGCCTGTTCCACCAACACTTAAACTATCTACACTTACTGTTTGCCCGGTGGTATGATCGGTATAACTGGTAAGTAGTTGTACAATTTTATTTTGGTTAAGCGTAAACGTGGCGGTAGAATTCCATTCAACCGGGCCTATTTTGCCATTGAAACCCAGTGCTGCTTCAATGCCTTTGTTATTAACCTCGCCTGCGTTTACATAAAAACTGCTATAACCGGTGCTGGGCGCTAATGTTGGGTTAAACAATTGGTTGTAAGTAGATGAATTGTAAAGTGTTACATCCAAGTTTATCTTGTTGCGTAGGAATTTTAAATTGATACCAGCTTCGGTTGATTTTGTTCTTTCAGGCTGTAAACCTGTGGCCGGTAAATAAGAACTGGTAACCGGATAACCGCCGATAATAGGGTAGGAGGCAAGGGTGATAAAACGCTGCGGCGGATTTCCAACCTCGCTATACGATCCTCTTACTTTGGCAAAAGAAAGGACGTTGGAATGAAGTTTAAACAAATCAGTTAGCACGGCTGATAAACCAATAGATGGATAAAATATAGAACCGGCGGTGGTATTGATTAAAGCAGATGACCAATCATTTCTGGCGGTTCCGTCCAAAAAAATCATATTTTTATAACCCAATTGGGCGCTGGCAAAAATGGATTGCGCCTGATCGTGATATCCATCCTGCGTAGCAGCTGCTGTTACACTATTTATGTTGCCAAATGCAAACAGGTTGGGAACACTTAACAAATTGCCGCCATAACCAGTTAGGGCATATTTGGTATCTAAAATACTGCTTCCGATGTTGGCGGTTAAGTCAAAATTTCCGAACGATTTGTTTACATTGGCAATTACATCTGCATAAATTTGTTTAGTAGTGGCTGTATTGTTGTAATACGCACCTGCTGCGGAAGCAAACAAACCAGAAGTTGAGGCATCATATTTCTTTTCACCAACGGTTGAATTATCATCCAATTTGGCACGGCCGGTAATGTTTAACCAATCAGTTATCTGGTATTTTGCGCCGGCACTCAACACATATCTTTCTTTATTGTTGTTAAAAAAATCGCGGTTGATGATCCAATAAGGGTTTTGCATTTGAAAACCCATATCACCGTAAGGCCAAAACTGCGTTTTAAAATTGCGGGATGCGTCATACCTTTCGTACACTTGGTATTTTTCAATATCATCGCCCCGCGGAAAAAGATAAATAGGAACAATAGGATTAAAATATTGGCCTTGCGAAATCATATTCTGCTCTAAACCATTGATGTACATCAGGCTTAGGTCTAAATGAATTTTATCATCTAAAAAAGAAGATGTATTGCGCACCGAAAAATTGTACCGCGTTAATTTATTGTTGGGGATAATTCCCTTGGCATCAACCGCAGAGGCGGAAAAATAAGTCTGGTTTTTATCAGTTCCGGTGGAAAGACTCAGCGCATTGGTTTCATTTAAGCCTGTTTGAAAAAAGTCGTTGGGATTATAATTGCTTGGCGTTTTCAACTTGGTGCCCCAGCTATAAAAATCACCGGGATCAGAGCCATATTCGTTCTGAAATTTAGGTAACACAAACGGACTAAAAAAGCTGGTGTTGTTAGAAAAATTGACACTTAGCTTACCATTCAAACCTTTTTTGGTGGTAATCATGATAACACCGTTTGCCGCTTGGCTGCCATATAAAGCCGCCGCCGCAGGGCCGGTTAAAACAGAAATGGAGGCAATGTCATCGGGATTGATATTCGAAATGCCATCGCCGGTTGCACCTGCGCCAGAAAAAACATCGCTGGCTTGGTTGGTAGTTAAGTCGGGCAATTGTACGCCATCCACCACATACAAGGCATTGTTATTGCCAAATAGCGATTTGGCTCCCCGCATAATTACCCGTACCGAACCGCCAATGCCCGCAGAACTACTGTTGATAGTGGCGCCGGCTACTTTACCAGAAAGGCTATTTACAAAATTGGCGTCTTTTACATTGTTCACTTCGCTACCAGAAACCTCTTGTACATTATAACTTAGCGACCTTGTTTTTTTAGTAATACCCAAAGCTGTTACCACTACTTGCGTCATTTCGTTAATAGCTTCTTTCAGCGTGATATCAACATGGTTGCGGCCTTTTATCGGTTCTTCGAGCGTTTGATAGCCAATGTAGGAAATCACTAAAGTTTGCCCAGGTTGCGCTTTTATGGCAAACTCACCATTGGCATTGCTAGTAGTGGAAAATTTTGTACCTTTTATCGAAACGGTAACGCCTTGCATCGGCTCGCCTTTTGTGTTGTGGATAGGGCCGGCTATGTCAATCGGTATGTTATTTTTTGGCACATATGCTTGTTCAGTAGTTGGTGATGGTAAAGCAGCGGCGGCCATTTTTTCTTTGATAAAAATGGTTTTGTTGTTGATTTCGTAGCCGATCGGTTGGTTTTTAAGCACGGTTTCCAAAAAGTCTTTTACCGGCATGTCTTTGGCCGAAACCGTTACGGGATGTAAACCTTTCAACAAATCTTTATTGGCAAAAACAGTATAGCCAGATTGGGTTTCAATGGCTTTAAAAATTTTATCCAACGGCACATTTTTGCCCGAAAAGGTAATTGTTTGCGTACCTGTTTGTGCATGCACGATGGTTGGCAATGCCACCAGTAGGCAGGCAATAAATTGGATAACGAGCGTTAATTTGGCAAAACGTTGCACGACGTTGCCGTTACAAAAAGCAGTTTTTTGTATCATTTTTTCGCATTGGTTGGTTAAAAAATCTAAGCAGTAAGTTGAATCGACCGTAATGCAGCGTTTCAGATGGCCATCAAAACGCTGGCTTTACATTAGTTAGCGGTGAGAAATAATCAACAATCAGTTTTTTTTATTGTAGTATAATAACAACATTATTTTCATTTATGGGAGTACAATCAGTTTCCGGCCGCCCTCCAATCTAAAATGCACTTTCGACATTTGCAGCCCGTTTAATACCGCCGTTAGCGAAAGATCACGCCCCATTTTTCCTATAAATTCCAATTTCGGGACGCCTTTTTCGTACACAACTTCTATATCGTACCAGCGTTGCAACTGCCTCATTACCTCTTCTAAAGTGGCATCTTGAAAATCGAATACGCCATTTTTCCAAGCCATTACTTTTTCTACGTCGGCATCGCTCAAAACCTGTATGGGTAAAGGTTTTGTATTAAATGGTTGCGATACCTGCGCCTGTTGTCCAGGCTTTAAAATTGCTTTTTCTGTATTGTTATGAAGTCTTATCGAACCTTCCAACAAAGTAGTGTTAATGCTATTTTCGTCTTTGTAGGCGTTGATGTTAAAATGTGTTCCCAGTACTTCAATTTCGGTGGCATCGTTAACTTTCACCCTGAACGGCTTTTGCGCATTTTTTGTCACCTCAAAATAAACTTCGCCGGTAATAGACACTTTTCTTTCATTGCCGGCAAATGCAACGGGGTAGGTGATGGATGAAGCCGCGTTCAGCCAAACCTTTGTGCCATCAGGCAATATCACTTGAAACTGCCTGCCTCTTGGCGTCGTCATGGTATTTAGCAATGGCGTGCTGTCGGCAGTTATTATTTTATCGCCGTTTTGATAAGCCAATTGGCCATTTTGCAGCACTACTTTTGCTCCGTTTTGATTGGCTACCACGCCATTGCCTAAACTGTCCAACACAATTGTTTGACCATTTGCCAATGTTAAAATGGCACCGTTTTTTCCGGGCTGCGCATCGTTGATGGTTTTGGTTGGAGCCGTGGCCGCAATTGGGGTTTTATCTTTTTGCCCCACAAAAAGATAAGTGCTAGCGCAAAGCATTAAAACAATTGCCGCTGCCGCCCAACGCCAATTTATAATTGGCAACTTATGTACCGGCGCTGTTGGGATATTGGTGTAAGCTGTTTTCTCTTTACTGGCAGAAAATATATTTGTAAGTATTTTGGCCGATTGCGTAGCTGATAAATCAGTATGTGCATTATAACGGAACCACAATTGCTGTAGCGAACTTTTCAATTCATCATCATTGCTGTCTGCTGTAAGTTGTGCCAATTCTTCCTTTTCCGCCGCAGTGCAGTTTTGGGCAAAATAGCGTTCCAATAAATAATGCAACCTACTTTCTGACATACGTTTTGTTTTGGAATAACCAGCCGCTTCAACCGTTTACAACGCAGGATTCATTATTTGATAACAAAAAATCATCCGCTTCTAACATAAGACGATTGAAGGAACCAGATTACCCAGCGGTTCAAAAAAAATTTTTAAATAAAATGAAAGCCGATTAAAATGGCAATAAAAAAGATAGCTTCGGGGTTGGCGATGCGAAGATTTTTACGGATGTTTTCGATGGCCCTGAACATGTGGTTTTGAACGGTGGAAACTGAAAGGTTCAATTCTTTGGCTATGTCTTCGTGCCTAAGACCCTTTTCTTTATGTAGTACAAAAATCTTTTTTTGTTGAGGTGGCAACGCTTCTACCGCGTCTTTTATTTTTTGGGCCAACTCTTTCTGTTCCAACAAATATTCTGGATTATCTGCTGTGCCCAAATCTTTTTTGTAAATATCGCACAGGATAAGTGTTTCGCGGGAAAGCCTCCGCAATTGGTCGATGACATGGTTTTGCGCCATCCTAAAAACATAAGCATTAAAATTTTCAGCGATGGTTAGCCTTCCGCGTTGCTGCCATATTTTCAAAAAAACGTCTTGTACAATGTCTTCTGCTTTTTCTTGCGATTGCGTTAAATCAAAAACAAAACTGAACAGTTTGGCTTTATGGGCATAAAAAAGTTGAGTAAATGCTTCCTGATTGCCCTCTCTTAAAAGCGGCAACAAATCTTCTTCAGAAAGTTGATCGTACGAAGCCATGGCAATACGATTATTGTTTTGGTTAATTTTTTCTCATAGAATATCGCCAAAGTTAACACAAAGTAAACATTACAAAAATCGGGATTAAAAAAATGCCATAATAAAACTTCTATTTCAATTGCGTGGACTTGATAAACAACTTTCCGGCTCCGCTATTTTTGATACATGATGGTGAATTAAAAAAGAAGCCCGGCCACTATTAAGCGACCGAGCCTTGGTGTTAGGGGTTAAGTAAGTATAACCTTTTGCCAACCGTTTAAACTAGTAACGTTTGGCATTAGTCTTTGACCAATCTTACATTTGCTGTTTTGTTGTCTCCGCTTTTTACCTGCAATATATAAACACCTTTCACAAGCCCCATTAGATCAATGCTCTGGCTGGTTCCAGTACCTTTTAATACCATACATTGTTTGCCAACCGCATCTATAACGGTAATATTTTCTATGGCGTAGGTGCCAGAAACAGTTACTGTATTTTTTGCGGGGTTCGGAGCCACCAATAAAGTATTAGGCGCAGCGCATGTGCTAAAAACTGAGATCACATCGCTATAATAAGATTTGCCATCAAAATCTACCGCCCTGAGTCTGAAAAAATTATTACCTGGTAATGGATGAGCAAAAAGATAAGAATAATTGCTGCCAGTGATGATGTTTTTGCTGATAACTTGTCCAACCTCCAGAAAGTTTTTGCCATCAGCACTAGTTTCCACTGCATAATATCCGCTATTCGATTCTTGTAAGGTTTCCCAATTTATGAGTATTTCACAATTTTTGCCCGTAGCGGTAAAGCTTTTAAAAGTTACCGGCAATGGAGTATTGAAGGGTACATAATAATCTTCCACCTCACCAAAACTTTTGGCACCGCCAAAATCGGATGTTGTAAGCCCGTCCGCAGCGGTGGTTATCCTGAAACGTGCGTAAGTCCCGGTTCTACCAATAGCGCCGTCCAATGTTTGTGATGTCCACGTAAGGGCTACTGTACCGGTTGAGCCGTCCGGTACACTTGCTGTTGCGCCTTCCGAAGCTTCGTATGTACCGTTCCCATTCCAGTCTATCCATCCCCCCAATATTGCATTGGTGCCTATTGTATTATGCACTTTTACGTTTACTGTGTAGGAAGGAATATTTCTTGTAGTGCCACCGGCAACGGCCGGAAAAGTGCTTACTCCTTCTTCTTCGACGCCGTCGCCGCACGGGGAGTTGCAAGTGGCGCCGCTAATAACTGATTTTGGTGCACTTTCATTGCTGGGCAGGGTTGCACCTAAACATAAATACATGGATGGGTTATTATTATAGGCAGTCGCATAATAATCATAAGCCGGGCTAATCGCATCATACGATATCGGAGCATCCCCATAATCTGTTGCCGTTGCACCGCAAATGGCTGGTAAAGGACCGGTTAATGAACAATCGTAAGTTTGCTGGGCTAAATCATCATCAACACCGTTGCCCATGCTCCCATTAATATGATGGCCTGCATAACAGTATCTGTCGCTACCAACTTTTACATATACAGAAGTATGCCCACCAATTTCCAAAGACTTTGCAATGTCGGTTCCCACCGCAAAACCTTGCGGTACGGTAGGGGTAAGTATGGTAGAACTAGTCCCACTTGGGATTGTTTGTGAAAGCATGTATGTGTCGTTGGTGCCCCAAGTATATAATGTTCCACTTGCAGTGATGGCACCAACAGCAGCAAATTTTGGATCGTGGTTGTTGGCGCTTATCCAAGCTATATTGGCTAATGCTATTGTTTGCCAAGTTTTAGATGCCGTATTTGCCGCATTGCCAATACCTAACGAACCGCCTCTATTGTCGCCTAAAGCGTATATGGTGCCATCGCTGCCCAACACAAAATAGTTGATTTTTCCGCCCACTGCTTGACCGCAAGTCACGTCAATCTGTTTTGTGGTAACGCCAGCCACCCAAGGGGGAGATGTCATTAAAGTGGCATAGCTTAATGACTGAGCCGATGATCCGTCGCCCAAATAAACGTTTGGCCCGCAAGTATAAAATTTGTTGGTGATGGTTACCATAAATATTTGCGAACCGCTGAATCTTGCATCGGCAACGTTTGTTAAAGGAATACCTACGCTGGTCATAACTTTGTGCCAGTTGTCATCTACATTAGCCGAGCCATCTCCGTATGCCTGTGGTAGATTAGCAGCAACCCCGCCAACAATTTGGTTAAGACCTCGTACCCATACAGCACCACTGTAAGTTACCAGCAAAAGCCCATTACAGGCGTCCATCATCCTTATATCTGACGGAACCACGCCGCTGGGCAATGACAAGGTAGCCATGGCACCGCCCGGAAACACCGAGGGGCTTACCGTAACGCTTGCAGTGCCCCATATATACAAGCCTGTGGTGGTAAGCAGAAAATTATTATTGTTGTTTTGGTCGTGGGAAGCCAATGTTGCCAATAAAGGAGTTCCCGTAAAATTAAAATTGTTTGTTCCGTTTACAAGCTGCGTAGGCGACAATATATCTGAAATACCGTCGCCGTTCATATTTTCTCCCCAAAGTTCAAAACCTCCGCTGGCCAAGGTGGCAATTGTTCCATGATAAGAACTCATGATCGGATCCTGTTTTCCCAAGCCCCCACATTGTGCAGATGTATTATTTACCGATAAAAGTGATAAAGCCCCCAAAAGGCTACCAAGCAATAGAAATTTAATTTTTGACATTTTGCTATTTGTAAAATATTGGATATGTGAATCGAATTATAGTTAAAGGAATTGGTAAACTGCATTCATAAGTCATGGACTTTTGTTGTTTATTATAACAGTTTTAGTTACTATAACTATTTTCATATTGCAATCTTATTTTACTTTATTAAATGAGTATCTTTACAAATACTAATACAAAATATTGTACAGCTATAAATGCATTATTAGCATTTAAAAGGTAATAATAATTAAGAGGATAGCTTGGGAATAAATAGCGAATGATGTTTTGAAAAAAGACAAAAATTGTATTTTAAATCTTTTGTTTAATACAGCTAAAAGGGTTTTAATTATAAATGATTTAATTTATGACGACAGGTAAGTAATAATAAATATTTATTCTAACGCTAGCATGATTTTGGAGAAAAATTCAATTGGGGGATTGGAGGATAAATATTTGAGCTGCTTTAATTTATCCGATAAACTTATTTCTTTGCTGACATTAGGTAGCAGTGAAAAAAAAGCACACATTTTAAATGATGCATGAAGATTAAATAATACGCTATTTATTATATTAAAACAATAAATAGAACTATCGACTATTATTATGTTATTAAAGCATAAATGCGGATTCATAATTTATACAATTTTTTATTAAACGCAAAATTGTGCTTGTGTTATTTGTAAAATAGTATCATTTGTTAAAACAGATGTTTGATTTATTCAATGAACGTTCTGGTCATTTTAAATAAGGACATAATGTTGCCAAACAAATATGTCTAAGATATAAATATGAGAAATTTAGTGTTAATTTTTAATTGCTTGAAATAACAATCTGATTAAATTGGTACAATTGATAAATACTACATCAAATTCTGAATAGGCGTTTGAAGGGGATATTCGACGAAAAAAGCACAAGTGAAATAGACCCGTATTTAAGCACAAATTAATTACCAATAAAAGAGGAAGATTGGTAAAATTTTAAATTTTGGGGTTGCACACTGTTGTGCCGAATCATTTGGATATGGTTATCAAACTATTTTTAAGTCTAGCCAAGATACATCTTAAAAAATGTTTTTGAGCTGTTTTACTTTCCTTGAATGGATATCCAACTTTTGTTTATTTTATTCTTTACTTTTCTTTTGATACTACGTGTTTAAATTAGTAGTAATAATTTAATTAATGGGTAGAATTTGTTTTTATATATAATCATATTATTTTTTTAATAAATAGAAATAATTCAAATTGTATATGCCTTTTTGGTCTAAAATGTAGTAAGATAAACTCGCAATACCTCTAATTTATTTTTTGACAATGACAATAACACTTATATCAATAAACGAGTATTACCCAGTGGGTTATCAATAATTGTGTTACGTACAATTAAAATAATTTATAAACTATAAAATACGATTAAATTATTATGTTTGTGTTGAACCTAGCGTTGAAAAAATGTTACCTTTAAACAAAATTTTAAACAATGCTTCGAAAACGGTGAAACTTGGTATTTAAAAAAAACTGCGATTACCATCTTAAGCTCAACACTTTGAGCAGAACTTTTACTTATTTAAATTTCAACAAATAAAGTAAATGTTTTAGAGAAATGGCATAGGCTCTAGCTATAATCATTTTTCTTACCGTTGTTAAATTCCAATATTTTATGTGGCAAAATGCCAAAGCCCGGTTATGGGGTTGGTTAAAGCTATGTGTTTTAACGGCCATATTTGTTGCAACACAAATAACCCGGATAGAACAACATGGGATGAAGAATAATTAATAAGGCCTTTTTAAATTAAGTGCTTTATACACGAAAGGTGTACACACCACACAATGATCTGATAGAAATAAATCTAAAATGTTTTAAAAATAAAAAACAATATAACATGAGAGTTTTAATAGTAGATGATAATCCAATTTATGTAGCATTGTTGA
>CAWJTH010000119.1:0-10525 GCA_963845495.1 uncultured Chitinophagaceae bacterium
CACGCATTGCTGACATGGATGCCATTAAAAATTCGGCACATGTGGCGGCCAAAGAAGCGGCCGCAACCGTTATCCACTGGACGTTTGCGCCAATGGTGGACATTGCCTGTGACCCACGTTGGGGCCGCGTAATGGAAGGCGCTGGTGAAGATCTGTATTTGTAGCCAAAGCACGGGTAAAAGGTTTTCAGGGCGAAATATTGGGCGGCACCGATGCCATTATGGCCTGCGCAAAACATTTTGCAGCTTATGGCGCAGCCATTGCTGGCAGGGATTATAATGCGTGATATGAGCGATTTGGAATTATGGCAAACTTATTTACCGCCATTTAAAGCGGTGGCTGATGCTGGCGTGGCTACATTTATGAATTCTTTTAATATATTAAATGGCATTCCGGCAACGGGTAATGGTTATTTACAACGCACTATTTTAAAAGGCAAATGGAATTACAAAGGTTTTGTGGTAAGCGATTAGAATTCGATTGGTGAAATGGTAAAATGGGCTCATGATACCGGTTTTGCTCCTAATCCCTTTCATGGAATTTTATCATTGGCAACTTGTAAGCCATTAATCAGAAACTAAAGCAGCCAAGAGCATATATTGCTGGGTTTACATCAAGAAAACTTTGCGGTGATAAAGTTGGGCATGAAAGATTAGTTTATATTATGCGAGTAAAAGAGAACTAACTTTTGATAACTATCACAATTTAGATCGCTACAAGTGTAAAATACCGTCAAATAAAAGTAGGATATCAAAAGTAGGCGATAACATTTATTTTTAAAAACGAAATAAATATCATCAAGCTTTCAATTACTTCCATACAGACAAAGATGTAATGGACAATGATTTAAAAAGCGACCAAGTTTTATTATCTGATGATTTTTTTTTTGGAATTGGTGCTTTTAGGTTTGTTTGTCTTCGCCGCCAATAACCGCTTTCACAATGTACAATGGCCTGTTTTTTACTTGGTTAAAAATCCTAGCAATATAAATACCTACAATTCCCAACGAAGATAAAATGAGGCCGCCCACAAACCATATTGATAAAATGATGGATATCCAACCGGGCCGATAATCAACAAAAAACAATTTTGAAATGATTGCTGCTATTCCGGCAAAAAAAGTAATAACTGTAATTGTAATTCCCGTAAACCCAACAAACATCAAGGGTTTGGAAGAAAAAGCCGTGATGGCATCAAATGCCATTTTCAACCTTTTGTTGAACGAATAGCTACTAGTACCCTTGTAAGCTTTATCGATGAGTATTGAATCGTGATTAAACCCTGTTATCATCATCAACCCTGCGGGTAAAGTCTCTGCTTCTTTGTGCATTAAAAGCGCATCCACATACTTTTTTGTCATCATTATTTGCCACGACATGTTTTTGGGGATATTTACGTTGGATGACCATTTCATTACAACATAAAAAAAACCTCCGATTATTTTTCTTATCGGCCCACCTTTTCTTTCCCTTGTTATGGCATATAAAAAATCGATGTCATTTTGTTCGGTCATTTTCTGATAAAATGCCGAAATGTTTTCTGGTGGTTCTTCCAAATCGCTATCCGAAGTAAAAATAAAATCCCCACTTGCATGCGCCATGCCTGCAAACATAGCGGGGTATTGGCCAAAATTTTTTGAGAGGACTATCAGCTTTACCTTCGGATCTTTTTCAATCAGCTCCATTGTTTTTTTTGCAGAATCATCCGGTGAGCCGTCATCGACAAAAACAAATTCGTAATCAACATGTATGTCACGTATCGCATCCACATGCCTGCGATAAAAATCGGAAACATAATTGGATGATTTATAGAGGGAGGTTACGATGGAAATTTTCACTATTGTTTGTATTTTATTAGCCGATCATTTGCAATGCCCGTATTTGTACATGTCAATCATTTCTGGCGGGATGCCCCAATTATAGGCACCAACTTTGTCGTGCAATTTAGAATAGGTATCAAAAAAATACTCTTCCAAATTTTCCATCATCCTGTTTTTGGCCGGCCTAAAATCATGTTGTGTGGCCGCATTAATCGATTGCCGCACCGCTATTTGTATCGCCTCGTCCCTTCCATAAATTCGCGTAGGATTTCTTTCAGGTTTAAACAGGTCGATATCATATTCATCCTCAATACCCAACACCAAGTTTGCCAAAATAATTGAAATGACGGGCGAGCAATGGAGGCCATCCCGTTTTGTACCAGTTGCAACAATCAAATTGTTTATAGACGTTTTACCTATCAATGGCAATGTATCTTCTGATGTTGGACGCCAACCAACATTTACTTTTGTTAAATCGCTGCGGTAATAATCTGAATTTATTTGTTCCATAGCCGCCTTTAACAGCGTGTAAATACTGGTGATACGGGCATGATCGTTTGGTTCGGGAGAAATAAAATTGCTAGCCCCAATAAGTGTATGCGAACTGTTTTGCGGTGCAGCATATACACCACAAGCTAATCCCCTGTTGGGCGTTCTTACACAATGGCTCAATGTAGCCTCATTTGTTTTAAGTAGCAAACTACACCCTATTCCGTAAAAAATTTTAGGGAAATTAAGGTTGAAATTGGAGGCTTCAACTATTTTTCCGAAAGTGGCACCCGGCGTTAAAACATACTGGTCGCCAACAATTTTATCACCATTGTCGAGCAACACATAACTTATATTGCCATTTTCCTGTTGCAAAAACTTGCAACAAGCGTCAACAAAGCTTACCCTGCCGCTTCTTAACAAAACGGCATCCAACGCTTCCAACAATAATACTGGATTGGTCCAACCTTCATTTTTGATGTAGATTGCCCTGCCAGCCCTGCCAAAAAAAGATGGTTTATAATTAGGGATAGTTGAAGGGGCGACCTGTTCAAATGGTTCATCAAACAATTTTAATGCATCGACGATGGCATCAAAATTTTCATCTTCAAGATTATCAGTTGAATGATTATTAATAACAAACGTACCAAAGCCATATTCTAATTTTCGATCTGCATCCGCTTCTATTTCTTTTAATAAATCAGGCCACAAAGGCGTAGACGCTTTATTGAACATGAATTTCTTTCTTTCGAATTCATTGTCGAAAGTGTTGCGATCAACTTCAGCAAATGAATTGAACATTGCAGCGGCAGCCAGCGAAGCGCAGCCTTTATGGTTATAAGGCCCTATTAGCTTAATTTTTATATTGTTATCAGCTTTTATTAAGCGGTAAGCTGTTGTTAAGCCTAATATGCCGTTACCAATAATCACAATTTCCATTACTTTATTTTTTAATTATGTAACAGAGGCCTGGGTAAAATTGTGACCTTTGGATAACATGATTGTATTTATTGAGTAGTTTATTGGCATAAACTGTTCCTTCGGCAGGTATTTTTTGTTGGGTAAGTTGCCAAAATGCAATCACACCATTTGGAACCAATTTCTCATAAATTATTTCAAATGATTCTAAGGTAGGCTGGTAAGAGTTAACATCAAAAAAAGCTAAGCTTACAAATTCGCTCGGATTATCCTCAAAATATTTTGGAAGCGTAAATGTACAATCGCCCTTTATTACTTTGTGCTTACCGAAATTATTCCCCATGGCATTGTTTTGCTCATGTACAATCAGCAATTCATTTAAAAATTCTGCATAATCTCCACCAACGCTGTAGGTTCCATTTTTATGTAAATCGCTTGTTTTATCCTTTTCAGAAAATCCAACATAGCCTTCAAATGTATCAAAACAAACAATTCGCCTATTTAAATGTAAAGGTTCGAAAATCGCCCTCAAGTTTTCGCATAAAACGGCAGTTTGCCCCCGCCAAGTACCAAGGTCAATGATAATACCTGGCAACATAACGATTTTTTCATATAGCTCCCGTATGCCAAAAAACCTGGCCAATTGGGCACCCCGGACAAACAAGCCCAATGAACGTGACATTTCATCATCTGTAGCTTGATAATTCTTGAACATATCGAACAATTTGTCTCTCGCCACCAAGCTTTCTTCGTTTGAATAAGTGATTGTTCCCGATTCATGTCTTTTCGCCATAGTATGTTGATTATTTTTTGATTATAAGTAGTACTTAATCCATTTTCGATAAAATTCCAGAAAAAAATAAACCTTGTCTCCTATCTCGCCACATCAATCTTCACTTTTTTATTCTTAATTTTTTCATTTTTAATCAATTCCAAAGCTGAGCCCAATTTCGTTTTGCGGATGGCTACAAAAGAGAAGAAATCTTTTACATCAATCAACCCGATGTCTTCTTTTTTTAATTGTCCTCGGTTCGATAGAAAACCAACAATATCTATTTTATTTACCTTGTCTTTTTTGCCGGCGGCAATAAACAAGGTTGTCCATTTTGGTTTTTCGGGCAACTCTACCTTTTCTGGTAAATTAATCGTTTCAATTGGCTCCTCAATATAACTAGGTACTTTTTCTTCGGGCGATAAAATAACAATTATTGTTCCCGTAGCATCCATGCGGGCAGTTCGGCCATTGCGGTGGGTATACGCATCTTCTGTATGTGGCAAATGATAATGTATAATGTAGCGGATGTTGGGAATATCCAATCCACGAGCAGCTAAATCTGTGGTTACCAACACATTAGCTGTTCCATTTCTAAATTTACACAAAGCGGCATCCCTTTCTTGCTGCTCCATGGCACCGTGGTAAAATACGTTAGTGATGCCTTTTTCTTTTAAAATTTCACTGGTACGTTCTACCGATTCGCGATGATTACAAAAAACAATAGCGGATCTGTTGCCCAAATAGCAGATCAATTTAAATAACGTCTCAGCTTTATCTTTTTCGGGCGATAACAACTTTTGAACAGTCAGTTTATACCCAGTTTCATCAAAATCTGACAAAAAATTGAGCTTTTCTGGACTTTCCAAACCAATAAATGCGGGAATTTCTACTGCTTCGGTGGCAGACGTCAACATCCGTTTTTTTATATTGGGCAATGAACCGATGATAAACGTCATTTCTTCTTTAAAACCCAATTCCAACGACTTATCAAATTCATCTAAAACCAATGTGGTTATGGATTCTAACGTGATACTTCCGCGGCGGATATGATCTGCCAAACGACCCGGCGTACCCACCAAAACCGCCGGTGGTTCTACCAAATTATTTTCTTCCGTTTCCCTTTTATGGCCGCCATAACAACAGGTCATTTTAAAACCGGTACCCATTTGCCTAAAAACGTTTTCAATTTGCTGGGCCAGTTCACGCGAAGGAACAATAATGATAGCTTGTGTATTTTTTTGGGCAGCATCTAACAACTCAATTACCGGCAATAAAAAAGCTAGCGTTTTACCCGATCCGGTGGCCGACAACAATATTACATCAGCATGGTTTTTATTGGCCTCCAGAGAAGCCAATTGCATTTCATTAAGTGCATCTATCTTTAAGTTTGAAAGAATAGTCTCCAGCGAAAAATTTTTCTTTTGCATTTGCGGCGAAAGTACGAAAGATAAATTTGGGGAGATTGAATGGACAACCGTGAAAATATTAAGGATTAAACTCAATTAAAAAACCACATCTTTGGATATACAATTAAAACTGCCGCTAGATGGAAATACTCACGTTTTTTTTGATGATAATTATTTTAATAGTTGTGATAACGGCTAAAAGCAATGCCAAAGAACAAAGCACAAAAATTAGAAATGATATCGACGATTTATCTGAACAAATAAAATTGTTAGAAACGAAATTAAAAAAACAGGCAGATGAATCCACTTCCATTTTTATACCAAAGCAAGTGCCAGCAACGGTTCCAGCAACTGAGAAAAAGAAAGAAACTACCATACCAAATCCGGAACCTATAGTACAAAAAACTTTTGAACCCGTATTAACACCAATAAACAAAGAGACCGAAATAAAATTGCAGGACAAGATTAAAACTACATCCGCAATGCCACATACACCAAAAACCCAACATATTCCGCAACCTAAAAAGCCAAGTTTTTTTGAACGAAACCCTGACCTTGAAAAATTTATCGGCGAAAATTTGATCAGTAAAATTGGCATTGCCATTTTGGTATTGGCCATTGGTTTTTTTGTAAAATATGCTATTGATAATGATTGGATTGGTGCTGCTGGTCGCGTTGCTGTTGGTATTTTATGCGGCGGTATTTTGGTTGGTTTTGCTCATTTTCTGCGTAAAAATTATGGAGCTTTTAGCGGTGTTTTAATTGGTGGCGGCATTGCTATTTTCTATTTTACCATCACCTTGGCGTATCACGAATATGCATTGTTTTCGCAACCTGTTTCTTTTGTTATAATGCTCATTATCACCGTTTTTGCGGTGGTGCTTTCGCTTTTGTACGATAGGCAAGACACTGCTATTATTGCGCTGGTTGGTGGATTTGCAGCTCCGTTCATGGTTTCAAACGGAAGTAATAATTATGTGGCGCTGTTCACATATTTGGCATTACTAAATACAGGATTGTTGGTAATTGCTTATCAAAAAGCATGGCGGGTTTTAAATGTATTGGCTTTTATTTTCACGGTTATTTTAATGGTTTCGTGGGCTATTCTTTTGCCGGAAGATGCTAAAACAAATGACTATAAAAACGGATTATTGTTCGCCTCTTTATTTTATTTATTATTTTTTGCCATTAATATTGCCAATAATATTAAAGAAAATAAAAGATTTGTTGCTTCTGATTTTGGTATTTTATTAGCAAATACAGGACTGTATTTTACGGCTGGCTTATATTTTATTAATAAAATGGGCGAGACACAATATCAAGGATTGTTTAGCGCAGCTATGGGTGTCTTTAATCTCGCTATTACATTTATTTTAATGCGTGGGAAAAAAATTGATACTAATATTTTATATTTATTAATTGGCCTTACGCTCACATTTATTTCAATTACTGCTCCGTTGCAATTACATGGCCATTTTATTACTATGTTTTGGGCTGCCGAAATGGTGTTATTGTATTGGTTGTATCAGAAAATCGAATTTGGCGATTATCCAAGTTTCTTCGCTAATTATTTCGGCAGCAATGTTGATAAGTCTTTTAATGGATTGGCAAAATGTTTATCTACCAATTTTTACGCAGAACAAAACATTATTGCCTATCGTGTTTAATAAAGTATTTTTAACAGGGATCTATTGCGCAGCAGCGGTTTTTGTATTAAGTATTTTGTATAAAAAACCAATTATTGAAAAAGGGTTTGGGCAGCAAGTCCAAGCGACAATGATTCCAATTTTATCGGTGGCATTTCCTGCGATATTATTTATAACTGGTTATTTCGAAATTAATTATCAAATTGGAAATCGCTTGCCTAGCTTGCATTTGCAATTGATTTATTTATTATTGTATGCTTTGTCATTCTCGTTTATTTATTTAATTATTTCCAAAAGCTTTTTGCAAACAAAAAAGTTTGCAAACATTTGGCTTAGCATTTTAACCTTCATTTATTTATGCTGTATTCCTGCTTCCATGGAATTACAAAGAAATTTATTATCGGTAAATAATAGCACTATGCCGCATTTTGTGGCCCATTGGTTAAGCGCTATTTTATTTATTGGGATTATTTATCTGTTAGTAAACTATATGAAATCAGAAGGTTTACACAAAATAATTGATAACGGCATTACCACCTGGATTTTGGCGATTGTAATAGTTATTTTTATTAGTAGCGAAGGAATGATGTTGGTTAATTCGCTATTTTATTCATTACCGAATAACCTTGATTATCTAGAACGGGTTTATATAAAAGCCGGATTACCAATTTGTTGGGGGTTATGTTCGTTTGCATTTATGTGGGTAGGAATGAAATATAAATATCGTGCATTGCGAATTATTTCGCTTGTTTTATTTGGTATTACTTTAATAAAACTTTTTGTTTACGATATACAAAACATTCCTGTTGCAGGAAAAATAGCAGCTTTCTTTTGTTTGGGTATTTTATTATTAGTAGTATCTTTTATGTACCAACGCTTGAAAAAAATTATAATAAAAGATGAAAATGAATCCAAAATTTAAATTGCTTTTACTAATGTTATTTATTTTGTGCTATGCAAATGCACAAAATAAATTTAAATATCAAACATTTACTGACAGTGTTGTAAAAGATGGATTTTATCAAATTAATTTATTGCCGGCAATTGTGGCCAAATGCAAGCCAGCACTTGATGATATGAGACTATTTGATATCGGTAATAAGCAGGTTCCCTATTTAATTAAAAATGGCGAAACTGAATGGGCTACTTTAAACAATTTACAAAAAGCATCCAAAAATTATTTTACAATTCCACAGCCAATAATTACCCAACGGGATAGCGCCAATAAATTCAGTTATGTTAATTTAATTTTCAATGAGCCTTACAAAATTGGCAAGCTACAGTTATTTATGAGCGGTGCATCTTTTTATGAAAGAAATGTCGTGTTTAAAGACGGTTATTATGATGCTGATAAAAATCCCGCAATTGGCATAGTTAGCTCAAAATCAAACAATACTTTTTTTATGAACTTATTTATGAAAAAAGAAAAAGTTGACACCTTAAATTTCACCATTCAAAACAACGACAACCCGCCGTTAAAAATAGATTCCGTAAAAGCTTATCAAAATGCTTATGCCTTATTTGCCTATTTAAAAGCCGGCCAAAAATATAAATTAATGTTTGGCAACGATAGTTTAGCTGCCCCAGTTTATGATATTTCAGCTTTTAGCGACAGCATTAAAAATGCCACTTTACTGCCAACAAACGAAATAACGGAAAATCAAATGGCAAAAACCGAAACAAAAACAACCAAATCTAGCCTAAGCAAAATTTGGTTGTGGACGGCAATTATCAGTGTTTTATTATTGCTACTTTATTTTACATCCAACATGTTAAAACAAATCAATAAAAGATAAAGATTATTTTTTATCCAAAAAATATTCAACCGCCAATTCGTAACCTTTCATACCAAGACCAATAATGGTACCGACACATTTTGCAGACACATGGCTGATATGACGAAAACTTTCTCGTGCAGCCGTGTTGCTAATATGCACTTCGATTACAGGTGATTTAATGCCCGCAATTGCATCGCCCAACGCCACCGAAGTATGCGTGTAGCCGCCAGGATTCATGATAATTCCTTCGCTTTCAAAACCAACTTCGTGCAAAAAATTTATCAATTCGCCTTCCACATTGCTTTGCAAGTAAGTAAAATCAACATCCACATATTTAAGTTTCAACAAAGCAAAAAAATCTTCAAACGATTGACTGCCATAAATGCCGGGTTCACGTTTGCCTAATAAATTTAGGTTAGGACCGTTGATAATAGTGACTTTCATTTAGTGAATGCTGAGTAATGAATGGAATCGTTTTTTAAGGAAGAAATTTATTGGCTTGCGGATTTCTGCTTGTATGCCAAAAAGATAATAATTCCACTTGGTTTAGCCTTGGTCGAAAACGATAAAAAAGCATAATTCTTTTATGAATCAATGTTTTATGTACGCCTTTTCTGCTACTGGTTTTACGACCAATTGTTGGCATGGGTTCAAGCAATTTTACTTTTTTCTTTACCAACCTTATAAACACCCTTACTTCCTTTTCTGTCCAATTGGTTTCCAGATATTTTATATTATTGATATAAGTAGCAATAGCTTCTGGCATCCATATTATCTTGTAAACCATTCGCTATATTTCTTTAAAACATCTTCATGTGCTATGCCGTTTCCAGCTTCAGATTCTTTCATTGCTTTGTCAATAGAATTTTGTGCTTCCATAGGCAGATCATCCCACCAATCATGGTCAAGGTCTGCTTCCAACATGGCGTGAACCAACATTACCGTTCTAGGATTGGCAATGTTGATGAATTGCTTTATTTCTTCTCTTAATAATTCTGTTTCTACCATCATCGTAATATTTATAAGCAATTTACATCATCCTTACAAATCATCAACAATCTATCATGAACGAAATGGAATTTCGTTTTACATCATCCCAACAAATTCATCAAACAAATAGCGGCTGTCGTGTGGGCCGGGTGTTGCTTCTGGGTGATATTGAACAGAAAAAAATGGCTTGCCTTTTATTTTAATACCTTCAATGGTGTCGTCGTTCAAGTTTACATGCGTTATTTCGATATGCTCCGCATTCCTAATCGCTTCAGGATCAACCCCAAAACCGTGGTTTTGGGTAGTAATTTCACTTCTACCGGTAACTACATTTTTAACCGGATGGTTTAGGCCGCGATGGCCGTGGTGCATTTTATAGGTTGGGATGCCATGTGCCAAAGCCAATAATTGGTGGCCCAAGCAAATGCCAAACATCGGCTTATTTTCTTTTGCTAATTCTTTAATTGTATCTATGGCATAATCCATCGGCGCAGGATCGCCAGGGCCGTTGCTAATAAAAAATCCATCGGCTCCGTATTCCAAAATTTCGGCAACCGGCGTTTTTGCTGGGAAAACTTTTACTTTAACGCCACGGTTGGTCATGTTTTGCAAAATGTTTTGCTTAATCCCATAATCCAATACCGCAACTTTTTTCTCTGCGCTTGCATCTCCCCTTTGGTTGAGGCTTTGTTTTAGCAATTAGT
>CAWJTH010000120.1:0-4546 GCA_963845495.1 uncultured Chitinophagaceae bacterium
ACCCGGCACATCGCTGCGGCTGTTCATGTCGTAAATTACATCGCTATGGCCTTCATCTTCCAACACACGCAGCAAATAACGGTAGCCAATATCGCCAGCGGTTAACACATTCAAGCTATCTTTTCTATTGCGTATATCTTTAACAATATTGTTTACAACCGCGTCTTTGTTTGCGGGATTTACCAATTTCATGTATACTGCCATGGCATTAGCTGTTTGGCTGCCACGGTCGTATTGTTTTTTTGCGCTATTGTAAAAGTTTAAGTTGAATGCGGTTTTTACATCCGCCGACAATTTTCCGTAAATATCTGCGTCCGCTGTTTTGCCTAACAGTTGTGCAATGCTTTGCATGATGGTAAGGTCGTAATAATAATAGGCGGTTGCGGTAACACCTTGGGTTGTAAGTTGAGAAACGCCAGGTGCTTTTGGCCCAATATCGTACCAATCGCCCAACCCTTGGAAAAGGATGTTGAAATGCGATTTTGTTTTTAAATAGTTGATATAGCGCTGCATCATGCTGTAACTTTCGGCCAGCACTTGAGTGTCGCCATACCATTGGTACACGTACCAAGGCAAGATAATACCGTTACTTCCCCACTCGGGCGAATCCCGGAAAGGATCTTCAAAATGAACATATTCAGGCGCAATTTCAGGTATCAAACCGTTTGAATCCTGAGCTGCTTTCATGTCGTTAATGGTTTTTTTGCAAAGATTAGCAATGTCGTAACTGTATCTGATAGAGCTACCCATCAAGTGCGTTTCCTCGAGCCATCCTAATTTTTCGCGGTGCGGGCAATCGGTAAACAAGCTAGCCAAATTGCTTTTAATAGACCAATCGATCAATTGATAAGTACTGTTGAACAATTTGGAAGAACACGCGAACTGCCCCGTAAAAGCTGCGGCATTTCGTGTATGCAATCCAACCAAATTTAACACAACCGGTAAATTATTAGGATTTTTTTCACCTTTTTGTACGATGTTTTTAACCTGCAAATACCTAAAACCGAAATAAGAAAATTGGGGCTGCCATGTTTCTTTACCATAACCTTTTAATATGTAGGTAAAATATACAGGGCCGCCGGTATTTTTTTGAGATACATATCCGTCTTCGCCAAGCAACTCGCCAGGAACAATGCGAACGGTATCGCCCCTGCGCCCTTGTACGGTTAAACTGGGAATGCCGGAAGCATTTTGGCCCAAATCGTAAATGTAGGTAACGCCATCTTTTAATTTGGTCACGCTTTTAGGCGTTAATGTTTCCATTACTTTCAAAGGCTCGGCCATTTGCGCATTTAACTTAGTTGGCCCATCGACCACCATGGCTTTTTTCCAACCATAGGCCATAAAATTGGGTTCGTCCCAACCTATTTGCTCGGCTCCGGCATCATAATCTTCGCCACCATAAATGCTGGAAAAAATAATAGGGCTGTCGGAGGTCTTCCAAGTATCGTCGCTTACAACATCTTCGGAGGTGCCATCATCATATTCCAACAACAAGCGGCAAATCATTTTTGGGTAACCGTAAGCGCCGGTCAATTTACGGTAACGTTCGTGTGGGATAAAATAAAATCCGTTGCCCAACATTACACCAATAGCGTTGTCACCATTTTTTATTTGCGAGGTTACATCAAACGGAACGTACAATGCTTCCTTGTCGTATTTTGTCCAACCCGGATCAAGAAAATGGTCGCCCACTTTTTTACCGTTTATATGGAGATCAAAATGGCCTAGCCCACAAATAAACACGGTGGCTTTTGTTATGGGTTTATCTACCGCAAAACTTTTACGCAAAACGGGCAACAAATCTTTCCCTGCTGTCCATTCTTTTTTTCCTTTGCCGTGTGCCGCAGGAACGATGACGTTTGAATCCGGCAGTCTGTCGTAACCGATCCATTGCGCATTTTGCCAGTCTTTTTTGGCCAATAAACCCATTTGCCAAGAATTGATCTGCGTCCACTCGCTCATATTATTTTTATTGTCCCACACTTGCACTTTCCAATAATATGTTTTGGTAGCTTCCAACGATATGCCCGCATAAGGAATATTGATGGAGATATTGGACATGATTGGTTTTGAATCCCAGACATTGCCAATATTTTTTAGGAGCTTTAGGGAATCATCAGACACTAATATTTGATAGGCTTTTTGTATAATATTCCGTCCGTCACTCTTCAATTCCCAGCTTAGTAAAGGTGATTTGCTTTCTATCCCCAAAGGGTTTGTTTTGTTTTCGCAACGCAACGAAACGATTTGCAAGGGCTGAGAAAAAGCGATGATTGGTAAGGCGAGTAAAATAAAAGCTATAATTTTTTTCATGTGTTTTGAATTGAAAACAAAAACTTCATACTGAGAACGGCGGGAAAATAGCAAAAATATCCATGCACCTCATTTTTGAGCAGCAATTTTCACTTTTTACAAAAACTTATTGCACATCAAGCCCAGAAATTCCCAATCCATTGGCATCCATAGTAGTCAATCGAATAATGTAATTGCCTGCATTTATCATTGTTCCTGTGGTGCTATCGATGTAATTCCATTTTCCTGTTTTGGTTGTTAAAAATGTAATGTCCGAAATTCTCATGATTGTTCCATCAGTTGCCAAAATTTCCAATTTGCCGGTTAGCTTTTTATTTGTATTGTTGGCGTATTTGATGGTGAGCGAATATACATCAGCCGCGCCAATTGAAATTTTCCAATCGATTGTGTCGCCATTATTTCGGTTAAACAAAACAGATTCTTTCTCGTTAATGGTTGTTTTTTGCAATCCAGAACCGCGAAGTATTGCTTGCGGCGCTTTGTAAGTAGTTGTAATTTTTAGATCGTAAGCAGGTTCGATGGTGGAAGTTGGTATGGCTGAAACAATAAATTTCCCATTATTTTCATCAGTATTACCCACTAAAACAGCCGAGCCTTTTGCGAAACTTTTGCGATAAACAGCATATTTTTTACCACCGTTTTCATCTGTTTCCAAAAATGATTTGGTATCGACAAAGTCTTTCAGCCAAACCGGTTGCTGGGTAAATGATTGATCGATGGCCACAAATACATCAGTTGGCGCTGTAACCGTAAATTGAATTATTTTATTTTTATTGGTTGAAAAGAAATTGCTTGGCAATTGCAACCATTCGGCACCAAATAGAAAAGTCGGTAGCGAACTAAATGCAATTCCGCTATCAATAAATTGTTGATTGCCGTTATCCATCCATGTTTGCACTAAATATTTAGCTGATTTATTATTTAAAGATAAATTTTCAATTAAAGATGTGGATGCATAGGCAGGTTTAATTGCCTTATTTAAACTGGCAATAGCAATAGCAGAAATTATTGCTTGACCCGATGCAATATGTGGAAAAGAAATAATTAATTGGCCGCCAGTAACATGTGCAATAATTGACCTTTTTATTGCTTTATTCGTACCAACTTCTTTCCAAATATCCAAATCTTTAATTACGGTTTTATTATTGATAGCCACATCAAATTGTCGCCAGCCAGTGCAATCCATTCCACCGCCAATGCCTAGCCAAGGTTCAGTGAAAAATAACTCAACCAAATAATCGCCATCGGGCACAGGAAATTGGTATTTTAATTTATCACGACCATAACGAAAGTCTTGAAACAAAGGCCAGTCCAGCGTTCCAGCTATTGGGCTATTTGTTCTGCGCTGACTAGCAAAAAATGGTGGGATACCTATAAAATCGTTTGCCCAAGACACAGAACCCCAGCTTTTATCGCCAGTTAGTTCTCGGTCGGCCAGCCAAATATTACCATTTACGTCTTTATAATTTGGCCCTCCGCAATTAACCCGATATAAATAATTATAATTGTTTTTAGGGGTGGTTATATTATTTTCATTTTTATTAAAATCACTAAAATGCGGAGCTTTTGGTAAATGATTTAAAACGATATAATCTTTAGCAACCGCTTTTCCATTTATATATCCAACGGCATATAAAACATTATAATTTATATCCACATTATCCCATTGAAAATGCGAAATAAATTCGCCACGTTTTTTTCTACCCAACGACATATTATTTACATCGTTGAATAATTCAACTTCATCGCAATTGGAATAAACAATAATGCTATCTTTTTTGCCAGGTTTCAACCAGCGATCTGGCCATGTATGCGAAACAATATATACCATTGGCTCCTTATTTTTTGGCGCATAGTTGCTGCGGAACATATAAAATACATCCAGCGGTTCTTCCCAAGGCGTCATTAAACCTTTGTAATTTACCGGACCAATTTTATCCAATTCCCGAAAACCTTCGCCGCCTTGCACTCGGCCTGGGTTATCGTGCGAAGTGAGCAACCAAAAAAATTGTCCGGCGGCACTATCTTTTGCTTTTTCGGCCAGTTTAACTTTTGTTTCCATCAATTGAGTCATGCGGTCTTCGCTTAAAATACCGTTTTGCTGAAATCCGCCTTCGGTATGCAAATCAATTGTTCGCCAAGCCCCGTATTCGCCAATTAAAACCTGCCTTTTTATATCGTCGGAATAAGTGGCTGGATTGCCGCCGTACGTGCCTGTCCAATTTTGGCA
>CAWJTH010000121.1:0-4786 GCA_963845495.1 uncultured Chitinophagaceae bacterium
ACTAACGGCTAAGTACTTATAAGAAATGGATAAATTTTTATTTGTTGGTTTGGGCAATATTGGTTCAGAATATGCGCATACACGTCATAATATTGGTTTTGATGTAGTTACAGATTTTGTGCTAAAACATGGCGGTTTTTTTCGTATCGACCGATTGGCGGAAGTAGCGGAAATTAAATTAAAAGGTCGTATTATTGTTTGCATTAAGCCTACTACTTATATGAATTTAAGCGGCCGGGCTTTTAAATATTGGTTAGATAAGGAAAAAGTGGAATTGAAAAACACAATGGTGGTTGTGGATGATTTGGCACTTCCATTGGATAAAATACGCATTAGGCCAAGCGGAAGCGATGCTGGACATAACGGTTTAAGAGATATTCAATTAATTTTGAACACTACCGAATATCCTAAACTTAGGTTTGGCATCGGTAATCAATATCCCAAAGGAAGACAAGTAGATTTTGTATTGGGCCAATGGCTGCCAAACGAAAGGCCTATTGTTCAGTTAAAAATTGAAAAATGCGTTGAATTATTGGAAAGTTTCGTGTTAATGGGGTTGGAAAAAACCATGAATATTGCAAACCAACTGAAGTTTTGATAAATTTTAGTACAAGACCATAAATATTAAATCATCCTTTATGAAAATAATTTGCATCGGACGTAATTATGTAGCACATGCTAAGGAATTAGGCAACCTTGTGCCGGAAGAACCAGTTATTTTTATGAAACCCAAAAGTGCGCTACTTACACCTGGGATGAGTTTTTATTATCCGCCTTTTACAAACGAGCTACATTACGAATGCGAATTGGTTGTAAAGGTTTGTAAGAATGGCAAGTTTATCGATATCCGCAATGCATGGCAATATTATACCGAAATTACATTGGGTATTGATTTTACCGCCCGTGATTTGCAAACAGAATTGAAGAAAAAGGGACTGCCATGGGAAAAATCAAAAGCATTTGACCAATCTGCCGTAATTGGCGAATGGGTAAACGTGAACGAACTAACAGAACGGGATAATATAAATTTTGAATTAAACTTAAACGGAACAACCGTTCAAAAAGGGCAATCCGCCAACATGATTTTTTCTATTGAAAGGATTTTGGAAGATGCATCCCAATACTTTACCTTAAATATCGGCGACCTCATTTTTACCGGAACACCTGCCGGCGTGGGCGAATGTATTACCGGCGATAGATTGGAAGGTTTTTTAGAAGGCGAAAAGCTATTGGATTTTGAGATAAAGTAGTGAGTTGTGAATGGTGAGTAGTGAACAAACTAAACCACTATTCACCATTCACTACTCACCATTCACTTACTAAAAGCTCCTGTGTTCCGTTACCCAAATTTTTATGTAGTCAGCAATATCAGACGTTGTTGTGCCGGGCGCAAACAATTTGCCAACACCTATTTTGTTCAACGCCTCCATATCTTCTTTGGGGATGATGCCGCCGCCCGTAAGCAGCACATCATCCATCTGTTTTTCTTTCATCAAAGCCATCACTTTAGGGAAAATAGTCATGTGGGCACCACTTAAAATGCTAATACCTATTGCATCCACATCTTCTTGCAATGCAGCGTTTACAACCATTTCAGGTGTTTGGCGCAAGCCGGTATAAATTACTTCCATACCCGCATCACGCAAGGCCGTAGCAATTACTTTGGCACCACGGTCGTGGCCATCAAGGCCAACCTTGGCCACAAGTATACGAAGCGGTCGTTTCATTTGGCAAGCTGTTTTAAAAGTCTAAATCGTTAGTTTCCAATTAATCCAAGCCCGTTTTCAATCCGCTTTTCCGTTTCTGCTTTTCCGATTAAGGCAGCAATTTCAAAAACGCCTGGCCCAAATTTGCCGCCTACCAGCATAATGCGGAAGGGCAATTGCAATTCGCCCATTTTTATTTCCTTTTCAGCGGCGGTATCCTTAAAAATTGTTTCCACGTTTGCTGCCGACCAATCCTCCAAAACAAATAACTTTTCTTTTAAAATTTCAAAAAAATCAGCTTTGGCTTCCGTCCATTTTGGTTTGATGGAAGCGGTGTCAATGGTTTCAGGTGATTTAAAAAAAAAAGAAGCCTGCTGCACAAAATCTGGCAATAACGTGCAACGATCCTTTACGATATCTAAAACTTTTACAAAATAGGCTTCATCATTTATTGTAATCTCAGCATTTTCAAATAGGCTTTTGACTTGTAGCTTGTAGCTTTCAGCTTGCAACCGCTTCAGCCATTCATGATTGAACCATTTTGCCTTTTCAAAATCAAACTGGGCGCCGCCTTGGTGAACACGGCTTAAATCGAAAGCTTTTATCAATTCTTCTTTGGTGAACAGTTCCTTTCCGGTTCCATCATTCCAGCCTAGCAACGCCAACATATTTACAAATGCTTGCGATAAGAAACCGCGTTCACGAAAACCTTCGGTTAATTCGTTGGTATTTGGATCCGTCCAATTCATGGCAAAAATGGGAAAACCGTATTTGTTGCCATGGCGTTTACTCAATTTAGCACCATCGGGGCCAAGTATCAACGGCAAATGTGCCCATTCAGGCATGGCATCTTCCCAACCCAAATATTCCCAAAGCAGCAAATGCACCGGCGCACTGTTCAGCCATTCCTCCCCGCGAAAAGCATGGGTAATTTTCATTAAATAATCGTCCACCACAACGGCCAAATGGTAAGTTGGCATGCCGTCGGCTTTCAACAAAACCTTGTCATCAACTTGTGACGTATTAAAATTTACATCACCACGGATCAAATCTGTAAAACCAACTGTTTCATCGTGCGGCATTTTTATGCGGATAACATGTGGCGTTCCAGCTTCAATCAGCGCTTTTGTTTCGTCTGCAGAAAGGGTTAGCGAATTGCGCATTTTCATTCTCAGTTCTTGTCCGTATTGCGGCGAAGGGTTTTCAGCCGTTTTAAAATCCTTACGCATCGCTTCCAATTCCGCTGGCGTATCAAAAGCAATGTAAGCATTGCCTTGCGCTACCAACTGCTCGGCATATTGGCGGTACATTGGTTTACGTTCACTTTGGCGATAAGGCCCAAAAGCGCCACCATGCGCCGGGCTTTCATCTGGCTCAATACCACACCAAGCCAAGCAGTCTAAAATATATTGTTCGGCACCCGGCACAAAACGGGTTTGGTCGGTGTCTTCAATCCTTAAAATAAAATCGCCACCATGTTGTTTGGCAAATAAATAATTGTACAAAACGGTACGAACACCGCCCAAATGCAATCCGCCCGTTGGCGAAGGCGCAAAACGAACCCTAACTTTACTACTCATGCGGCAAAGATAAGCGGTGCGTCTTTTTTCTTAACTTTGATAAAAATGTAATAGTTATGGAAGCAAACAAACCTATAGAACGCACTTTGGAGGTGATGAAAAGTTTGCCGATTGAAGCACAAAAAGAAGTAAGTGATTTTGCTGAAAAGGTGTTGGCAAGATTGGAAGAAAAAATGATGATACAAGGCATGATGGAGCTCCAAAACAGGTCGCCACGTGTTTTTGATTTTTTAGACGATGGTGAAATTTATACTGAAAAAGACGCAATAGCTAGATATGACGATTAAAATATGGGACATAGTACTTGCCCCATTTCCATTTACTGATTTGAGTGACAACAAGTTACGTCCAGCCTTGGTATTGTTTATTGAAAACCAAAATATTACGTTGGTATTTATTACCTCAAATTTATCAATTGCCGCTACAAATGATATTGTTATAAAACCAGATGCTTTAAATAGACTTAGAAATTCGTCGCTATTTAAAATTACAAAGCTATTTACCATTGATACCGAATTAATTGAATTAAAATACGGGGCGTTATCAAAAAACGATTTCAATAATTTGTGCAATAAGTTGATAGGGAAAATCAAATCAGTTATTCTTTCTTATTAATATGTCCTATCTTACTTATACGCCTTGGTGGCTGCGAACGTTGTACCCAACCTGCATTTGGCAAATTCCCACCGAGGAAAAAGTTGTTTATTTAACCTTCGACGACGGGCCAAACCCTTTGGCTACGCCGTTTGTGTTGCAGCAATTGACAAAATTCAACGTCAAAGGCACTTTTTTTTGTATCGGAAAAAATGTGGTTTTATATCCAGAACTATTTGACGAGACAAAAAAAAACGGCCATGCCGTTGGCAACCATACCATGCGTCATGCCAATGGTTGGAAAACTGAAAACGGCAAATATTTGGACGAAATACTACAAGCGGACGCAATCATTGGTTCTAATTTGTTCCGGCCACCTTATGGAAGAATAAAAAAATCGCAAATAAAACTAATCAATAGTCGATGGTCAATAGTCAATCGTGAAAAATCAACTCCCGACAACCCACTCACCACTCGTCATTTACCACTCACTATTATCATGTGGTCGGTGCTTTCAGGCGATTTTGATACAAATATCGATGGTGAAAAATGCTTTCAAAATGTCATTAAACATATAAAGCCAGGTAGCATTATTGTTTTTCATGATAGTGAAAAAGCTTTTCCCCGATTGCAAATTGCCTTACCAAAAACCTTGGAATGGCTAACAAAACAAGGTTTTCGTTGCGAAGCCTTATTTTTGTAAATTAGTTTACCTGAAATTTCCCCAACAAATTGTTTTTAAACCTTATAATAACTTCCTTGTTGTAACGGGTTGAACAATTATTTTACAAAGTTTAAACATCGAATTTTTATAAATGAAACTGCTCATAAAATATTTAAAACCTTACAAGTGGATTGTTGTGCTGGCCTTGTTTCTGGCGGCTATTAACCAAGTTTTTTCCATGC
>CAWJTH010000122.1:0-7498 GCA_963845495.1 uncultured Chitinophagaceae bacterium
CGGCAGTGGAAAAACTACATTGGTAAAATTATTGGTTGGCTTATATCACCCACAAACTGGTCAAGTTTTATACAACCATATAAATAGCACCGATATTGATTATGATAATTTGCGCACCCAAATTGGTTTTGTAACGCAAGACACCGCATTGTTTGCTGGTACAATCCGAGAAAATCTCTTGTTTGTAAACCCAACCGCAACCGATGAAGAAATTACGTCTGTGTTGCACAAAGCCTCATGCTACACTTTGTTGGAAAGGGCAGATAATGGTATCAACTCGGTAATTGGCGAAGGTGGTATTAAAATTTCTGGCGGCGAAAAACAAAGGCTATCTATTGCCCGTGCTTTGCTCCGCAAGCCTAAATTGTTGATTTTTGATGAAGCCACCTCCGCATTGGATTCAATAACAGAAGAAGAAATAACTAATACTATAAAAGACGTAAGCAGTCAGCAAGAGCAAATTACTGTGTTAATTGCACACCGTTTAAGTACAATTATGCATGCCGACCGTATTTATGTGTTGGAGCGTGGCGAAGTAGTGGAAATGGGAAATCATGATAAATTATTGGAAGAGAAGGGATTGTATTATGCCATGTGGCGTCAACAAATTGGCGAACGGAAAAGAAAAGGAGTTCCGGTTCCAGCATAAAATAGGATTTTAATGCTTTGATTTTGTCAATTATTCAAAACTTCTGAGTTTAATCAAACAAAACACTAGAGTTTTTTCTTTTAATTTTTACTTTAATTAAATTAATGGCCAAACCGCTGGTTGATATTGTATTTGAAGATGATAATTTAGTAGCTGTCAACAAGCCTTCGGGCATGTTGACGCTGCCCGATAGGCATGATGGAGAATTAACTTCATTGCGTGGTATTTTACAAAAAATGTTCGGGGAGATTTTTGTTGTTCATCGATTGGATAAAGATACCAGCGGGCTGATTGTGTTTGCAAAAAACGCCGAAACACACCGCTACTTAAGCCAGCTATTTGAAAACAGGGAAGTGGAAAAATGGTATTTGGGATTGGTGATCGGCACGCCGGTTCCACCAAACGGTACAATTGATGAGCCTATTGCCGAGCATAGCACAAAATTGGGTACTATGTTGATAAACAAAAGGGGTAAAGCATCTATTACTGGTTACGAGACACTACAATCTTTCGGCAATTATAGTTTGGTAAAATATCAATTGTTTACCGGCCGTACGCACCAAATTAGGGTGCATAGTAAATTTATCGGTTATCCAATTGTTTGCGACCCTGTGTATGGTAATGGGAAACCGATTTTGCTTTCATCCATCAAAAAAAAATATAAATTAGCAAAAGCCGAAGAAGAGGAGCTCCCGATTTTATCAAGACTTGCACTGCATGCTTTTCAACTTAATTTTAAAGATGAAAATGGAAATGTTTTGCATTTGGAGGCTCCGTTGCATAAAGACATGACTGCATTGCTGAAGCAATTGGAAAAGAAGGGATAAGCACAACTTTCATTTAACATTTTTTTGTTGCGGGCGTTTTAAACACGCCCGTTTTTTGTTGGTCTATTGCCTTATCCGGTTTCTTGGAAAAAAACATTCTTCCCGTTCTTTTTTGCACCCCTACAATTTTTTGATTTAAACCTTTTTTAGTTTGATGGTTAAAGCTTTACCTAAACTTCTAAACCATGAAAAAAGTATGGATTATTGGCAGCTTATTACTAACAATAGGTATGGCTGCACTGATGGGCGGTTGCAACAAAAATGATTTTATTGTTACCCCAAGGGCCGCAGATACATCTACGGCAAAGCAAGCTATTTCGCTTTTCTTAAGCGGTGGTTCCAGTTCTTATGATAGTGTTGTGGTAAATATTAAATCGGTAAGTGTGCTGATGGATACTTGCGATAAAGGTGCTACGCTTGGCGGTTATTATACCAATGCGGATAGCACATGTAGCCAATGGATAGCATTGAATACCCAAAGTGGGCAATACAATCTTGGTAACCCATTAGATACCTTACTGGCAAGCGGCAGCGGATTGCCACCGGGTAAAGTAAAAATAATTAAGCTTGTGCTCGGCAGCAATAATTATTTTGTAAAAAGCGGCACTACTTATCCGCTGCAACTTTTTAGTGGAGATACTGCCGCTGCTATTATCAATTTGCGGGGCAACGAATTTGATACAAGTGCTGGTGCACACAACCTTCGGCTATGGATCGATTTTAATGCGACAAAATCTATCGTTACTTATAAAAATGCATTTTATTTCAGTCCGGTTTTGGGATATTTTGTCGAGGCTACAACCGGAAATATCAGTGGTACTATTCTGCCTCCAACATCAAACCCAATTATCAGCATTTATAATGCTTCCGATACCGCTTACACCACCACAAATAATAGTGGGTTTTTCTCAGCCAAAGGATTGGCGCCTGGTTCATATAGCATGTTTATAAATGCTATTAATGGCTATAACGATACCACTATAACCAATATAGTCGTTCGTGCTGGATACGTTGACCAGTTAGGGACAATCACACTTCATAAATAGAGGTGTATAAAAAGATGAAGCAAGGCTAAAATGCCTTTAATGCCTTCTTTTAATCTACAGCAAAATAATTAAATTGTATAAAAAAAGCTATCCTTTTTGAGGATAGCTTTTTTATTAAAAACAAAATAAGAAAAATTTATTTATTCGGTTGCGGGGTATAACGCAAATACGGCTTGATAACAGTTACGCCTTTTTCAAATTTTTTGATGGCATCTTCTGTGCTAATGGCCGGAACAACAATTACGTCTTCGCCTTCTTTCCAATCTGCTGGTGTTGCAACGCTATAATTTGCAGTTAATTGCAAACTATCGATGACACGCAATACTTCAAAAAAGTTACGACCAGTGCTAGCTGGATAAGTAATGGACAATTTTAATTTTTTGTCGGGCCCAATAATAAAAAGGCTACGAACCGTTGCTTTTTCGCTGGCATTGGGGTGGATCATATCGTATAAGGTAGCCACCGTTTTATCTGGATCGGCTATAATCGGGAAATCAACAGTAACGCATTGTGTTTCATTGATATCGTTTACCCAACCTTTGTGGCTTTCCAAACCATCTACACTAACAGCCAACACTTTTACATTGCGTTTTTCGAATTCGCTTTTTAAAGCTGCGGTACGGCCCAATTCAGTTGTACAAACAGGCGTATAATCAGCTGGGTGGCTAAACAAAACACCCCAGCTATTACCTAGGTATTCATAAAAATCAATATGACCGGCGGTGGTGTCGGCCTGAAAATTTGGAACAATATCACCTAATCTTAAACTCATATTGGTAGGATTTTTAATTTTGAGAGCACAAATATAAATGTCCATCGGATAAGTGGACAAATTTTTTTATGCTAAAAATTTAATTTTGCCGATATTGGCAACTTAAATAAAAAATATGCTTTCACAAAAAGCCAAATACGCTTTACAGGCATTGGCATATTTGGCCAAACACTATAATCAAGGTCCGGTATTGATTAGTACAATTGCGGAGGTTAAAAAAATTCCACTAAAATTTTTGGAAAATATATTATTGGAATTAAAAAACGGCGGCCTGTTAGAAAGTTTTCGGGGCCGCACGGGTGGTTATGCGTTGAAGCAACCACCTAAAGAAATTAAACTTACCCAAGTTATCAGATTAATGAATGGGCCAATTGCCATGCTTAGCTGCGTAAGCCTCAATTTTTATGAGCCGTGCGAAAACTGCACCGAAATTACTTGCGGCATTAACCCCGTAATGGCGGAAGCTAGGGACGCTGTTTTAAAAGTATTGGGTAATAGAACCGTGGCAGATATCGTAGACAAATAATTTTAATGGATAATTGATTAATGGAAAATGGATAATGATTGCTTGGATATTTTTTTAATTATCAATTTTCGATTAATCAATTATCCATTGTCAATTATCCCATTATCCATTCAATAATCTACTTTCACTAAAAACAAACCATGCGCAGGTGTTGTAAAATCAGCTTTGCTGCAATCCCTTGCTTCAATAATTTGTTTGAATTGTTCCAACGAAATTTTTTCCCGGCCAACATGCAACATCGTTCCAACTAAGCCACGTACCATGCCACGCAAAAAACGATTGGCTGTAACGGTAAACACCAATTGCTCGCCTTTTTGCTGCCAAAAGCATTCGGTAATTGTGCAAATTTTAGTTTTGGCTTGGGTATTTTTTTTGGAAAAAGAAGTAAAATCGGCATAAGTTTTTAAAAGATTGGCGGCATCGTTCAGCAAATTAATGTTTACAGGATAAGGATAAAACCAAGCATAATCTTTTAAAAAAGGGTTTTTGGAGTTGTAAATAAAATAATTATAGGTACGGCTGCTAGCATCAAAACGGCTGTGGGCTTTGTTTTCAACCTCAAATATTTTTTTGATAACGATATCGTTCGGCAACATTGCGTTTAGATTGTACACCTGTTTTTCTTGGATGATGATATCCGCATCAAAATGAAAAAAGTTTTGCAATGCATGTACGCCGGCATCCGTGCGAGATGAGCCGGTGAGGTTTATCTTTTCCCGATAAAATTTTTCTAAAATTTTTTCAATTTCGCCTTGAACCGTAATTGAATTGTCTTGTATTTGGAAGCCACCGTAATGGGTGCCATCGTAGGCTGTTTCTAAAAAATATCGCATAAATAATGGATAATGGAATAATTGATAGTGGAAAATGAAGAGAAATGGATGGATTAGCTTATTGAAAATAAATTATCCGTTATCAATTACCCCATTGTCCATTATAATTATCGCTTCAACATTACTTTAAATCGCTCTCCGTAATAATTGTCTTTTAACAAATCAGCAAGGCTTCCATAATTATAAGCATCAGATGCGAACGGATAAGCCGCTTCCAAAAACTGATAGCGATCTGCATCAGTAATTAGCAATGCACTTAAATTTCTGATTTGCAATGTATTATAACATTTCTCTCGCATGCTTTTTTTCGCCACCATTATCATATCGTCTGCATCGTTTTGAGCTACCATTTTTTTACGTAATGCATAAAAGTCTTTATCGTTGGCTTCAGTTCTACAATTACTATTGCCAATAGATGCCGTAGCTGCAATGGCACTATTGGAAACTGCATTTTTTGTTGGTGTAACTTCTTCTTGGGTTGTTGTACTTTTTGCAGGTTTATCTTCTTTAAAAACAGGGGTTATCAAATCATTCGACTTGTTTGCGCTGTCTTGTTTAAAGTGCATGTCCAAAAATTTTACGCCGTTTGATTGAGGCGGATTATTTGCATCCGTTGTAACATTTTTGGTGTCGGTCACTTCTTTTTTTTCTGTTGGCGAACCTTTAATAAATGCCGTAACGGTGTCCCAACCTTTATTGGAAGGGATTTTATAAGTCATGAGGGTGCCACTATCAGTTGCTAATCTATTCAAAACCTGTGGCTCATAAACAATAGCGGCGTTCACATTTTTTGAAGTTGATTGATCTGTGTTCGTTTTAGCCACCAACATGCTTGAATCTTTTGACGCGTTTGCAGCTGTGGCTTGTTCGGCCTGCACTTTATTTTGTTCAACCATTGCCAAAGAATCTTTTTTACGTTGTAATGCCTCGGCAGCCTTTTGTTGCATAGCAATTTCGGAAGCTTTTCGTTGAGCTGCAATCTCGGTTTGTTCGTCCACTTTTTGCTTTGCTAAAATTGAATCATTTACGCGTTGTTGTTCCCCGGCGGCAATTTTCGCTTGCTCTACAGCATTAATGCTATCGGCGGTTTGCTGGGCACGGGCTACATTAGCTTGTTTTTTCACGGCAGCTTCTGTAGCAAGTCTCGCTTTTTTTTGTGCCAAAGTTTCGGCAGTTTTGGGTTGAGCTTTTACAACAGCTTGCGGTGCATTGGCCTTAGCAATCGAATCCGCTTCATGTTTAGCCAAAATTTTTGCACGTACTGCGGCTATTTTACTGGCATTTACGGCTTTTATGCTATCAATTCGTTGTTGGTTGGCCAAAGCTGCTGCCTCCTTTTTTTGTTTGGCAATGGCCAATTTGTTGGCATTTGCATTTTTAATACTATCCAAACTTTGTTGTTTGGCCAAAGCTGCTGCTCCTTTTTTTTGGTTGGTGGCGGCAATTGTGGCGGCATTTTCTGCTTTAATGCTGTCTTCCGTGCGTTGCTTTTCTTGGGCAATCGCATCTTCTTTTTGCTTGGCAGCGGCAGCCACTAATTTAGCTTCGTTGTCAATTCTTCTTTGTTCGGCCGCGGCCGCTTCCGCCTTTTCGGTGGAATCTTTTTGCTGCTGTAACAATATTTTTTGTCTTTCAGCTTCACGCTGGGCATTTGTGGCGGCATCCAATTGACGGCCAGCTTCGCCACTGTATTGTATGGCTAAGGTTTGTAAATTGAAGATGCCGCTTCCTTTTTCACCAAAATTTTTTATTAAATAGCCTTGGTCGTTGTCTTTTATCTTCAATACATAATCTTGTTCAGGCATATCACTTTTGGCAAAACCTATTTTAATGCGATAGTCACCGTTTTCCAGCTTTGGTAAAATAACGTAGCCGATGGAAGAGGAAGAGTAATTTTTATTTTTTAGCAACACATAAAAAGGCTGGTTGTTATCTGTTTGTAAATAAACAAAATGAGGTTGTTGCGCAGCAACGGCTCCAATAATAAATAGTGAAAAACAAAGAATTGAAATAAGGTGCTTCATAATAGTTAAGAACAAACGTAGCAAAAAGAATGGATTTTTTTGATAAAACTGATATACCATCTATATTTTAAAGAATTTATACTAAACACATTTTGTTTTTGGATGATTATAAACAAGTTATGCAAATTTTACACCGTTTTAATTGTCTAGGCTCGGAGCATGTTTTTTCCAGCATCTTTTTTGCTTTCAAATAAAATACATTTTAATTTTTAACAGAATACTAGCAAATTATTTTACAGATGCCGTTTTGTGCGTATTTTTAATGTTAATTAGCGTTTATGTGCAATAATTTAAATCAAATTATTGTAATTGATGCGTCTTCATCTATCATTTACTAACATATAGTACATATAAATTATGCTAACAACAGAAACGGCTTCCAAATTCAACGGGTTGGAAAAAATGACGGTGACTGAAATTTTAGAAGGAATAAATAGCGAAGATGTGACCGTACCATTAGCAATAGGAAAAGTAATTCCACAAATTAATGCATTGATAGAAGGGATTTTGCCTCGCATGCAAAAAGGTGGACGATTAATTTATATCGGTGCTGGTACAAGTGGCAGATTGGGCATTTTGGATGCATCTGAATGTCCGCCAACTTTTGGTGTGTCTTACGATTTGATTTTGGGAATTATCGCCGGTGGCGATATAGCCATTCGAAAAGCTGTTGAATTTGCGGAAGATGATGAAAATCAAGCAATTAAAGATATATCAGCATACGGGGTTAATGAATGGGATAGCGTAATTGGCATAGCAGCTTCGGGCACAACGCCTTATGTAATAGCAATACGTATGTTGAAGCGTTACACAGGCAAAAG
>CAWJTH010000123.1:0-26247 GCA_963845495.1 uncultured Chitinophagaceae bacterium
GTGATGTTTATGTGCATCTTAACTCGTTCAGTTCCTCTTGTTTTGCCACATCATTACTATCCAATGCTGCACCTGCCGTTTCAAAAATAGTGGCTGGCACGCAACTAGGCGCACCAAAATTAAATTTAAAAGGAACGGTTTTGCCATTTTCTATCATAAATTCAACGCCTTCCATCCCACAAACATTGGCAATTTCGTGCGGATCGCTAACAGTAGAAACCGTTCCGTGTACAACAGCCAAGCGTGCAAATTCACTTGGTACCAACATGCTGCTTTCCACATGCACGTGACTGTCGATAAATCCAGGTAAAATGTAAGGGTGAGTAGTGAGTGGTGAGTAGTCAATAACATCAATCGATTTGATTTTTGCTTCTTCTATTGTTATTTCGCCAAAAAAGATATTACGGTTTTGAATATTAACTATATTGCCTTGAACCTTAAAGTTTTGCATGGAATTATTTTAAAGCAATAAAATAAAGCAAAGGATTTGGATTTAAGTAAAAAAGATGTTGATTGCAATTAAAGTATTGCCGAAAAGGCGAGAAGACGGTGCGTTTTTTTATCTATTTACCTTTTGTATGCAATGATTTAGTATGGCGATTGCTTTCCTTTCTTTAGTTTTATAGTCATGAAAAATTTGTTGCGCTTGGAAAGATTTGGTTTCTCAGTAGTGTTTATTGTTTGTTTAAATAATAATATAAGGGCAAATGATAGCGTTTATGTCAGAAAAATAATCGATACACTCGCTTCCAATTATTTTAAAGGCCGAGGCTATGTAGATAGTGGCGTGCAAAAAGCTGCAAGCTATATTGCCACTACATTTCAGCAATTACAACTACAGCCGCTTAATAAAATTTCGCAGTCGTATTTATTGCCGTTTCAACACAGCATAAATAGTTTTCCAACCGCAATTAAATTAGTTATAAACGGAAAACAATTAATTGCAGGTAAAGATTTTATTGTAGGAGAAGATAGCCGCGGTTTACGTGCAAATGGAAATTTATCGCAGGCAGATAGCGTAACTTTTATTAATGCTTCGGATAGATTGGTAATTACTTTAAAAGACAAATTAACATGGAGTGCATCCACTACATTGGCCGATTATACTTCGTTTCAAATACTTAAAAGCAGTGTTGATTTGCCTTTAAAAAACTTTAAAGTCTCGGTTGAAAATAAATTTATTCAAATATTTGATAATAGCAATGTTGCCGCTTTTGTAAAAGGCACAGCAAAGCCTGATTCTTTTTTGGTATTTACCGCCCATTACGACCATTTGGGTATGATGGGAGATATAATTTTTCCTGGCGCAAATGATAATGCCAGTGGCATTGGTTTATTGCTTTGTTTGGCGCAGTATTATGCTTCGCATCCACAAAAATATTCCATTGTTTTTATTGCTTTTGCTGGTGAAGAAGCTGGATTGTTGGGTTCTAAATATTTTACTGAGCATCCACCCATTGATTTACAACGGATTAGATTTTTAACCAACCTCGATTTAATGGGGAATGGCGAAGAAGGAATTACGGTTGTAAATGCCACCGAATTTCCCGCAGCATTTGATGTATTAAAAAAAATAAATGCCGGGCAGTATTTATTCCCTGTTGTAAATAGTCGGGGTAAAGCCGCTAACAGTGACCATTATTTTTTTACAGAAAAAGGCGTTCCGTCATTTTTTATTTATACCTTGGGTAAAAGAAAAGATTATCATGATATTTATGATGTGGCGAATACATTGCCGCTTTATAAAATAAATGAATTAATGGAATTGTTGCGGGATTTTTATAAGAAGATGGAAACAGATAATTTTTAATATTTCAAAATCAATTCCTCATTTCATAGGCTACGATTTTATCAAACGGCTGCCTAGACATGCAAAACAAACAACCGCCAATCCAAGTGAGCCAAAATAAATAAAACCCGAGGTGGAATTTCTCCTTCAATAATTTGTGCGAAATGGTATGTTGAAAATCGTGGTAAGTGGTATATAAACCAAATAAAGCAATAACCAGCAAAACAAGGCTCAGCCTAAAAGCCAGCTTGTTTCCTTTTCTTTTTTTAACGAAAAATTGAACGCCCAATAACAACGATTGAATACCGAAAAGCAATAAGGCCGTTTGCCACCACGATTTAAAAATGGTGTATTCGCTATACATTAAATTTATGCCGATCCGACCAATCAACGACATTTTTGAAATTAAATAACCAGATAAAAGCGACAAAATTGCTTGTAAAAGAATAATAAATCGAGCAGGTTTCATAATTAAAGTGGGCAAAAATAAATCAAAACATCTGTTAGCAATAATATAAAACAACAGGGAAAAGCTTAAAATCATTCGCTATAGATTAATAGCTTTGTGGTAGTTATTTATCCGGTTTCTGTCTAAATACGAAATATGAATGATACGAAATGTGAGATACGAAATACAAAATATTAGATACGAAATATCAAGGTACTAAGTACTAACATCTAACTACTAATTACTTGTTTTATGGAAATGCTTTTAAAAGATATCACCAGCCGGTTAAAATATTATAAAACGTTGGGCGATAATAGTTTCTTGCAAATAAAAGATGCTGATTTCTTTTATCAACCAAACGAAGAAAGCAATAGTATTGCTATTATCATCCAACATTTGTACGGCAATATGATGAGCCGTTTTACCAACTTTCTTACCGAAGACGGCGAAAAAGGATGGCGAAAAAGAGATGCTGAATTTGAACCGATGGAAATGACAAAGCAAGATTTGTTGGATTGCTGGAACACGGGCTGGGCATTGGTTGTGAACACATTAGACAGTTTAACGCCAGCCGATATGACCAAACAAATAACTATTCGCGGCGAAAAAATGTTTGTGTACGATGCATTGCTCCGGCAATTGGCGCATTATCCTTATCACGTTGGGCAAATTGTTTATCTCGCCAGAATGCAAGCGGGCAATAATTGGAAAAGTTTGAGTATTCCAAAAGGTGGGAGTGAAGCATTTAATGCACAGGAAACAAAAGATGGGGCAAAGCGCTAAAAAAGTTTCTCGCAGAAAACGGAGAAAACGCAGAAATTATTATTAAGCATTAAGCAACTGTGTTACTTGCATTTACTTAATTCGATAAAAAAGTTTCTGCGTTTTCTCCTTTTTCTGCGAGCGATTCCGTTTTATCAGTATGTTATAAAATCTTGTTGCTCATATCGTTCGGCTTTTTTCTTTATCATTGTTCAAGAAAAGAAATTAAAAATAGTAGATGCAAACATTTGAACAGTTGGCCGTACAATTCGCCGAAAAGTTTTCAGGGGAACATTTTCCAAAATCACCCGCAACGTTGTATGATCCAAACCGCTATTTTTTAAAAATGGGGGGAAAGCGAATCCGTCCGGTTTGTGTGTTGATGGGAAATGAATTGTTTGATAACATTAATCCAGATGCTTGGGATGTTGGTACCGCGGTTGAGCTGTTCCACAATTTTACATTGATCCACGATGATATTATGGACGCTGCACCGCTGCGCCGCGGATTGGAAACGGTACACCAAAAGTTTGGGACAAGCACTGCTATTTTGGCGGGGGATGTAATGCTGGTGCAAGCTTATGAATACTTAAATCGCATCAACGAATCATATCAAAAACGTATCACCAATCTGTTTAATATTACAGCCCGTGAAGTTTGCGAAGGACAGCAACTGGATATGGATTTTGAAAAAATGCAAACTGTTTCGTTGGAAGAATACATTAACATGATTGCATTAAAAACCAGTGTGCTATTGGGTTGTAGCTTAAAAATGGGAGCAGTTTTGGGTGGCGCAAGCCGTGGTAATACCGATCATATTTATGCATTTGGTAAAAATTTGGGTATTGCTTTTCAAATTCAAGATGATTATTTAGACGCCTTCGGCGATCCCGAAAAATTTGGCAAACAAGTGGGAGGTGATATTTTAGCCAACAAAAAAACATTCTTATTAATCAGGACTTTAGAAGCGGCCAATGCTGAACAAAAAGTTGCATTGCAGGGATTGTTGAATAGCAATCCTGAAGATAAAGTAGCTAAGGTTTTGGCTATTTATGAAGCTTGCAAAATTGGGGATTGGGCAAATGAACTAAAGGAATCCTATTATAAATTAGCATTGCAACATTTAGACGCCGTCAATGTTGTTTCATCCCGTAAACAGCCGTTGAAGGATTTGGCGTCGTTTTTAATACAGCGTGATCATTAAAAAATGCTTCAGCGTTTTTAAAAACTGAAACAATACAGCCGCCCTAAAAATCGTAACAAAAAGGCTTTTAAGATTTATTCTTAAAAAGCCTTTTTTATTGGCCTTATAACTTTTGTACATTTTTAACAACGGTATTGGCTTTAAAATAATTAACCGTCGCTGTATTTGTGCTGGTTCGCGTTTGTGTTATTGGTTTTGTCAATATTTAAATTAACGTGAGTTCTGGATAATCAGTACAAGTGTCGGAAACTTTTTAACTTGAAAGATATATCACGCAGAGATCGCTGGGGTCGGGGAGGAAGTGTTAATTTTTTAAAAGAGGAGTGGTATGGAAAGGAATTCCCCAAGATTTCCCTCCTTTTCTCTGCGATCTCTGCGCTCCCTGCGTGATACAATCCTTCTTGGCGAAAAAAATCACTCCACTATCAGCAGGCAGATACAAAATAGATAAATTAATGTCAATTGTTTATAAATATCCTTATCCCGAACTTACGTTGAATTAAAAAAGACAATTAAACATTGCGTTAATAATAGTATAAGCTTTCAGGTACTGCCATTTATTTATTAGAGGTTTACATAAATGTTTGCCATTTTTTGTGTAATGCAACAAACAGTAGCATCATACCTCAAATAATTGTTTCAATTAAAATAAATTGTATGCGCAAAAGATTATTATTGAATGCATTGCCATTTCTTTTTTTAACTATTGGCATAAAAAACTTGGCACAAATGCCAGTTATAAAAGTGGTTTCTAACAATGCAGATGCTGCTGAACAACAACAGGTTCAATTGCAAAGTATGCATATAAATGTGCAGGTAACGGGCAATATTGCTACCACCGTTATGACGATGGTTTTTAGAAACAACAGCAACAGGATTTTGGAAGGCGAATTGACTTTTCCTATGCCCGAAGGTGTAACCGTGAGCCGCTACGCGTTAGATATAAACGGACATTTACGCGAAGCCGTTCCAGTGGAAAAAGCTAGGGCTACCGAAGTTTTCGAGAGCATCGAGCGCCGCCGCGTTGACCCCGGTTTATTGGAAAAGGTGGAAGGAAATAATTTTCGCACCCGAATTTATCCTTTACCCGCCAATGGCACACGCACTGTTTTAATTGGTTACGAAGAAGAATTAAATTTCAATAAAAATCAAGCATTGACTTACCGCTTGCCATTGGATTATAAAAATGCAATTCAAGATTTTGCCTTGAAAGCGACGGTATTTGAAAGCACCCAAAAACCCGAAATGGAAGAACAGCCCGACGGTAGTTTTAGCTTTCAAAATAGCGGAAAAAATTATATCGCGGAAATGAATAAAACCAATTTTCAGCCACAAAAATCTTTAATTATTAATTTGCCAAAAAGCAATGCCATGCCCGAAGCGTTGTTGCAACCAGCGGGCAACAGTTATTATTTTTTGGTAAACGATTTTCCTAAATGCGCAAAGCCGCAAACGTGAGTGGAGCAATCATTTGGGTATTATTTGGGATGTATCGCTGAGTGGTTTGCATCGAGATCATCAAAAAGAATTGGCTTTATTGGATGCCATTATCCAACAAAAACAAAACCTTACCATTGATTTGGGTTTACTGAACAATAACTTTATAAAAAACGGAACTTACCATATTACAAGCGGTAATTGGACCAATTTAAAACATGTTTTGGAAACATTGGTGTACGATGGTGGCACTGACTTTAGCAGCATTAATCCCAATATTTTTGGCGGCATTACTTTGCCGATCATTAATGCCGACGAATATTTGTTTTTTACCGATGGCTTATCAACGTTTGGTGAACCAACGATAAACATCAATAAACCTATTTATTGTATTAATTCTGCGATACGGGCAGACTACAGCACGTTAAGATATATCAGCCAAAAAAATGGCGGAAAATTTATTAACCTTAATGCGGTGGATGTAAGTGATGCGGTTAAAATATTATCGGAAGAACAATTACAATTTATCGGCATTAAAAATAATGATGCAGTAAGCGATATTTATCCAAGTATGCCAATTTCCGTAAATGGGCATATTGCCGTTGCTGGCATTTTAAATGCGGCATCAACCAATATTGTGTTGCAATATGGTTTTGGTCAGCATGTATTGGTTGAAAAAACGGTTCAGTTGAAAGCCAGCGAACAAAGCAATACCGCTATAAATATTAGCCGTGTGTGGGCACAAAAAAAGATTGCGGAGATGGATGTGCAGTATGAAAAGAATAAAGAAGACATAAATATATTAGGCAAGCAATTTGGCATTGTTACCCGTAATACCAGTTTAATTGTGTTGGAAAGCGTGAATGATTATGTGCAATATGGTATTGAACCACCAGCAGAATTGCGTGATGCCTATGATAAAATAATGGCTAACAAATGGGCAAGCCAACAACAACGTACCAACGGTTTGTTGACCAAAGCTTTAAATGTTTCCGCTACATTAAGCACTTGGTGGAACACCGTTTTTACACCTAAAAAACATTATCCAACGCCTGATAAAACGGCGGCTTTAACTCCACCGCCTCCACCACCACCAACATCACAAAATATTAGAAGGGAAAGACGGCCATCGGCAAATTATGCACCAACAAGGGATTTGTTTGATTCCGTGCACAATGCTCGTATTGGCACAAATAATCAAGAAGTTTCGGCAGATGCTGATGGTATTGTTGAACAACCAACTTTAAGACAAAATACGGGGAGTTTTGTCGCTCAAGATTTAGTTAAGAAATTGCCAGGTGTTAACGTGGATAACAAAGGTTTCATTACCAGCCAAGGTTATTCTAAAGATGAATTACAAAACGTTGTTGTTGGGTATGGTGAATCAAAAAGATCTTATGGATATACGGTAAACAAACTAAAGAAAGACACGGTAGAATTTAATGCTCAAAGTTTTAAAGACTATAATGGTAATAAAACAAAATCCAATATAAATCAGCCGTCTATTAAAACGTTGGAATTTAAGAGCGATAAGGCTTACATGGAAAAATTAACGGCTAATAATACTGAAACGGCTTATCAGCAATATCTTGATTTGCGAAAAGATTATTTAACCACTCCTTTGTTTTATTATGATGTGGCCAATTGGTTTTATCAGCATAAAGATAGTGCAAAGGGCTTGTTGATATTGAGCAATATTGCCGATTTGGAATTGGAAAATGCGCAATTGTACAAATTAATGGCTTACACGTTAAAACAAGTTGGTGCATATCAGCCTGAAATATTTGTGACCAACAAAGTACTACAGTGGCGGCCGATGGAAGCACAAAGCTATCGGGATTACGCACTGGCTTTGGCCGACGGCGGCTTTTACCAAAAAGCTTTGGATACTTTATACAGCACACTTACGCAGAGTTACACCAACGAAATTGCCAACCGTGGCGATGCCGGAATTGAAGAAGTGGTGGTTACCGAATTGAATAATTTAATAGCCATGCACGGCAACCAATTAAATACCAAGCGAATAAACAAAGCATTATTGCATCAAATGCCGGTTGATATCCGTGTTGTAATAAATTGGAACATGAACGATACCGACATCGATTTATGGGTAACCGACCCCAATGACGAAAAATGTTTTTATAGCCACAGGGAGACTGAAGCCGGTGGAAGAATTAGTCAAGATATTACAACAGGTTATGGCCCAGAACAATTTATGCTAAAGAGCGCCATTAAAGGCAAATATAAAATCCAGACGAATTATTTTGGAGATCGGCAAATAAACATCGCAGGCAGTACAGCCGTAATGGCCGAAGTTTATACTCGCTTTGCAAGTGGCCTACAACAACGTAAAGTAATTGCCTTACAAATGCCAAAAGAGGGGAAAGATGGCGTGCTGATTGGAGAATTTAGTTTTTGATTGTTTTTAAGAGTAATTCAGAAGCCGTTTGATGGCTGTTCGGGTTAAAAGAAAGTTGTTCGGGGCTAAAAGAAAGTTGTTCGGGGTTAAAAGAAAGTTGTTTAGGAGACTTTGAAAATAGCTTGGGAGCCTTTAAAAGTAGTTTAGGAGCCTTTAAAAGTAGTTTAGGATCCTTCGAAAGTAGTTTAGGAGCCTTCGAAAGTGGTTTAGTGGCCTTTGAAAGTGGTTTAGGAGCCTTTGAAAGTAGTTTAGGAGCCTTTGAAAGTGGTTTAGGAGCCTTTGAAAATGACTTAGTAGCCTTGGCGACAAGTGGGAATCTATAAAGTTCCATGTAAAATACGAGGATACGGTTAAAGTTTTGAAGACAGACTTTGAAACGTATTGGCTAAAAAAGATTCTATGGGTGTACTGGAACAAATAGCTAATTATCCTTGTAACAAATTTTCATTCTACAGTTTTAAATTTAGAAATGAAGAATATGGTGCTAATATATTGAAGCCGCAAAAAAGCATCAACAGGACAATCTAATTCCTCAATTTTTAATTGGACTTGCTTTATTAGGAATGGGAATATATTCTTTTGTGGCAAAAAAAGAAGCATAGAAAGCACATAGAGTGTTTACGCAATTGTTAGAGTTCTCGTCCCCTTGCTATTATTGAATTTCGAAATAAGCAAGAACATCGCATGGCATCACCCTCGCGTTGTTCAGTGTTGGCAGGGCTAAAAAAGTACAGTCTTCCGTTTGTGTTGGCAGCCGGTTGGTGATAGTTCGACAAGCCCACTACCGAATAGGGGGCTGGGGACTGAAAGTGCAACTTTGCGCTTATATTTGAACACCAACATGGGCGGGACCAGAAATACTCGAACGTTGTGCGTCACCCCCAAAAAAGGGTCAATTGTTTGTGAAACATATATAAATGGCACTAATTTATTTTAAACCTACACCATGAATAAAACCGGGCCAATTGTTATTATTGAAGACGACGTCGATGACCAAGATATCTTGGCAGATATCTTTAAAGAATTAAATTACGATAATAAGCTTATTTTCTTTGGTGACAGCTTACAGGCTTTGGAGTATTTGACCGACACAGATATTGAACCATTTCTTGTTCTTTCTGACATAAATATGCCCAAATTAAATGGGATGGAATTGCGAGAAAAAATTCACAATAATGAAGATTTGAGATTAAAATCTATCCCTTATCTTTTCTTTTCTACTAGTGCCGAACAGAAACATGTGATAGACGCTTATTCAAGGTCTATTCAAGGTTTTTTTGTAAAACCAACTAGTTATGACAAACTAAAAAAGATTATTGTAAAGATTGTAGAGTACTGGCAAGAATGCGAATCGCCAAAATATATTAAAAATGCCCAACAATAGTAATAGCCATTTACGCTTAACAGATAGAAAGTGTCGAAACCGTTATCAGTAATGCCGAAACCAAAGTGTAAACTAACAATAACAAGTAAAAAAAACATCCACAATGAGGAAAGTAATATTATCGATGCAAATGACCATAAACGGATATGTCGGGGGACCAAATTGGAGAAATGGACTGGATGACCTGGAATCCTGATCCTGAATTTATGGAGTTTATCAATGCTCGTTATAATTCTGCAGACACTTTATTACTAGGCAGAAAAATGGCAGACGGTTTTATAAAATATTGGGAGAATGCATTCGAGAAAAAACCTGATACTCCATTTGCAAAGCAAATTGTCAGTACTCCAAAAGTTGTTTTTACCAAAACACTTGACAAATCAAGCTGGAACAACACTTACTTTGGCAACAGGAGATCTTGCAGAAGAAATTGCCAACTTATAAAAACAAAATGGTAAAGACATTGTTGTGTTGGCGGTGCAGGTTTTGTTTCATCACTAATAAAAGAAGGGCTTATTGACGAGTATCATCTTATTATAAATCCAACAGCTATGGGTAATGGTCTAACTATTTTTAATTCACTTGACAGCATACAGAAATTTACACCCATACAAGCAAAACTCTATCCGGGCGGCAAAACTGTGTTGAGTTACAATCCAAAAAATGATTGACAGAACCATAAACTACAACAAGGAAAAGAAGCACTGCTATTTTCCAACCGGCGCAAAGCCTTGCTCGTTGGTGGCGGGGCTAACAGATATCATCTACGACATCTAACAAAATATTTATGACAACTCAATTCAAAGATTTAATTATAAAAGCTTATGCTGCTTTCAATGCACGAGACATTGACAAGGCACTTTCAACAATGCAACCAAATGTGCAGTGGTCAAAAGCTTGGGAAGGTGGCTACATAAGCGGACACGATGAAATAAAAGAATATTGGACAAGACAATGGAAAGAGATCAATCCAAACGTTGAACCAGTTGGATTTAATGAAAGGCAGAATGGAAGCTTAGCAATTGAAGTTCATCAAAAAGTAAAAGACTTACAGGGAAATTCAATTTTCGATGGGATGGTAAAACATATTTACACCTTTGAAAACGGTTTAATAAAAACGATGGACATTGAACTTGTATAAACATTAATTCTTTTTCGCTACTGTTAGCATCCGAAATAGCAGTAATACTTCATGGCATCACCGGCGCAAGTGTTCGAAAACCTAAAAGTGCGTTTTAAGCACTTGTTTCTCCGAAAGGTCAATCACCTTATTCGTTTTTTGGTAATAGTTTGATGTTCGGGAAAAGGTCAATCACCTTAATGGGGAGTTAATCACCATTCATGCCCCAGTCAAAACCTCATGTATCTAAACAGAACCATAAAACTTGTTGCATTCAGCCACTAAGATTGTCGCATTTACACGCTAATAGCACCATTTTTTTTGGCGAGATTTGTATTGTAACAAAATCAATGTTGAAGAAGGTTTTTAAAGAATAAATTATATGAGAAAAGTAATTGTTTTATCAATGATTACATTGGATGGCGTAATGCAGGCGCCCGGTGGATCTAAAGAAGATGCATCAGACGGTTTCAAATATGGCGGTTGGGTGGCACCGTATGGTGATAAAGTTTATAATGAGGTAGTGCAAAAAGAACTAAAACCTACCGATTATCTTTTGGGCAGAAAAACATTTGAGATCTGGGCCGGTTACTGGCCTGAACATGGAGACTTTTGGCCGGGTATTAATGCAGGTACAAAATACGTTTTTTCAAAAAGTATGAAGAAGTCGGACCCGATGGTTACCGGGTGGAAAAACTCAGTCGTAATAAAAACCCCGGCAGATATCAAAAAGCTCAAAAATTCAGAAGGTGCCGACATTCAAGTTTGGGGTAGCAGCCAGTTGGTTCAACTGCTGCTTAAGCATGATCTGGTGGACGAACTTCGGCTTAAAATTCATCCACTGACGCTTGGCAAAGGAAAAAAGTTGTTTGGCAATGCCATAATGCCGGCAGCATTTACATTAATAGAAAGTACCGTTACATCAACCGGAGTTATTATTGCCTACTATAAGCGAGCTGGAAAAGTAAAGACGGGTAATATTGAAGTGTAAGTAGAATAAATCCGATGATATGCAACTTTCAAAAACAGTTTGGCATTAATCCCTATTGAATATCGCATGTTGGTGGTTAGGTAACGATACCAATTTATTGTAATTATCCAATAAAAATAAACTGTCCTCTTTTGGCTACTTAAACCTAGCAGTTTCAACTTTTCTTTCCGTCATTAACTACTTAAAATTAACCGCCTACTACATTGCTAGTTGTTGCGGCATATGGGCGCTGGTTTCTGCTGTTATCTTTAGTCTTTACAATAATATCAGGTTGATATTATTCAAATAAAATTTAAGCAAATCAGTATGTCCACCGCACAAAACAACAATCAAGATATAGCGATTATCGGATTAGCATGCCGGTTCCCCGAAGCTAGAGATTACCAGCAATTTTGGGAAAACCTCGTTAACGGCCGATATAGTGTCACCAAAATACCGTTGGAAAGGTTTGATAAACCTAATATCTTTTCAGACGCACACAATAAAAATAAGCAGGATTGCTACGGTGGATTTATTGATGACGTAGCTGCTTTTGATGCCGACTTCTTTGGTATTTCAAGAAAGGAAGCGGAGTGCATGGATCCCCAGCAGCGGATCTTAATGGAACTTACCTGGAGTTGTTTTGAAGATGCAGGCATTGCTAAAAGCGATTGGGCCGGCAAAAAAATCGGCACTTTTATTGGCGTTACTAATTTCGATTATAAAGAAATCCAAGAAAAAAGAGCGGCACAAGGCGTTGATATTTTTTATGCCACGGCCACCGCACCTGCTGTTATCGCCAATAGGTTATCATACTATTTTAACTTCAAAGGCCCGAGCATTGCCATTGATACGGCATGTTCAAGTTCGTTAAATGCCATTCATTTAGCCATACAATCTATGCAAAGTGATGAATGCGAAATGGCCATTGCCGGTGGCATTAGCTTGTTGCTGAGCGATACCCGGTATATTTCTTTACAGCAAATGGGCATTTTATCGCCAACAGGCAATTGCAAAACCTTTGATGATTCGGCAGACGGATACGTACGAAGTGAAGGCGCTGGCCTTGTGTTGCTGAAACCGTTGGCAAAAGCATTAAGAGATGGCGACCTGATAAGCGGAATTATAAAAGGAAGTGCCGTAAACCATAGCGGCAAAACGTACACGCTTACCTATCCAAGTGCAGACGCACAAGCGGAGGTGTTGATTGCAGCTTTTGCAAAGGCGGGCATTTCGCCCGAAAGCGTTTCTTACATGGAACTGCACGGAACAGGCACGCCGAAAGGCGACCCGATAGAATTTGACGGACTTTGCAAGGCGTTTGCCGCATTTCCAACAAGTAAAAAAAACGAACGTAAAAATTATTGTGGACTAGCGTCTGTAAAATCCAATATCGGTCATTTGGAATCGGCTGCCGGCGTGGCTGGATTAATTAAAGTCATTCTTGCCATGAAGCACCACACGCTACCGCCCATGCAAGATTTCAAACAATTAAACCATCGTATTTTGTTGGAAAACACACCTTTTTATATGGTTGATAAACTAACAAAATGGGAATCTTCAATAGGAAAAAATACAACACCATTACGTGCTGGTATTAGTTCTTTTGGGTTTGCTGGCACCAATGCACATGTAATTGTTGAAGAAAATCCGGTGAAAATAAATACCGAATACACAAGTGAATTGCCCGCAATCATTGTTCTTTCAGCGAAAGATAAAACAAGGCTGAATGAACAAGCAACAAACCTAAAAGCATATTTATCCACCACAACAACCAACCTTTTTGATATTGCCTACACTTTGCAAATAGGCCGAGAACCTATGAGTGAAAGGGTTGCATTTATAACGAAAGACAAAGAAACATTGCTAGGGCAATTAGGATCTTTTATCGAAAAAAGTACGGAAAAGGACAATGGAAATATTTTCATTGGAAGCATTTTAAAGGATCAGTCAGATGCCATTTTTGGAAACGAAGTAGGTCAGTCATTCCTTAATTATGCCATTGCAAATAAAGAAATCAAAACATTGGCGCAATTGTGGGCAAAAGGAATGGACATTGATTGGAAGTTGTTATATCCCGATAATAAACCAAACAAAACTAGTCTGCCGACTTACCCTTTTGCCAAAGAAATTTTTTGGTTGCCAGAACTGGCAAATCATCTAGCTCCGCAACAAATCAATCAGCAACTTCATCCTTTGTTGCATAGCAATATTTCAAATTTTAGGGAGCAAAAATTTACCAGCTTATACACCGGGCAAGAGGATTTTTTGATTGACCATCAAGTAAAAAATAAAAAAATATTACCAGGCGTTGCTTATTTAGAACTGGCTAGGGAAGCCGCTACACAAGCTTCCCAACAAACAATTACCCAATTAACAGATGTAACTTGGTTAAGCCCAATACAAGTAAACGGTGACACGCAACAAGTGCAAACAAGCCTTTTTGGGAAAGAAAATGATGAGGTAATTGCTTTTAAAGTTTTAACACAAAAAGATGGTGTTGAACAATTGCATTGCGAAGGGAAAGCGTGTGCAAAAATTGATAAGCCAATAAATAATCTTGATGTTGCAGCTATTAAAACTAGGCTGCACCAATCAAAAATTGGCAAAGATTGCTATCAATTATTTGCCGAAAAAGGATTGGATTATGGTACTAGTTTTCAAGGAATTGAAATAATTTATTTCGATGAAAATGAAGCGTTGTCAAAAATAATCTTACCGAAACAAGCTGGTTATACACTTTCGCCTGGATTGCTAGACAGTGCCTTGCAAACCTGTATGGCACTTGATTTCAGCAAAAAAGAAAATGGGCTGCAACTGCCTTTTAGCGTAAAAGAAGTGGTTATTTATAAAGATTTGTCGCAAGAAATTTGGTGTTATGCAAGCAAAAGCAGCAATAACAAAATAAATAGTAACATAACCGCATTCAATGTCTATTTGTTGGATTTGGCAGGCGAAGTGTTGTTAACTTTTCGTGATTTTGTAACACTGCCAATTGACAGTAACAAAAAAAATAATCAGTTGCATGTTGCTGTTCAAACAAACGAAATTGAACAAGAAAACTCAACTGATATGTTATTCGTTCCAGTTTGGGAGCGTGTCGCCAACATCCAATCTTCGCTTATTATTGGTAACGGAAAACAGTTGCTGGTTACCAGCCATGGGCATACAAAAAATACAATTGTATTAAAAGAAATACTTGCTGCAAATCAATTGGAAATTGCTGAAACAATTGAAACAGAAGGCATAACCGATGTGTACATATTGCATGGTTTGGCTGCTTCCAACGTTGATTTGCATCAAGCTATTGAACAAAAAGAATTGGCCGTTTTTCATTCCATCAAAGCTTTATTGACATCTACTTATAAGGGTAAAAACTTACATATCACTTTTGTTACCGTCGGCACACAAAAGGTTTTAAACGCTGATAAAGTTTCAGAAACTGGTGCTGGCATTATTGGTTTGGCCGGTTCACTCGCTAAAGAACACCCGTTTTGGAAAATAAGAATGATTGATGTAGAAACAGAAAATCTTTCAACAAATGACTGGTTAAAGGTTTTGTTAACGCCGTTTGATGATGCTGGTTTGGTGTCGGCCCTTCGCCGCGGCCATGCGTATAAACGTGTTTTATATCCCATTAATTTATCAGCGGAAAACAAAAGCAAATTTCGCAAAAACGGCGTGTATGTTATTTTGGGCGGCGCAGGTGGATTGGGGAAAGTTACCACCGCCCATCTTGTAAAAAATTACAACGCACAAGTAATTTGGTTGGGCAGAAAACCGCTGGACGAAACCATCACTGAAGCCCAAAATGAGATAGAAAAACTAGGTGTAAGGCCGATGTATATTTCATGTGATGCGAACAATAAAATAAGCATGGAAAAGGCTTTTATGGAAATTAAAGCCGTTTATCCCAACATCAATGGCTTGTTCCATTCGGCCATCGTATTAAACGATATGCTGTTAAAAAATATGGATGAAACAGATTTTAGAAAATCGTTTGAGCCGAAATCGTTGGCCAGTCAACATTTCATCGAAATATTTAGCAATGAACCGCTTGATTTTATTTGCTTTTATTCTTCCGCTCAATCGCAATTAAATGCACCCGGACAAGGCAATTATTCTGCCGGCTGTAATTATAAAGACAGTTTTGCTTACAGCTTGGAACAAAAATTAAATATTCCGGTACATATTATAAATTGGGGATATTGGAGCGAAGTAGGTATTGTTGCTTCTAAAACCTATCAGAAAAAACTTTCGATTTCGGGCATCGGTAGTATTACAACGGCGGAAGGATTGAAGATGTTGGAAGAAATTTTAAGCAGCGAACAAAAGCAAGTTATCGCTATAAAATTGCTGAATAAAGAAAATGCTGCGCTGGTCAATATCGTTTGGAATAAGCAAATTAAACCTTCGGCAAATACATCCGCCATCCATTTCTATTTGCCAACAATTGCGCCTTATCAAAAAGATGAATTAGCAGAAATTGAACTAGAAAAAATTTGCAGTTTGGGGTTATTACAAGTATTGTTCCAAATGGATTTGCAAAAAAACTTACAATTAATGCCGCAAGAAATTCGGGTTAAACTTGGAATTAAAGACCAATATCAACGCCTATTTAATTCACTTATTAATTTATTGCAACAAGCAAATTATTTAGCATTAAAAGAAAATAAAATAATTATTCTAAAAGAAATTAAAGACAAGATTCAAAGTTTTAATTTAAACGGATCTATTAATAAATTGTCAGTCGAACATCCTGAATATGTTTCAAAGTGCAAGCTGTTATTGGTTTGTTTAAATGCGTTGGAACATATTTTAATTGGTGCCAAGCAAGCAACCGATCCAATTTTTCCTGATGGAAGTTTAAATTTGGTAAGTGGTATTTATAAAAATAATTACAGTGCTGATTATTTTAATGAATTGTTGGCAAACATAGTGCTGCGCAGTGTTTCAGCCGCCATTACAGCTTTAAAACCAAATGAAAAAATTAAAATTTTAGAGGTTGGCGCAGGCACAGGTGGCAGTAGCGAAGTAATCTTTAAAAAACTTTTAGCTTATAAAAATCAAATAGAATACGTTTATACCGATGTTTCAAAAAGTTTTTTAATGTATGCAGAAGACAATTATAAAACAATTGCACCTTATTTAAAAACAGCTTTATTTAATATAGAACAATCACCCGAAAAGCAAAATTTCGCCATTGGCGAATTTGATATAATAATTGGCGTAAATGTGGTGCATGCTACAAAAAACATTGCTAATACATTATCCAATATTAAACCATTATTAAAGAAAAACGGCTTATTGTTATTGAATGAAATTGCCAAGACGGAATTATTTACCAGCCTTACTTTCGGCTTGCTAGATGGCTGGTGGTTATATGAAGATGTTGAATTAAGATTGGATGGTAGTCCCGGATTATCAGCCGAAAGTTGGGATACCGTTTTAACCGAAATTGGATTTACCAAAACTACTTCTTGGCCGCAAATTTTTGATTTATCCCAACAAATAATTGTTGCAAAAAGCGATGGCAATATTCAATTAGATGCCGAAAAAGCATTACAAATAAAACCCGAGGTTAACATTATTGAAACCGTTAAAAAAACAGCAACAGTAATGGTTGATAAAGATTGGATAACAAACCAACTCATAATTATTGCTGCTGGTACTATAAAATTACCGAAAGAAGAATTTGATACCGAAGAGCAATTTATGGACTACGGATTTGATTCTATTTTGGGTACCACGCTGGTTAAGAATATCAACGAGGCATTGCATATTTCGTTAACGCCAACCGATATTTTTAATTATACAAACATTGCCCAACTGGCTGTTTATATCCAAGAAACTTTTGCGGATGAGATAAATGCTATCTCGGCGAAGCCGGAAATAAATAAACAGATAAATATACTTTCTCCGAAACAAGAAAACCACAGTCATTTTTTAAATGTTGCGGAAACTATCCAAACATCAGCCGAAATTTCTTCAACCAAACCAACCACTAAAACAGATATTGCCATTGTTGGTATTAGCGGCCAATTTGGTTCGGCTAATAATTTGGAAGAATATTGGACAGCATTAAAAGAAGGTAAAAGTTTAATTGAAGAGGTGCCTGAAGATAGGTTTGATGTAAATAAATTTTACAGTACCAATAAAGACGAACCCAATAAAACCTATTGCAAATGGGGAAGTTTTTTAAAGGATATTGATAAATTCGATCCGCTGTTTTTTAAAATATCTGGCAGCGAAGCAAAAATGATGGACCCGCAGCAACGTTTGTTTTTAGAGCATTGTTGGAAGGCAATCGAAGACGCCGCCATTGATCCGCAAAAATTAAAAACAACTAAATGCGGCGTATTTGTAGGCGTGGCGCCAAGCGATTATTTAGATTCGATTGAAAACAAAGCTGCGTCTGCGTTTTGGGGCAATACAAGTTCTATTTTGGCATCCCGAATTTCTTATTTTCTTGATTTAAAAGGCCCTGCCATTTCGTTGGATACGGCATGTTCCAGTTCGCTGGTAGCCATAAATATGGGATGTGCAAGCTTGCAAAGCGGTGATACTGATATGATTATAACTGGCGGCGTTACCGTTTTTAATTCCGCTGATTTTTATATTCATTCCAGCCGCTCAGGCATGTTATCGGCTGATGGAAAATGCTATGCTTTTGATAGTCGGGCGAATGGTTTTGTGCCAGGCGAAGGCGTAGGTGTTGTAATTATGAAACGCCTGGAGGATGCAAAACGAGATGGTAATCAAATTTATGGCATTATCAAAGGAAGTTTGATTAACCAAGATGGAACCACCAACGGCATTTTTGCACCCAGCGCATTGTCGCAAAAGCAATTGGAAAAAGATGTTTACACAAAATTTAATATTCATCCTGAGACAATTTCTTACGTAGAAGCACACGGAACCGGCACTAGTTTAGGCGATCCGATTGAATTTGAAGCATTGTCGGGCGCTTTTAAATCATTTACGCAGCAAAAACAATTTTGCAGTTTGGGGAGCGTGAAAACCAATATAGGACACACTTTGGTGGCCGCTGGGGTTGCTGGTTTACTCAAAATATTATTGGCTTTTAAACACAAACAATTACCGCCAACCATTAATTACAAAGAAAATAATCCTTTGATTAATTTAGCGAACAGCCCTTTTAAAATACAGGAAAAATTAGAAGATTGGGAAAACAGCAACGGTTTACCAAGGCGAGCAGCATTGAGCAGTTTTGGCTTCAGTGGTACCAATGCACACGTAGTTTTGGAAGAACATCAGCCAACTAAAACTACTTACATCGATAATTCACCTGTTTTGATTGTTTTGTCTGCAAAAAATACAGAACGATTGGATGAACAGGTTTTAAGCTTAAAAAGTTTTCTGGAAGCAAGCCCAGTTACTAGTTTTTACGACATTGCCTACACCTTACAAATTGGTCGCGAAGCAATGGAGGAGCGGTTGGCATTGATTGTAAACGACAAAGCCGAGTTAGTGGCTCAACTTAAAAATTATTTGTTAGGCAATAAGCAACATGTAATTACGGGTAATAGTAAAACAGATAAAACTAACTTTTTGCCTTCGGGAAACGCAGGTGAATTGTTTATTAAAACAGCGATTCAAAATAGAGAATTAGCAACGCTGGCCCAACTATGGGTAAAAGGAACCAGCATCGATTGGAGCATGCTTTATCCAATTAATAAGCCTCGAAAAATAAGCTTGCCAACTTATCCATTTGAAAGGAAAAGGTATTGGTTGGATTTATCTGCTAAACCTGAGCCGATAGTTAAAACGGAAATTATACAACCATTAAAACCTTTATCCAACTTAATTCCGAACGAAATAATTCAACCATTACCATTTAAAAAAGTACCTGTGCAAAAGCATTTTAATCTTATTGACATCGAAGAAAAACTAAACCAACCAGTTGCTGCAAAAGAAAAAGTAAAAAAAATTAGCCTAGCTATGACAAACGTTTTGCCTGAGGCAGAAAGTAACTGTAATGAAAAAGAAATTGTAACAACGCTATTAAAAGAACTGAGTAATTTACTGTATTTGGAAATAAAAGAACTAGGCGTTAATAAAACGTTCAACGAATTGGGACTTGATTCCATTTTGGCTGTTGAATTAATTAAAACGATAAATAGGTTATTTAATATTGAATTAAAAGCGTCTAAATTATACGATTATCCAACGATTGCAGAATTAAGCGGTTATTTAAAAACGTTGATCATTGATAGTGGTTCCGATTCTATAAAAAGTAATACTGGTATTGATTTGCAAGGATTGGAAGAATTAAAAAAAGCAAATGTATCTGAGTCAGAGCAGCAGTCAATCAACCATTTTTTTAACACAATTAAAGCAGAAGAAAGTAATATCGAACCGATGATGCTTGCCAAACTAGTTGAAGCTAAACTTATAAATTCACCATCACTTATAAAAATAACCTTAACAGAAATTGAAACATTTTTATTAAAAGAATTAGGTGTTTTATTGTATTTAGAACAAAAAGAATTGGATGCAAATAAAGTATTTAGTGATGTTGGATTGGATTCGATTTTAGCAGTTGAATTAATAAAAAAAATTAATAAACATTTTAATGTTGAATTAAAAGCCTCTAAATTATATGATTATCCAACCGTTAAAGAATTAGCTTTGTATTTATCTACTGAAATTACTGACATAAAAGAAGCGTTTACTGAAGTAGAATTAAGTGACAATAAAATAATTGCTTCCCACACAGATATGTTCAAAGCCATATCTATTGAAGGCGATTATGAAACAGAAAAAGAAGTTAAAATCTATTATGAAATAAATACGTTAAATAATGCATGTTTGCGAGATCATTTAGTGTTCGATAAAAATTTATTACCGACAGATGCCTATATCGAAATTTTGTATTCGGCTTTAATAAAATATTTCGCGGTTGAATATGCCGAGATTACAAATGTGCTCATCAGTAAACCATTTGTGGCCGATGAAAAAACAAGCCGATTGGCGAAATTACAATTGAAAGAAATGGCAGACGGCCGTTTGCGATTTATTATCAGCAGTAAGGGTACAGCAGAAGAAACAATTGAATTAGTGCATATAAAAGGATTTGAAACAGGCAATCAATATAATTTGGAAAAATTGATTTGGACCGATGAAAAAGATGCCCAGAAAATATTTACGCCAGCTGAATTAAAATCGCTTATTCCGCATGCGGCCACAAAAGGTATTTATGCCGATACCATTAAATCGTTGGTATTTACAAGCACCGGGGCTGCAGGAAGAATTGAATTGACCAAAGAAAACCATCACACTAACATCGCTCAAATAATGGATGCTGCTTTGGGCTTCGCCATGAGTTACGGACCTTACGTTTTAAAGCAAAAAATCTTCTTTGCAGATGATATTGCTTGGCTACCATACGCCATCCAAAAAACAATCATAGCCCAAAAATCTGCCGTAGGCGCTTATTACTGCGTGGTTCGCGAAACTGGCACTAGCGCTGAAAAAATAACACTTGATTTTGAAGTAACCACAGAAGATGGACAAGTAGTTCTTCGGGTAGAAGGATTGGAATTACGGCCTGTAAAAAAGGAACAATTGTCATTGGCCATTTCACCGGAAATGCCGTCTGACGTTACGTTTCATGCTACAAAAAGTGTAAAAATTGAACAAAAAACTCCTGCGTCGGTGGTCGTTGCGTCCCAAATTCAGCCAACTGATATTGCTATTATTGGAATGAGTTGCCGATATGCCGGAGCAGAAAATACCAACGAATTTTGGAAGAATTTATCGGAAGGCATTGATTCAATTATCGAAGTAGAAACAGAACGTTGGGACGGTTATGAATGGTACAATCCTGATCCGTTGCATGAACAAACCGCTTATTGCAAATGGGGTGGCTTTGTAAAAGATGCAGACAAGTTCGACCCATTATTTTTTGGCATTTCGCCTAGGGAAGCGGAAATGATGGACCCACAACAACGCTTATTTTTAGAAGAAAGTTGGAAGGCGATGGAAGATGCCGGGTACAGTGCAAAAGCATTGAACCGCAAGAAAGTTGGCGTGTTTGTAGGCGCAGGCGCAGGCGATTATCTACAATTGTTGCAGCAACATAACGGCGACAAAGCCGGTTCAGTATTTACGGGCAATTCACAAGCCATATTGGCGGCAAGGGTTTCTTATTTTATGAATTTGACTGGCCCAGCGATGCCTATTGATACGGCTTGTTCCAGTTCTTTGGTGGCCATTAATCGTGCTTGCGAAAGTATTTTAAACGGCGAAAGTGAAATGGCCTTGGCTGGCGGAATTGCTCTGCTTACAACACCCATGTATCATATTTGGACAAGCCAAGTGGGCATGCCTTCAAAAGACGGTAAGTGCAAAACGTTCGATAATGACGCTGACGGAATTGTGCCAGGCGAAGGCGTTGGATTGATTGTACTGAAAAAGTTGGCAGATGCCGAAAAAGATGGCGACCGTATTTATGCCGTAATAAAAGGTAGCGGTGTAAACCAAGATGGGAAAACAAACGGTATCACGGCGCCCAGCGCTCGTTCGCAAACGGAGTTGGAATCAAGTATTTACAAGAAATACGGCATCGATCCCTCCACTATTTCTTTTGTTGAAGCACATGGAACCGGCACTAAACTAGGCGATCCGATTGAGATAGATGCGCTGACAGATTCATTCAATAAATACACTGATAAAAAGCAATTTTGCGCCATCGGTTCCGTAAAAACAAATATTGGTCACACAGGTTTTGCATCGGGCGTGGCGGGTGTTATCAAAACCATTTTAATGATGCGAAATAAGCAATATGTTCCAAGCCTGCATTATAATGAAACCAATACTGGCATTGATTTACAGCATAGTCCTTTTTATGTAAACACACAATTAAAAGAATGGAAAACCGAAACGGATATTCCGAGAAGAGCAGCGGTAAGTAGCTTTGGTTTTAGTGGCACCAATGCGCACTTGGTAATGGAAGAATATCAACCAAAAGCGGCTGCGTCTTTTACTAGCATGTCACCGGCTATTATAGTTTTATCAGCCAAAAATGAAGACCGTTTGAAAGCTTTGGTGCTTAATTTAAAAAACCATGTGGAACTGAATCAGAACATTAATTTATATGATATTGCTTACACCTTACAAATTGGTCGTGAAGTAATGGAAGAACGTTTGGCATTTGTCGCAAATAACAAAACTGAATTGCTAAATAATCTTTCTGATTACCTCAAAAACAATTCGGCCAATTTGCTAAAAGGCAATATCAATCAAGAAAATTCAGGTTTTGCATTGGAAGGCGGCGCTGGCCAAGCTTATACTCAATATGCCATTGACAATAAAGAAAGCAAGCCTATTGCGCAGTTGTGGGTAAAGGGCGTTGATATAAATTGGAACTTGCTTTATCCTACTCAAAAACCAAATAAAGTAAGTTTGCCTGGCTATCCTTTTCAAAGAAAAAGATGTTGGATTGATACGTCGAAATCTAAGATTGTTGCGCCTGCTGCATCAAACATCAACAATAAAGTTAAATTGATTGAAACACCAATTAAAGAAAATGAGATTGTTTTGGATGAGTTGAAAATAGAAATTAAGCCAATTGAATTAAACAATAATAAAACGGATGGTCATGTTTCTATCGTCCCAAACATTGGGGAAATAGAAACAATATTATCGAACGAGATTTGCCGCTTGCTTTATTTAGAACCTGAAGAATTAGCAGAAAACACTGCGTTCCATAAGCTTGGCCTTGATTCAATTTTAGGCATCGAATTAATTAAAAGTATCAGCCATCAATTTAAAATAAATGTAACGGCTACAAAATTATATGCTTATCCAACCATAAAAGAATTAGCGGCTTATTTACATAAATGTTTGTTAGAAGAAACTGCAACAACAATAGCTGTTCCTAAAAAGCTTTCAGATGATAGTAAATCGCAACTTTCAAATCCAGCAAAATTGGCACTTCGCTCACCAGAAGAAAATGATACTTTAATTACCGTTGCTAAAATAATTCAACCACTATTTCTTTCAAATGTTAGCGAAATCGCCGCTCCAATTGAAACTAATAAAACAAAACCCTTGGGTAAAAATATTCAATTTTTAAAACAGCATATGGAAAAAAAGAATGGGGTGGGAATACTTTCAGAAAATTAAAAACCCGTTTTTTTTAAATTTTTATAATAAGGATAAAAACCTCAAATGGAGGTTGAATGTAAAATAGCCACCGGTGCAACCCGTGGCTATTTTACATTTTAGCGACTATAAATACGCAGTAATTAAAACTCGCTTTGTCATTTACTACGTAATAATAACCGCATACTACAATCAGGTCTTCAACCGAATTTCCTAATTCTATCTTTAGTTTTTACAATTTGTTATGGGCTGCATGGCTCAACGCAAAGCGTAAAAAAACATATACAATCCAATATTCAAATACATCAAAATGACCATTCAGGAAATAGAATTGAGGTTAGCAAACGAGTTACGTGAACTACTTTATTTGGAACCCGGCGAGTTGGATGAAAAAAAGCCATTCATCGGTCTGGGCTTAGATTCCATCATGGGTGTCGAACTGATAAAATCACTCAATAAAAGCTTCGGGTTAGACCTAAAGGCTATTAATTTGTATAATTACCCAACCATTTCAACTTTATCAGCCTATTTGTTTGAATGTTTAAATGCAGTACATGCAAAAGAAATAACTCCAAGCCAAGCGGAAATGAATCCTTCTGTTTCGCTTTTTAAAACGGTTTCAATACAAGATGATTTGGCCACTAATGGACAAACATCATTTTTATTTCAGCTAGGAATTAATGATGCCAGTTTAGGTGACCATTTAGTTTTTAACCAACATATTTTGCCAACAGGTTCTTATGTAGAATTGATTGCATCTGCATTTAAGGAGCATTTTGATATTAAAAGCTTCGAATTAAGAAATATCAAAATCAGTCAGCCTTTAATTATTATTGGTGATGAAATAAAGAATGTAAAACTCGAATTAAAAGAATTGACCGACGGGCAATTACGTTTTATTATTAGCAGCAATACTGCAAATAATAAAACAGATATCGTTCACATAAAAGGATTTGTTGAGTTTGAATTAGCCGATAATCAAACGACTTTGTCGTTTATAAAAACTTCCAATCAAAAGAATATAACCATTGATGAATTAAAAGAATTAATTCCACAAATTAAATTAAGCGGCATTTATGAAAATGTGGTAAGTGCTTTTAATTATCATGACAAACAAGCGCAAGGTGTAATTGATTTAAACCAACCCATTTGTCAAAGTTATATCGACCAAGCTTTAAACGGTGGTCTGTTTTGCGCCATGACTTTCGGTCTATTTAATTTAAATCAGCAAGAAAAGATTTCAAAAAACATTGCCTTTATTCCTTACGAAATAGAAAAAATAACGGTTTATAACCATGCTTCATCACAAATTTATCATTGCATAGTTAACGTGGGAAAAATTGATTCGGCAGTAATAACACTTTCTTTTGAAGTGGTCGATGAGTCAGAAAATATACTATTGCGAGTGAAAGGTTTACAATTAAGAACTGTTTCATCGACACAACTGAAACAAGAAAACGTTATTGAATCACTGGCCAATAAGTTGTTAGAGCAGTCAATTTCGGATGATAGCAAGCTCGATTTCAAAGCTTGTGTTGAGATTCAAAAGGAGGACACTGTTAAATCTTTTCCCGAAAAAAATAATACAGATATTGCCATTATTGGTATATCGTGTCGATTGCCTGGCGCAAACAATATTTATCAGTTTTGGCAAAACCTATGTGCAGGTGTAAACGCCATCACCGAAATTCCAACAGACTTTTGGGGTGATAAATGGTATCATCCCAACACAAAAAACGAAGGGACATCTTACAGTAAATGGGGCGGATTTATCAGCGATGCAGATAAATTCGACCCATTGTTTTTTGGCATTTCGCCAAGGGAAGCCGAAACCATGGACCCACAACAGCGTTTGTTTTTGGAAGAAAGCTGGAAAGCGATTGAAGATGCAGGTTACACTTTCGCGCAACTCGACAGGAAAAAAGTGGGCGTGTTTGTTGGTGCTGGCGCTGGCGATTATATTAATTTGATGCAACAGCACGGCATGGAAAAAGAAGGCAGTGCTTTTACCGGAAATTCACAAGCTATTTTGGCTGCACGGATTTCTTATATCATGAATTTTACAGGCCCGGCTTTGGCCATTGACACCGCTTGTTCTAGTTCGTTGGTGGCTATTGAGCGTGCTTGTAAAAATATTTTATCGGGCGAAACCGAAATGGCTATTGCTGGTGGTGTAGCCTTAATGAACACGCCCATCAACCACATTTTAATCAGCCAAGTGGGCATGCCTTCTAAAGATGGTAAATGCAAAACTTTTGATGATTCGGCTGATGGGATTGTTGCTGGCGAAGGTGTTGGCGTTATCATCCTCAAAAAATTAACCGATGCCGAAAAAGATGGCGACCATATTTATTCCATCATCAAAGGCAGCGGCATAAACCAAGATGGAAGAACCAACGGGATTACGGCACCAAGCGAACGCTCGCAGACCGAATTACAATTGGATATTTACAAACAACTTTCAATCGACCCATCCACCATTTCTTATGTGGAAGCGCATGGAACTGGTACCAAATTGGGTGACCCAATTGAATTGGATGCGTTAACAAATTCATTCAAAACATACACTAATAAAAAACAGTTTT
>CAWJTH010000124.1:0-6064 GCA_963845495.1 uncultured Chitinophagaceae bacterium
GCTAAGGGTTTGTTTTCTTCAAAAACTTTTTGTGTTGCGTCAAAATCACAAAGATTTACCCGATAGTTTATAATTTTTTTACCGGTGATTTTTTCAATCCCGTCCAGTAAAAGGGTTGTGCTTCTGCTGTTGTCATCGATGGAAATAACATCAAAGCCATTCTCGATTAAATCTACAATTGTATGTGCGCCAATATAGCCGCAGCCGCCAGTAACAAGTATTTTTGACATTAAAAAGATTGTTGTTTTAGTCCGTAAATTGGATTAAATCCTGAATCGTTGCTTATTAAAATGAACCCATTCTCAATTACTTGAGCGGCAATTACTGCATCGGGTAATTTTGTTCTGTATTTTTTTCTGATTGATACCACCTTATTTAGCAAGGAAACATCTGTGTAAACAAGATCAAGTATAATACAGCGACCACAAAAAACATCAAACAAAGCTCCGTCGTTTAATGTGATTGCAGGATTAGCCAAAAATTCAATTACTGAAATAATTGATAAATACACAGCTTTTGCGCTGCTTAACTTCAGCAATAAACTTTTATTGTTACCGCCAAGTATTTCGCCAATTGAATTGGTATCAACTATATAAGCTAAGGCCATTCACTTCTAATTTCCTTTTGATATTTCAGCCAATCTACCTTTGCTTCAAGCCGACCAGCAAGATCAGAAAAATCATAATTTTTCTTTTTAGACTTTTCTTTTTTTTCAACTACAACCATAACTTCTACTTCTTGTTCATCAGAAATATTGGGAATTTCAATTTTAAAAGTTCCTTTCTTATTCTTTTTGGCGATAGCCGCAATAGCTTCCATTACCTTGTTTTGCTCCAAAATTACAAGGTTTATGGGTTAGAAAAGAAAATAAATGCGCTTGTTATGCCTTAATAAACAATCGCATAATTTGAAAGATGGCAGCCGCTACCAACCCGCTTATGGGGATTGTTACTACCCATGCCCAAATAAGATTAATGGTAACTCCCCAACGAACGGCTGATAAACGCTTTGTTGCACCAACACCCATAATCGATCCCGTAATGGTATGCGTGGTAGAAACAGGTATTTTAAAATGTTCCGTCAAAAAAAGCGTGATGGCACCGGCAGTTTCCGCAGCAACACCTTCTAGTGGCGTAACCTTAGTAATACGGGTTCCCATCGTTTTTACAATTTTCCAGCCGCCACTTAGCGTTCCAAGCCCAATGGCTACAAAACACATCATATAAACCCAGTCTGGCGTATTGGCCAACTTGGTTATATATCCGCTCGATAACATGGCTGCCCCAATTATACCAGCCACCTTTTGGGCGTCGTTACCGCCATGGCCTAAACTAAAAGCCGCAGCAGATAGCAATTGCAATTTTTTAAAAACACGGTCTGCTTTGTAAGGATTACTTTTTCGGCAAATCCATAAAATAAGCGTTGTAATAATAAAAGCAATCAACATCCCAATTAATGGAGCTACCACAATAAAGCAAACTATGGGTATTACGGCCGCACTATTTACCACACTAAATGTGCCGTAATGTGCCACTGCTGCACCAATCAAACCGCCAATAAGCGCATGCGAAGAAGAGGATGGAATACCAAACCACCATGTAAAAAGGTTCCATAAAATTGCCGCTAAAACGCCTGCTAAAACTACATACATCGCTAAATGGTCGTTACTGGTCAAATGGACTGTTTTGGCAATCGTATCAGCAATACCAAAACTTTTGTATACGTATTTAGAGATAAAAAATGCCCCAAAATTGAAAGTGGCAGCCCAAACCACAGCCTGAAAAGGCGTTAATACTTTGGTAGAAACAATGGTTGCAATGGAATTCGCAGAATCATGAAACCCATTGATATAATCAAAAATGAAAGAAAAAATAATAATGACAATAAGTAATGTGGTCATAGGTTTATGTGCTAATTAGCTAATTCGATAATGTGCTAATGCCTACACAAAATCCAAATTATTCATTTATATAAAATTAAATTGAGAACTTAAATACTTGAATGTATTAATTAGCAAATTAGCACACCAGCACATTAGCTAATTTATTTATGCGTATTTAATTATAATTGATTCGATCACATTGCCCGCATCTTCGCATTTATCGGTAGCAGTTTCTAAAATTTGGTACAATTCCCTTTTTTTGATTACCTGTTTAGCATCTGGTTCTTCGGCAAATAGTTTATCTATACTTAAATCGAAGATATCATCAGCTTCATTTTCGATATCGTTTATTTTTATCAAAGCCTCGGTCATTTTGCGCATATTTTTCATATCGCGTAGGCCGTACACCGCCGCTTTTACATACGTGCTACCCAACGCTATCAACTGCGCCATCCTTGTAATGCCTGAATCTGTTTTGGGGTTTACCCTATAAAAATTGATCTTTTTAGCACTACTATATATGTAGTCTGCAATATCATCCAGCGCAGAAGCCAAATAGTGAATGTCTTCCCTATCAAATGGAGTAATAAAATTCCGGCCTAATTCTGTAAAAAGTGTATGCGTAATGTCGTCGCATACATGTTCCAGGTTTTCAATTACCAATATCAATTGCGCACGTTTGTCAAAATCTTCTTCCGCCACCAATTGCTTCATCACTTCACCCATTTCTTCTACCCTATCCACCATCTTTTCAAAATAGTCGTAAAAAATTTTATTCTTAGGGGTAAAAATTTTAAGGATGGTGTTCAGACCCATGATATATTTTTTTAAAGTTGCGACAAAAGTAGCCAGTTGGCAGTAGAGGAAGCGTATCATTCCCGAATTAATAATTACTTAATATTGGAAATGGTTCAAAATGACCATTTTATGGCATTAAAAGTGCATAAATTTTATTAACCCATGTATATTTTGACATATTGCCCCTGTTTACAATTCGTTAACCTAGCGGTAACAAACCGTTAACATGAGAAGGGTTCTTTTGCACAAATTTTAACGAATGAAAAGGATCTTATTCCTGATTTCCATCATTGCCATCGGCGCAATTTCAAGCGGGGCTTTTGCACAACAGACCGCTTCTACATTAACAGGCTATATTACCGATGGTTCAGGTAAGGCAGTGGCTGGTGCTAGTATTTTATTAAGGTTTGAGCCTACTGGCCAAACCATAACAACTTCTACCAACAACAAAGGGTTGTTTGTGGCTAGTAACCTTAAACCAGGCGGACCATATTCTGTAACCATCTCTTATGTTGGCTATAAAACAGAAACTATTGGCGATATAAACCTAAGCTTGGGCGACAACCCAGATTTAAACTGGACGATGAAAACCAATACTGCAGAGTTGAAAGAAGTAGTTGTATCAGCCGGTGCACGTAGATTAACAGGTCCAGGACTTTCTGTTGGTCGTACACAAATGACCACCTTGCCAACTTTGGGCAGAAGTTTGAGTGATTTTACCCGTCTTTCTCCTCAAAGTAACAACAACTCTTTTGCCGGTTCAAACTTCCGTTACAATAATATTACGCTAGATGGCGCCATGAACAACGATGCTCTTGGTTTTAGTAATTCATTTGGTGGAGTAAGTGGTGGCGGTCAATCTGGTACTGCTGGTTCTGGTACCCGTACCAATCCGTACAGTATTGATGTGATCCAAGAAGTTCAGGTTCAATTGGCACCTTACGATGTTAAATTGGGAAATTTTACCGGTGGTAGCGTAAACGCTGTAACAAAAAGCGGCGGTAACGATATGCACGGTTCTATTTATGGATATGGCCGCAACCAAACTTTGATGGGCAAAAGCCCGGATGCCGCAAAATCTAAAATCGGCTCCGACTTTTATGATTATCAATATGGTGGAACATTGAGTGGCGCTCTTATTAAAAACAAATTGTTTTTTATAGCTAACGCTGAAATTACCCGTCGTCAGGAACCTACGTTTTATAACGCAGGCGACCCTGGCGCAGCTATAACTGTAGCACAGGCGCAAGATATTGCCAATCACTTTAAAGCATCTGGCTTTGATGCGGGTGGCTATTCCCAAGCAAAGGTTTTTACCCGTAGCAATAAGTTTTTTGGCCGTTTAGATTACAATATCGACAACAAAAGCACTTTAACCTTGCGTGGCATTTATACAAAAGGCTGGGGCAATAATATTGAACGCACACCTTATATTTTCCAGTTCGGATCAACCGATTTTACCCAAACCAGCATTAACGTGAATCTGGTAGCCGAGTTAAAAACGAAATTTAGCAATGCTGTAAACAACCAATTGTTAGTGGGCTATATTAATGTGCATGATTCCCGTACTTTCCCAAGCAGCAACGCCTCCGGCCCGGTTTCGCCTTATGCTGACATCACCAATGGCTCTTCAAATGTTTGGTTAGGTACTTGGAGGGAAGCTGCCATTTATGACCAAAAGCAAAGTACCATTGAATTTACAGATAACGTGACTTGGAATAAAGGTGTAAATAAATTCACTTTTGGCACACATAACGAATTTTACGATTTTACTTACGGTTTTGTAAATTCTTGGAACGGCCGTTGGCAATATAATAGCGTATCAGATTTTGATGCCGATAAACCTGCCCGTATCCGTTCGGCTTATTCGCCTGATGCCAGCAAAAACAACTACGATGCATTAAAAAGTAATGTACCCGGTAGTAATTTTAGCGTTGGTTTATTAAGTGCTTACGCTGAAGATGAAATTACTATTACTAAAAATTTTAAAATAACACCAGGTATCAGGGTCGATTATTCGTTTGTTGGCAACCAACCGGTAACCGATCCAACTTTAAATGCTGTACCAGATAATTTTAATACCACCAACCCGACTTATTCACATACACCATTCTCTCAGTTCAACAACAAATGGTTTGGTAATGCTGCTTTGTCACCAAGGTTAGGTTTTAATTTGGATGTTAAAGGAGACAAGTCAGTTGTGGTTCGTGGTGGTTCTGGTATTTTCACCGGCCGTATTCCTTTCGCTTGGTTGGGCTACGCTTATACTTTGGCGGGACCTAATTTCAATAATATCGATATAAAAAGTGCTGCGTTAACAAACGGAACATTAGCTTTAACTACCCCGCAAAATTTGGTTTCAACTTTGCAAGCTGGAACCGCTGCACAAATTGCCGCAACAAAAACAAGGGAAGTTGATTTGGTTGATAACAATTTTAAGTTGCCAACTGTTTGGCGTTCAAATGTTGCCGTTGATCTAAAATTTGGCAATGGTTACAAAGCAACTGTTGATGCGATGTATACCAAAACCATCCATGATGTTGAATTTCAGCAGATTAACAAAAAAGACCAAACACAATATTATACAACCGGCCCAACACAAACACCAGTTTATACGCCAAGTGCAAGCAATAGCAGTGCTTATTCAAATATTTTCTTGCTAAGTAACACTAGCCAAGGTTACCGTTATAACCTTACCGCCCAGTTATCAAAAGTGGCCAATAATATCATGTTAGGCAGCAAAACTTCTTTTAGCTATAATTGGTCTGCAGCTTATACTTATGGCCAATCGAAAGATGTGGCAAATGGTATACGCAACTCAATGCAAAGTAATTGGGATTACAACCCTGCCATTTCACCAAACAATCCACAATTGGCCAACTCAAACTTTGATTTGCGCAACCACATCGTAGCAACTTTGGGCGGTGCTTTCAATTGGAACCCTCAAAACACCACTTCATTAAATTTCTTTTATTCTGGAACATCGGGTAGCCCGTACAGTGTAATTTATGCCAGCACACCTGGCAATATCATCAACGGAAGTTCATCTTTACCATACATTCCAACCGTTGCGGAAACAAACACCATGATATTGGATGCCACCAACCGTGCCGCTTTCAACGCTTTTGTTGATGCAGATGGTTACTTGAAAACAAGAAGGGGCCAATATGCTGAACGTAACGGTCTTCGCACGCCTTGGAACCACGACCTTGATTTGAAATTGATGCACCAATTCAATCTTAGCAAAACCAACAAGTCGAAGAATTTGCAAATCAGTTTAGATATCTTCAATGTGTTGAATTTGATCAACAGCGATTGGGGACATATCAACTTCGTAAGCAATACCAACAATTACACGGTCAACTTCTTACAATTCGTTCCAGA
>CAWJTH010000125.1:0-12347 GCA_963845495.1 uncultured Chitinophagaceae bacterium
TGGCAGAGGTTGTAAAAGAGCTTAAGTATATTATAAATAAATGGGAGGATAAAATTGATGCAGCGTAGGATAAAACAAGGTATAGATAGATGACCAAAAAAATTTAAATAATGATTGAAATTCAAACTTTAGAGCAAGTAATAACAGATGAAATTGATTGGTACGATTTAATCGAAGACCTACACAAAAAAAGATGCATCCTTTTTTTGGGTCCATCTACTCCTGTTTATACTAACGAAACCGATAAATTAGATTTTTATAGCATTGCTTCAATTCATCTTTCAAAACTACTTAATAAAAAAAATATCCAATTTGACACTTCACAAACTGACAATTTATTGTATATGTCTCAGAAATTTTTGGAGTCTAAAAATAATGTACGTATGAGACTAGACGATGAAATCGGAGAATTGTATAGTACAGAAATTTCAAAAATAATGGAAGGTGCTGATGATGGGCTTCCAATGCTATACAACAATGTTTCAAAACTTCCTTGGCATACTATCGTAAATACCCAACCTGACCGACTGTTAGAATATGCATTTCAAATAAAAATAAATTTTGAATATTATCACTTTAAAAGTTCGGCTAAAACCTCAATAAACGACCTAGATAATAATCAACTTCTTGTTTATAATCTTTTCGGAACTATTGTTAAAGAAGATGGTCAGTACAGATCAGACTCTTTGGTACTTACAGAAGAAGACCAAGTTGAGTTTATAAGGAATGTAATAAGGGAAAACCCTAAAATGCCTACAAGTGTCATGAGTAGGTTTGATGATAATAAACGCTATATTTTTTTGGATTTCAATTTAGAAAATTGGCATTTTAGGCTACTAATGGAAGCATTAAAACTAAAGAAAAACTTCTTACCCATATCACCCAGGTTTTCAAAAATCAATTTTTCGTTTTATACACGAAGTTTTTATAAAAACAGGTATGGTTTTGTATTTGTAGAAAAAAATTCAACTGAATTTTTAAGTGAATTGGTTCAAAGATACCAACAGAAATATCCAGTAGCTATTAACTCTAATTTACAAAAATTCAATGTTTTTATAGCTTGTCATGAAGAAGATGAAGACAATGCCAGCTTACTTGTAAAACATTTGCAACCCTGGATAAGAACCGGAGTTATGAATATCTGGTCAAAAGATACTAGTTTACAGCCAGGCGACAGGCTTGACAAAGAAAAACAGGCTTTTGAGGAAAGTGATTGTATTGTAATTATGATTAGTGTGAATATGCTAAATGAACCTTGCTATTCTAAATATGTAATTGCAGCATGTGAAAAAGCAGCACAAAAAATAAATCCGGTAAAAGTTATTGTGATTATAACAAAATCATGCAATTGGGAAGAAACCAAATTAAAAGATCTGAGATATATTTTACCGAAAGATAAAAAAGCTGCTAATATAATTGATGGTGTGGATGCAGATGAAAAATATAAGTCTATAGCAATCGACTTAACAAATATACTATGGCCGAAGTAACTGAAACATCTAAAAAATACAGATACCCAGGGACCAACTTTTTTGAAGAAAATCAAGAAGGCATTTTTTTTGGAAGAGAAAAGGAAACCACAGAATTAATGCATGCCATTAAAGCACATGAGGTATATGTAATTTTTGCAAATTCAGGTATAGGAAAAACTTCATTATTAAATGCCAGGCTTATTCCAAAGTTAAGAGATGAAGCTTTCCTTCCTATTCGCTTTCGCTTTCAAGATATATCAATAACACCTTTAACAGAAGTTAAGTCCAAACTAACAGATTATATCTTATTAAATAAAAATATTAGCGAAAGAAGACTTTGGGATGTTTATAAATCAGCAAAATTCAAAAATAAAGTAGTGCTGATTTTTGATCAGTTTGAAGAATTTTTTAACCATCCAAAATTAGAAAGAGACAAATTTACAAATGAATTAGCTGACTTGATTTCAGATTACCTTCCAGATTATATAATGGATGAAATGCGAAAGAAATTTAAAGTTGCTGATCCATCTGAAGAGGAATTGCAATATTATAGCCCAATAAATGTAAGGTCTTTATTTTTGATACGTGCAGATAAGCTTAATTTACTAGATGATCTTTCAAAAGAAATCCCTTTGATTCTGCGGAACAGATTTCAATTAAAACCATTGGATGTTGATCAGGCAAAGGAGGCCATTCTTAACCCTGCAAAACTACCACAAAACGGCTTTTTTACGCCTCCATTACATTTTGAAAAAGTATGCTCCCAAATATGCAACTATCTTAAAAATGATGAAGGAGAGGTTGAAAGTTTCCAGCTTCAGATACTATGCAATGAGCTGGAAAAAAAAATGATTGGCGATTACAAGCAAGAACCAACAGAAGCTGCACTGACAATTACAGAGGAAAAATTAGGTGGCGATAATGGGATGAGTAATATTGTTCAGAATTATTACAAAAATCAAATCGATTCGATACAAGATCCCAATTTACGTAGTAAGGCTGTTTTGTTAATTGAAGAGGAGCTGATAATTGAAAAACGTCGGATCAGTTTGCCAGAAAATTTCTTAATAAAAAAAGGGTATCCCATTGAATTATTACGCAACTTAGTTGATAATACCCGATTAATTAGAGGTGACAGGATACGAAAAGAAATGTATTATGAAATTAGCCATGACAAACTGCTTCCTCCAATATTAACATCCCGCCAATTACGAGTTGATGAAAATGAAGAAAAAAGACGGATCAAAGAGTTGGAAGATAGATTAAAAAGACAAAAGGAAGAAGAGGAAGAACGTGCAAAGGAATTAAAAAGACAAAAGGAGGAAGAGGAAGAACGTGCAAAGGAATTAAAAAGACAAAAAGAGGAAGAACAAAAATTAAAAGAAGAGGAAATAAAAAAAAATCAGCAACTGACTAATTTAAATATTCAATTGACTGGTTTAAAATCAGATTTAGAAAAAAAAGCAAAAAAACTGCAATATTCGATTATGGGAATGGCATTACTATTGCTTTTTACAGTAGCTCTTTTAATTTATGCCAATAATGAAAGGATAAACAACAAGATAAACAATGTAAATGGTTGGATTGAAAAGCAGGAATATCAAAATGCAAAAGAGTTATTGAGTTATAACTCTTCTAAGACGGGAATTCGAAAGTGGTTCAATTATTTTTATATTGATACGTTTAATGCTCTGAATAATAAAATAAATACTAATATTATACTACAGGCCAAATTTGACTCACTAACAACATTGGGAAATAGTTTTCGTACAATTCTTAGCAATAACTTGTATAAAGCCTACTCATTTTATAAAAAAGCTGAAAAATTAAATTATACACCCGTTAATGCAGACAAAAAAATAAATTGGAATCAATTAAATATTGAAATAAAAAATGCTTTTGACAGATATGTGGATAAAGCAGAAGCCTTTTTTAATGCTAAAGAAGGCGTTTCGACAGTTGATTCATTACTGGTTATTGCAGATAGTTTATTAATTACAGATGTTATCGACAAAAAAAATGATCCTCATTTTCAAAAGCTTGTCCAATTAAAAGCAAATAATATCAAATAATCATGAAATATTTTTTATTTTTTGTCATTTTCACTATTATTATATTATTGCAAACATTTCAAAAAACAAATGCGCAACTAGGATGTTTTGAAAAATTTATCAAAAAGGCAGATTATCAAAAAAAACAGGGTTTATACCAAGATGCTATCAATCAATACCAAGCCGCTAAACTTTGTGATACGCTTGCTTACGATAGACTACATATTTTGGACAGCCTTATTAAAGGAACTTACAAAGAATGGGTTGCAAAACTCAATAATGCTCTTAAGATAGCCGATGAGGCTGCAACAAAATCGTTATCAGATAATGTGAAAAATTTTATTTTAAAAGGAGATCTTAACAAGGCATACTCGATGGCATCCTTCTCTCCTTACAGGAAAAAGCCAGTAATCAATATTTTGGTTACTTCACTTTTACCATTTGTTGCTAATATGTCTATTGACCAAGGTCTTGATTTAGATACTTTTTCGTATAAGGATAAGAATTACATTGTTTTTATGCAACATTTAACATCCGATTTGGGCAATGATAAAAAAAGAAAAACTTTATCATATTATAAAACAATTGAAGAAAGGCAAAACGATAACACTAAGGAAAAATCAGATTCGAGTAAATTTAAGTTGATTATAATGGACTTAACTGATAGTACACCAAAGTGTGTTTTATCAAAATCTTTTATTTCGACAAATAGGTTCGATAAAAAATTAAGCTTAAATAAAATTGGAGATACCTTATATATTTTTAGTCCAGTCAAAAGTTATATTTATTGTATTACTAAAAATACATTGAAAGATATGGATTCTAGCATTGTCGAGAGCCATAACAATAGTAAAATTTTAGACGATGAAAATTTGAGTATTCCAGATGATTTGAGAAAAGAACTGTCAAAAAATAAATTTCAAATCTCGATAACCAAAATGGGATTTGAAGAGAATTATTATTTTAAAATTAAAAAAAATCTATATGCTATATCTGTACAAAATATAGAAACAGAAAGCAAAATCACAATTGATTCAAATGTTTGTGTTCTCAAATATTTGCCAGAATTAAAGCAGGCGATTTTAGTGAAAAAAAACACAAGTGACAGTTCTTATAGTTTGAAAATTTATAGCATTCCGTCATTCGATTTAATTTTCAATAAGAAAACGACCATAATGCCAGATTTTTCTAACATTGAAAAAAACTACTTAATACAGCTTAGCATAAAATCATCAACGAGCTTGCCTGATAGACCTATATATAATATGACTACAGGAAAATTGATCGAGATTAATTCTAACACTATAAACTATACCTATAACGTAAAAAAAATTAAAAATGGCTTTTTAAGTAATGGAATAATATATGACGAAAATTTAGAAAAAAAATACAATCATTCTTATGGCTATAATAACACCTATTACTATATAAATAATAGCAATAGGTTACTCGTGTTAAAAGGCAGATACGTTTTTTATGCTCCTCAGGTAGTAGTGGATAAACAACTGTCTAATATCGGCAGCAAACTTATTGTGTTAGATACACTTAAAGTCTTTAATTTAAATACAAATGACAGTTCAGTATACGCAGCAGCTGAAATTAAGGTCTTTAACGATACGCTAGTCTCGTTAGAAAAAGATTCTAGTATTACCTTAATAAACTTTTCTGGCAATATTGATAGTATAGCTATTTTCAAAAATATCAAACCAATAATTATCCGCAAACTTAATGGAACATATATTTGGATAAGGCTAAAAGATTTTGGAAAAAATACTGACACAACAACTGTAATTTTTTCTCTTCGTGGAAAAAAACAAATTTTTTCCACAAAAAGAACTATCAGTAATTCAAATTTTGCCTTTGTGTGTAATGTAGCTAATTCTCAAAGAAAAGATTTGTTTTATATTGATACACTTACCGACGAGGTAAAAATGGCAGCTTTTAATTTGGACATTGACAAAATCGACAATAAGATTATTCATTATTATCCCGAAAAAAAAATTTTCTATTTTGTTGATGAATTAGACGACGAGCAATTAGGAGATGATATAAGTTTGTATAATTTATATAATCCGGACAACGTAGAAATAAAAAAATACTTACAATATCTAGGTAATAGTACCATAAACATATATAATCTTGTTACAAAAAAAATGAAAACAATAAAACTACACGAACAAGATGAAAATGAACCTCTAATGATTGTAGGATGTTTTTTAGTTGCCAAAAACCCGTTTTCTTTACTGGCTGATGGAGAAAGCGGTAATGAATATTACTTATTATATAATATTAATGGTAGTAACAAGCCTTTTAAAATGGACACAAAAACTAGACAAAAGACAACAGGTTCCCAATAGGTCATTTTAACCTTAGTTACATGTTAACATGCTTAAAATAATTGTTTGAATCCATAAAAGTAAATAAACAACACAATTGAGTGATATTCTCCACGGCACCATATTTTAGCGCTATTCTCTCGCATAAAAGCCAAAAATATGGAAAACACGACTTTTGCTAATGCCTTTGTAAAAGAATTAAACGCAGAATATAACGCCTCTAAAAAATGTTTGGAACGGATACCGGAATTGTTGTTGATTATAAACCGCATCCCAAATCGATGAACATGGGTTATTTGGCCTTACTTGTCGCAGAAATCCCTTTGTGGGTGGCATATATGGTAAATAAGGGTGAAATTGATTTTGTAACTTTTCCGCACAAACATCCCGCAACCACGCAAGAACTAGTGGATCATTTAGATGAAAACATGGATGCGGCTACAAAGGCCCTATAAGAAACAACTGATGAAGCGCTGCAGGAACCGTTTAGCTTAAAAGCTGGTGGTAAGGTACTGTATACATCACCAAAAATCGAAGATATTCGCACAACTATTAATCACTGGGTGCACCATCGTGGCCAATTAACAGTTTATATGCGACTAAATGATATTGCAGTACCTTCATTTATGGCCCTTCGGCTGATGATAAAAGTTTTTAAACAAACTCATATCACCAAATTTTTGCTATCAATTTAAAGAAAACGTGGAATAACTAATATTTTAGTTTAAAAACTAAAATATTAGTTATAAGTTTGCCGTAAATCATAAACCTGCGGTAAACAAATGGTTAAATATGTTGTGACACTCTTCGTTTGCACTTTATTTTTGTTTAGCGTTGCAAACGCACAAACAAAAATAACCGGCCGCGTTATCGACACAAATAGCAAACCGCTTGCTTTTGCAAGCATTGTAATATTGAAAAACAATATTCTTTTGGCGGGTAGCTCAACCAATGGAAATGGCTGGTTTGCAATTGAATACAAACCTGTAAACAACCAACTGTACACCATTGAGGCGTCATTAATTGGTTACCAACCGTTTAAGAAAAATTTTATTTATCCCGATACCAATTTTCTCCATCCTATTGTTTTAGTGGCTGATAAAAACACATTAACAAATGTTACCGTTACAGGTAATAAAGCGCTAATTAGTAGAAAAGGTGATCGTTATGTAATAAACGTGGAAAATAGTTTTTTGGCAAACGGCAACACAGGGCTAGAAGTTTTACAAAGGTTGCCCGGCATTTGGACAGACAATAACGGCAGCATACATATTAAAGGCAATGCGTCTGTTACAGTGATGATAAATGATGTGGTGCAGCGAATGACGGAAGAAGATTTGCAAGAATATTTGAAAACCCTAAAATCGGAAGATATCAGTAAAATTGAAGTGATTTCGAACCCGCCGTCGGAATATGAAGCACAGGGTTCGGGTGGAATTGTACATATTATTTTAAAAAAGAAAAGAAAGGACGGATTGAATGGCAGTATCACCAATCAATACCGGCAACAAGGCAATCAATCATATTGGGCAAGTGGTGCGTCGTTAGATTACAAAATAAAAAACTTGTATTTATTTGCTAATTATGGTATTAATAGCGATAAAAAATCAATTATCGAAACATCAGAATTAATTTTTAATAACAGTAGCTTTTATAATAATTATGCTGATAGAACCGATTATTATTTAAGGCATTCCTATCGTTTTGCCATTGCTTATGATGTTGGGAATAACCAAACTATTAGCGTACAAACCGCTATTAATACCAATCATTTTACGCAATCTTTCCTTACATCCATTACCGATAAAACAAATAATTTAATTACAACCGGCCGCTCTACTGCAAATAGGCAACGCTCGCATTAATTTTATTACCAATACATTTAATTATATGCTTAAATTAGATACGATGGGTTCTAATTTAAAAGTTATTGGAGATTATTCTACCAACAATAAAACAGAAATAAGTGATTTTATTGAATTATATAGCGATACCAGCGAAAATTCTATTTATCGAAACCATGCCCCAAATAGTATTTACATAGGTAGTGTACAAGCGGATTACACTAAAAATTTTAATAGTAAAATGGAATTAAAAGGCGGTATTAAATATGTTGCTATAGAAAGAAATAATGAAATAATAAAAGAAGATTCGCTAAATAATAATTGGCTTAAAAACAGTGCTGCAAGCGATCATTTTATTTATAATGAAAATCTATTGATGTTTTATTCCTCTGTTGAAAAAAACATGAACCAAACGGATATTAAAATCGGCTTAAGGGCAGAAGCAACAACATCAAAAGGCAATTCTATTACTACTAACCAACAGTTTACAAAACATTATTGGGGATTATTTCCGTCGTTATATGTGTCACGGATATTAAATGAGGGGAAAGGTAATTCAATATACTTCAATTACTCAAGACGATTGACTAGGCCAACTTTAGGTGATTTAAATCCTAATAAACTGCAATTTGGCAGCAATACCGCCATGATTGGCAATCCCAACTTATTACCACAATATTCAAATAATTTAGAATTAGGTGCCATCTTTCTACATAATTTTAATGGTAATTTCTATTTAAATAAAACAAACAACATCATTACATTGTTGGCCAGTTCCGACAGTAATAATTTTATTAATTACACATCCGTTAATTTAAATAGCAGTACCGAATATGGCATTAATTTAAATATACCATTTAAAATAGAGAAAAATTGGTCAATCATTAATAGTTTGGAAATCAATAACTTGTCGTACACTTTTAATAGCGGACTTGTACATCAAGCAAGTTTTTATATTAGATCAGTAAATACTATCAATATAAAAAATATGGTTGATGTTGACGCCACTGCAAATTATCATTCTGCTACGCAGTATTCTAATATTGCAAGCCCAAGCTCGTTTTATTTTGATATTGGTTTTACAAAAAAAGTATTTCAAAAAAAAGGAACATTGCGTTTATACTTTACTGATATTTTTAATACTATTTATGAGAAAGAAATAACCAACGAAACCAATTTATATATTGATTTCTATCGGAAAAGACCCACTAGAACGGCTAGTATTTCATTTAATTACAACTTTAGCTTTGGTAAAAAATTTACCGAGAAAAAAATTGAACAAAGTAATGCTGATACAAAGAATAGGATTGGTAATTAAAATATCAGCTGAAGTATATGTGCAAAAATAAATACGATATAAATTATTTAAAAAAAAGCATTATCTTTTTTCAAAAAATTAATCTGTACCGAATCATATTTTTTCGTAATCAGTACTCACCTCACCTACCACAAAAATGCTTCCACAAACAATAATTAAATCGCCTTTAGTAGCCGCTTTTTTTGCAGCTGCAATTGCATCGTTTACATCATCAAAGGCTTCGCCTTTTAACCCTAAAACAGCAGCTTTTTCTTTTAATTCTATAGCAGGCAAAGCCCTTGGTAAATGTGCGTTGGTAAAATAAAACTTAAATTCTGGCGATAACAATTTCAACACTTTATCCACTTCTTTATCTTTTACCATGCCAATAATAATGTGGATTGTGCCTGAGCTATGCCGTAAAATATCTATTTGTGAAATAATTTGCTCCATGCCATCTTCATTATGGCCAACATCCAACACCAAATTTGGATTGACGCTAATTAATTCCCATCGACCATGCAAACCAGTAATTTTTTTAATATTTTGCAAAGCATAAACAATAATATCTCGGTCAATTTTTGGCCATGCCGGCATTAATTTTTTTATGGCGGTTGCCGCTGTACGCACATTTTTTTGTTGGTAAACACCAGGCAAATCAATGGTAAAAGTTGCTTCGATGTTCTCGGGTTTATTTACCAATTCAATCTCAAGATATTGAAGGCCATATTTAATTGATTGTATCGTATAAAATTCTTCCGCAAAATAAATCGGGCTATTTTCTTTTTTTGCTTTCGCTTCGAAAACAGGGCGTGTTTCGGGTAAAGTTTCTCCAATTACCACCGGGACATTTGGCTTAATAATGCCTGCTTTTTCACCAGCAATTTCTTTTAAGGTATTACCCAAAATTTGCACGTGATCATAGCCAATATTTGTAATAATGCTAAGTTCCGGCGTTATCACATTTGTGCTGTCTAACCTACCGCCAAGTCCAGTTTCGATAATAGCGATATCAACTTTTTTGTGTACAAAATATTCAAAAGCCATTACTACGGTTAGTTCAAAAAAACTAGGCTCTATGCTTTCGATAATCGGTTTAGCTTTCTCAATAAAATCAACCACAAATTGTTTTTCAACCATATCAAGCACGTTGCTATTTTTATTGGAAACTTTTATCCGTTCCCTAAAATCTTTTAAATGTGGCGACGTGTACAAACCGGTTTTATAACCTGATTGATGAAAAACAGCGGCTAAAATATGGCTGGTGCTTCCCTTACCGTTTGTGCCGGCAATATGTATGCTCTTAAACTTGTTTTGTGGATTGTCGAATGCCTCGCAAAGTGCCAAGGTGTTGTGCAGGTCTGCTTTGTAAGCCGCGGCACCGATACGGGTAAACATCGGCAATTGCGCATACATATAGTCTAGCGTTTCAGTGTAAGTCATGTTAGTAATGGATAGTTAAATAATGGATAATTGATAATGGTTTAAATTTATAAACTCGTTGTCATTTATCAAATGATAAAATTGATTTTTTTTAAATTTAAATTAATGCAATATTAATTACTGGTTAAAGATTATCCGTTTTCAATTAACCAATTATCCATTAAAATTACTCTCCAATCACTTCTACCGTTTGCTGCAGCCTAATTGGCACTTTGGTATAAACCCTAACTGCAGGCGTCCATTTTGGCATAGCTTCAAAACGGTCGATAATAAGGTTGTTCATTTCGTTATTGGCACCGCTTAATACTTTGGGATTAATCACATTTCCTTCTTTATCAATAATATATTCAACCTGAACATAAGCTTTTTTGCGGCCTTCGGGTAATAACGGAATCAAATCTTTACCCAACTGGTCTAAAAATTCTTGAAAAGCTTTTGCTCCACCTGGATAAACCGGTAGCGATGTTACAGCCGTCACAATTTCCTTTTCATCAAAAGCCACTTTTTTTGCTTCCCTGCGTGGAACTACTTTCTTTTCGGGCGGTGGCGGCGGTTTTACTTCATCATCAAAAACAACTTTGGTATTGTCTCCATACACATAATCGCCTTTGCCGCTGGTTAATATAACGGGAAGGTTTTTATATTTCTCAAAATAATAATACGCGTACTTCATGTTTCTTGAAAAAACCTGATAGCTGGGACGGTCGGCAAACATCTTTTCAATAAAATCTTTACTATGCGGTTTTTTATAAATAACGGGGAAAATATGGATCGGAATGTAATCTTGTCCTTCGTTGTGGCAAAATGCAGCAATGGTGTACACTTCTTCAATTTGCGGATTGGTAATTGGGATGCAACCCACCGTAACACAACTTCCATGGATGTAAATATCACCGCCGGGCAAAAGGCTATCGCTTAAAATTTTGTCGGACGGATTGGGATAATTTACGCCCAAAGCCAAATCATAATTACTATGCGGATTAAATTCATTTACTTGATAAAACCCTTCCGGCACCTGAAAATCTCCCTCAATTCTTTTAGGCCCTAATGTTCCTGCCAAGGCGCAAACTTTGTACGATTTAAACAATTTGAATTGTTCTGTACGCGAATTTTTCACCCAAACTTCTAACTGGCTATCGTATTTAAAGGAACGGATATACATATATTTTGCTGGCCAATGCAATCCTTTTGCCTCAAATTGTTTTCTTAATGTGTCTTCCTTTGCCTTAAAAACATCGTTTACATTTTTAAAACTGCGTTGAAGAGCAATAAAATCTTTTTGGGATGATTGGGCGGAAGCGGTGGTGAATAGTGAATGGTGAATGGTGAATAGGAAAAATAAAACGGTGTATCTAAACATTTTTTATAGCATATTTTAGATGGCAAAGATACAAAAGCCGCTTTCAACGAAAAGCAACTTGGCTTAATTAGCAAGCAATAACAAGTTAAAAATTACATCCTGATAAAAATATCAATATGCAATAAACAAATATAGGATTGAGTAGAATATTCGCAATCTATTTGTGGATCGGCCTTCGAAAGAAAAGGATCAAAGAAACACAAGGGCGATAAGGGTTTGCGAACAAAACACCTAATCCTATAAACATATTCAATGGCTATCCGCTATTTGGAATAAAGTACCAGCGGTACGAAATGTTGGTAAAAATCCGTTACAATGATGCACCCAAGCCCCAGCGGGGCGACATGTGAACCGCAACATTTCGTGCCGCCGGCACTCTGTTTCGCTATTGTTCCTGCTTCTTTACCAACATACCAGCCCGTTGGAATTTTAAAAGCACACATGCTGATATTCTAACAGTTGTCTAATTCCAAATAGCGGATAGTCATTCAATATTCAATATGTAATCACAACCATTTATTCTTATACGCCAGCGACATAATTT
>CAWJTH010000126.1:0-18048 GCA_963845495.1 uncultured Chitinophagaceae bacterium
TGGGTATAAATGCTTCCACTGTTTCAAGGGCTTTGAAAGATCATCCCGATATCGGAAAGCAGTTAAAAGAAAAAATACAGGCAGTGGCCGAAGATTTAGGCTACATGCCTAATCAGTTTGCATCAAATTTGCGCACTGGCCGTACTTTTACAATAGGGTTGATAGTGCCAGAAATTTCTATTTTCTTTTTTCCGTCGGTAATAAAAGCCGTGGAAGAATTAACGCATGATAATGGTTACCGGTTGCTCATTCTGCACTCTAGCGATAAGCTTGAAATTGAAGCCGAAAGTGCAAAGATTTGCGCAAAATATGGCGTTGACGGTGTGTTGGTTTCCTTGTCTAGGCAAACGGTAAATCTTGATCATTTTAAATGCTTGACTGACAACAAAGTGCCAATTGTTTTTTATGATAAAGTACCGGATCGTGCAGACACTTACAACATAAGTTTCGACAACGAAACAGCGGCCCGAAATGCGGTGCAGCATTTGATTTCAGGCAATAAACGGCCTGAGCGTTTTGCTGGTATTTTCGGTGATAAAAAATTGGCCCTTTCCAATACCCGCGGCAGGTTAAAGGGTTTTAAAGAATGCCTAGACGAAAACGGTTATTCCGAAGCTGATTATGATATTGTTTTTGCCGATACCGTTGCCGAGGCGGCAGAAGTTTCAAAGCAATTATTTTCAAATGCTATTAAACCTGACGCCATTGTAACCATGGGCGATGATAGGCTGTTGGGCACATCAAAAACATTGCTTGAATTGGGATTGAAAATCCCGGATGACCTCAGTATGATATCTTTAAGCGATGGATTTCTTACTTCAACCCTTGCTTTTAAAATCCCGTTTGTGCTTACATCGGGGTACGAAATGGGCAAAATATCCACTTCGCTATTGTTTGATTTAATAGAAAGGCGGGTTACAGAACCAGCTTCCTCTTTTGTGGAGACGCCAGTTGTTGAAGAATAGTAAATAAGTAATTAGGTAGATAAGTTATGCACTTAAGTTTGAATATGTAAACTTAAATTTAGGCTTACTTTCTACTAATTGCCCATTTACCCAATCGCTTAATTACTAGTTTTACGATCTGTTTTAAACGCAAACGTTTGTTGTTGAATAAAAAACCTATGTTCATTTCTTAGGGTAGGTTACCTTGTCCGCACAAATTTTGCTTGCTATGATCGGTAGATTTTTGATGTTATTTTTTGTGTTGTTTGTTATGGTAAATGCACAATCCCAATCGCAGTTATTCGTAAAAAAACTTAATTCTGATCCCGCTTTCAATAATATAAAAGACCGAAAATGGTGGAAAGAAGCAGTGGTATATCAAATATATCCGCGTTCGTTTAAAGATAGCGACGGTGATGGCGTTGGCGATTTAAAAGGCATCATTTCCAAATTGGATTACATTAAAAGTTTGGGCATTGATGTAGTTTGGCTTAATCCCATTTATGGCAGCCCTAATGCTGATAATGGTTACGACATTAGCGATTATCGGTCCATCATGAAGGAGTTTGGCACCATGGCCGATTTCAATGCGCTACTAAAAGGCATGCACGACCGCGGAATAAAGCTGGTGCTCGATTTGGTGGTAAACCACAGCAGCGACGAACACGAATGGTTTAAACAAAGTAGAAGCAGTCGCGACAATCCTTACCGTAATTATTACCACTGGTGGCCTGCAGAAAAAGGCAAGCCACCGTTTCGCCCAGGTGCTTTTGAGGTAGATGGCAGCGGATGGCGTTTCGACAGTTTAACCAACGCTTATTACTTGCATTATTTTAGTTTTAAACAGCCTGATCTTAACTGGGAAAATCCAAAATTGCGTGAAGAAATCTTTAATATGATGGGCTGGTGGTTTGATAAAGGTATTGATGGTTTTAGGATGGACGTGATTCCATTTATTGCAAAGGACACAACTTTTCCGGTAGTTACACAAAAAGATATTGATGAAAAATATGAGGGCAGATGGGATGTTTTTTTAGCCAGCGGCCCTAATCTGCATCAATATTTGCACGAAATGAACACTAAAGTTTTAAGCAAATACGATGTGATGACGTTAGCGGAGGGTGCTGGAATGACAAAAGCGGCAGCCAACAACTTTGTTGATCCGGCAAGAAAAGAATTGAACATGGCTTATCATTTTGACGGTGTAAGTCTTGGATACATTAATGGTTTTTTTAAGAAAATGAACCCCAATTGGAGCTTGGCAGAATTCAAAAAAATATATTCTGATTGGGACAGCGTGTTTGCTTTAAAAGGTTGGGGAACCATTTATTTGGGCAACCACGATCAGCCGAGGATGTTGAGCCGCTGGGGTAACGATGCACCTGAATTTCGTGTGCCGTCTTCCAAAATGCTCACTACTTTTTTGTTAACCATGCGTGGCACGCCCTATTATTATAATGGCGATGAACTGGGCATGACCAATGCTAAATTTACCCGAATTGAAGATTATAGGGATATCGAAACGCTTTCAGAATACCAACGGTTAAAAAATACCGGTGGTGATTTGGAGCAATTTATTAAAGACCAACAAACCGGTGGGGCAAGGGACAACGGCCGCACGCCTTTTCAATGGAATACAAATGCCAACGCAGGCTTTACAACGGGAACACCGTGGCTGAATGTAAATAAAAATTATGCAACTATAAATGCCGCCGTTGAAGAAAAAGATCCAAACAGCGTATTGAATTATTTTAAGAGAATGGTGGTGTTGCGCAAGCAAAGCCCTGCCTTAATTTATGGTGCATATAAATTGTATGATGCTAGTAATCCACATATTTATTGCTATACCCGTATTGAAGGAAAAGAAAAATTATTGGTGGTATTAAATTTTTCAAAAGATGCGATTAATTACATTGTTCCGGCGGAGATTAAATATCAATTTTTAAAACCGCTTATTAATAATTATGCTGAAAATAATTTAATTACCAGTCGTCAAATTGGTTTAAAGCCTTATCAAGCAATCGTATTATCCATCAATTAATTTCTTTCTGACAAGCAAAATTCATGACCAATCTTAAAATAAAAATATCCCTATTCTTAAATTATTTTGTATTTGCCATTTTATTAAATAGCGTGGGTGCCGTTATTTTACAGGTGCAACGGAATTTTGATGTGTCAAAATCAAACGCCAGTATTTTGGAAGGATTTAAAGACTTACCAATTGCTATCTGTTCTTTTTTATTGGCATCTTTTCTACCGAAAGTAGGTTACAAAAAATCGATGTTGATTGCCTTGGCGCTGGTAAGTGTCATGTCGTTTGTTATTCCATTTGCAAATGGTTTTTGGTATTTTAAAATGCTTTTTTTTACTGTTGGTATTTCTTTCGCATTAATTAAAGTTACTGTTTTTGCAACAATTGGTTTAGTTACAAACGACACAAAAGAACACTCTAGCTTTATGAGTTTATTGGAAGGTGTTTTTATGATTGGTGTTTTATTGGGCAATGTTTTATTTAGCTTATTTATCGATGATAAAAATCCAAAATCTGGAACTTGGTTAAATACCTATTGGATTTTAGGAGCATTGTCCATAATTGCTTTTATACTTTTATTAAGCTCCAAATTAGATGAAAGCGGAACAAAAGTGAGCGGAAATTCATTAGCAGATGATTTTTTGGATATGATGAAATTGATTGTGATGCCACTGGTATTAATTTTTATTGTTTGTGTATTTTTATATGTGTTGATAGAACAGAGTTTTCAAACATGGACACCAACTTTTTACAAAGACATTTTGAAGGTGCCTGCAAGCATGGGAATACAAGCTGGTGCTGTATTAGCTGGTGCTTTTGCTATTGGTAGATTTATGGCTGGAGTTGCGTTGAAAAAGTTTCGCTGGATATGGGTTGTTTCATTTTGCATTATAGCCTGCGCCATTGTTGTACTTATAACTTTACCATTAACACGTGGCATCAATGCGTCAGATAAAACATCTTGGTTAAATGCCCCATTTGTTGCTTATTTATTTCCTTTAATGGGAATTTTTTTAGCGCCAATTTATCCAACTATTAATTCGGTTATTTTAAGTTCGTTGCCAAAACATTTGCACAGCCCCATGTCTGGATTAATTGTGGTTTTTTCGGCTTTGGGCGGAACAACCGGTTCAATAATTACTGGCCATGTATTTGATTCTTTTAGCGGGCAAACAGCTTTTTATCTTTCCATTATTCCAATGACATTGCTTTTAATTTGCGCTTTTATTTATAATGGAATCCAAAAAAAGACAACGTCTGTAATTGAATTTAAAACATCAGCAGCGCATTAATTAAAAAATAAATAATGTAGAAGTTTATTTAAATTGTTTTAAGGTTGTTTAAATCTGCTAATTTATTTTTTAAAAAAGTTTTCTATTAAATTATATAACAATGACAGAAGAAAAACAGGTGTACGATTTAAAAGAATTGTTTGAAGCTGTGCAATTAAAAAATATTTTGCATGATGGTAAAACGTTCCCTGATTGTATTCCCAAATTTTCTTTAAATGAAATTGAACAAAAATATTTAATCGAAAAAGATTTACCTGCATTTGAATTAAAATTATTTGTTGAAAATAATTTTGCTTATCCAGTTACTCCGCAAGAACAATTTACAAGTGATACAAACCGCCCAATTGAAGAACATATTGAATTATTATGGGGCATTCTTACGCGTCATCCTGATAAAGCAGAAAAAGCTGGTTCTTTAATTAATTTGCCATTTCCATACATTGTTCCCGGTGGGCGTTTTAGGGAAATTTATTATTGGGATTCTTATTTTACCATGCTGGGTTTATTGGAACATGGCCACGTGGAAATGATCGAAAACATGGTCAATAATTTTGCTTATTTGATACACAAGGTTGGTCATATTCCAAACGGAAACCGTACTTATTATTTAACCCGCAGCCAGCCACCCTATTTTGCTATGATGGTGGAATTATTAGCCAAAGCCAAAAATGACGAATCTGTTTACATAACATATTTAGACGCGTTGCAAAAAGAATATGACTTTTGGCAACTGGGCGAAAATGAAATAGCAATTGCTAATCACCATACCATAAAAATGGCGGATGGCGCAATATTGAACAGGTATTTTGATGAAAGTGCAACACCAAGGCAAGAAAGTTATGCCGAGGATTTTCATTTAAGCCAATCAGTCAATCAATCGCCAGAAAATTTATGCACCAATATACGGGCTGGTGCGGAAAGTGGCTGGGACTTTAGCTCCCGTTGGTTTGCCGATTTTCAACATATCGAAACCATTGAAACCACTAATATTATTCCGGTTGATTTAAATTGTCTGGTTTATAAATTGGAAAATGTTTTGGCGAAAGCGTATGAATTAACAGGTGAAATAGATAAGTCAAAAGCGCTAAAAACCAGCGCTGGCAAACGCTGGAAAGCCATTTTAAAATATTGTTGGAACGATGCAATTGGGTTTTTTACTGACTACAATTGGCAGAAAAAATCTATTATCAATAATATTTCAGCCGCGGGCTTAATGCCGTTATTTATTGGAAATGAACAGGATGAATTTATATATTCTAAAATTAAAACTATCACCCAAACAACAAAAGATAAGCTATTAAAAGGTGGCGGTATTGTAACAACGCCAATCACTAGCGGCCAACAATGGGATGCACCAAACGGATGGGCTCCGCTACAATGGATTGCGGCAAAAGGACTAAATAATTTCGGGGAGAAAGAATTGGCCAAAACCATTGCGCAGCGTTGGGTTTCGTTAAACGAAAAAGTGTATGCCAACACCGGAAAAATGATGGAAAAGTATGATGTGGTAGACTTGGGAAAATTAGCTGGCGGCGGTGAATATGAAAGCCAAGATGGTTTTGGTTGGAGCAACGGCGTTTATTTGGCAATGAAAAGTTTTTTGAAGGATAATTTAAATCGCCTATGGCCTCTGTAATTTTTTGCAGGGACATTTCTTGAATTAAATCTCCAACATCACTTCAATCTCACGCATCCCCGTTCAGACATATAAAAATCTAATAGTATGAAAAATATCCTTTGCATAGGCGAAGCCTTGATTGATATGATTTGCACCGACAAAGGCAAATCTTTATCCGACGGCGCTAATTTTTTAAAGAAGCCTGGCGGCGCACCAACAAATGTGGCTGCGGCCATTGCAGCTTTTGGTGGCCAAGTAGCTTTGTGTGCAAAAGTTGGTAACGACCCCTTTGGGAAACAATTGGTAAGTTTAATGCAATCGTTGAACGTGGCAACTCCTTATATTTTTTTCGACGACCACCATTTTACAACCATGGCTTTTGTATCGTTGATGGAAAGCGGCGAACGTGATTTTGTATTTAGCCGTGGTGCCGATGCTTGTCTTTCCATGGCCGATTTGGCTACAGTTGATGCCGAAAACTATTCCATATTTCATTTTGGATCGGCCACCGCGTTTTTAGAGGGTGATTTGGGCAGGGCATACGACCAATTATTACAAGAAGCAATACAACTTAGCAAGTTTGTTTCGTTTGATCCAAATTACCGCCACGATTTATTTAAACATAAGCAAGGATTGTTCATCAACCAATCTAAAAAATATTTGGCGCAAAGCCATTTTGCCAAATTAAGCGACGAAGAAGCCATGTTGATAAGCGGCTGTAACAACGTGGCAGACAGCGTTATAGAATTGGAAAAATTGACAAAGGCGGTTATTTGTATCACCATCGGCAAAGCCGGCACTTTGTTTTGTTACCAAGGTGTAAACGAAATTATCCCGAGCATCCCTGTTCAGGTTGTTGACACAACGGGCGCAGGTGATGCTTTTGTAGGCGCTGTTTTATACCAATTATCACAAAAAGATGAAGCTGAAATGAAAGGATTAGAGAAAAGCGACTGGGAAAAAATAATAAAAAACGCCAACAAAGCTGGCGCTAGAACTTGCGAATACATGGGCGCAATGGAGGCATTTATCCATCTAAACAACCAAATTTTTGCCTAGCATGTATCAACTTCATTTACATAGTTTAATCAACAAATTAATTGGTGAAGAAAAAAAATCGTTGGCTGAAAATCAGTTGCAGCTTAGGTTAATGGCAAATATTGCGGAACTGGAACAATTGTTCAATCAATTGTACAGCCATCATCCAAAAGCAACAAAAAGCTTTGAAAAGTTGATCGAAACGGTTGTAGCTGCCGCAAAAAATAGGCCGCCGAAAATGCAGGAAAAAGATACCGCGAAACTGAAATCGGGCAATTGGTATTTGTCGAACCAAATTGTGGGAATGAGTTTATACGCCGACCGTTTTGCAGGCGGGTTATTGACATTGGCCGATAAATTAGATTATCTCGAAAAGCTGGGCGTTAATTTGATTCACATTATGCCCGTTTTTGAATCACCGCAAAGTGAAAGTGATGGTGGTTATGCAGTTTCCAACTATCGGAAGGTGGATGAAAAATTTGGCGATTTGTTACAATTGCAAACGTTACAGCATCAAATGGCCGAGAAAGACATGTATTTAATGCTGGACATTGTTTTCAACCATACCAGCCGCCAGCATGCATGGGCAAAAGCTGCGCTGGAAGGCGATAAAACTTATCAGGATTATTTTTATATGTACGACGACCGTGGCATGCCCAATGCTTTTGAGCAGGCTATGCCCGATATTTTTCCGGAAAGTGCGCCGGGCAGTTTTACCTATTTGCCAGAAATAAACAAATGGGTAATGACGGTTTTTCATACTTATCAATGGGATTTAAATTTTACCAATCCGCAAGTGTTGGTAGAAATGATGGACGTAGTTTTATGGATGGCAAACCTTGGCGTTGATATTTTGCGGATTGATGCGCCGGCATTTATTTGGAAAAAAGTAGGCACATCTTGTCAAAATTTACCTGAAGCGCATGTATTGCTACAGCTTGTGCGCTTGTGCGTGCAAGTGGCTGCGCCAGGTATGGCTTTGTTGGCCGAAGCTATTGTACAACCAGCGGAAATAATGAAGTATTTTGGCCGCGACCGTTATTTGGGGTTAGAATGCGAAGTGGCTTACAACGCCACTTTAATGGCGCTTCAATGGGATGCTTTGGCTACAAAAGATGTGCGCATCATGCAATATTCTCAGCCCGAATTACAACAAAAACCAAATACGTCCACTTGGATTACGTACACTCGTTGTCACGATGATATTGGCCTCGGCTATGCCGATCATTATATTTGGCAAGCCGGTTTTGTTCCTTATCACCATCGCAATTATTTAAAAGAATATTATGTGGGCAATAATGGTTCGCCGGCACGGGGCGCATTGTTTGGCAGCAATCCCAAAAGTGGCGATGCCCGTATAAGTGGTTCATTAGCATCGCTTTGTGGGTTGGAATATGCATTAGAAATCAATGATGCAGCTGAAATAAAGAAATCGGTTGATAAAATTATTTTAATGCAAGCCATGTCGCTTTTTTCCGGCGGGCTAACCATGCTTTTTTATGGCGATGAAGTGGGTTACACCAACGATTATTCTTACTTAACCGATAGTGGCAAAAGCTACGATAACCGCTGGATGCACCGTCCAGTAATCAATTGGGCAAAAAATGAAAAAGCTTTTGTGAAGGAGACGATCGAAAATAAAGTTTTTAATGCTACCGCAAAACTGATTGCATTAAGAAAGCAACTGGATGTTTTTGCAGACCATGCAAATATTTATTGGTTGCAAACCGGCAACGATCGGGTAGCGGCTTTTGTGCGGTATTCGCCTAATAAAATCATCACTTGTTTATTTAATTTTAATGATGCCGTATCGTACGTGCGGGGGGCGGCATTGTTTGGCGAAGACGTGTACAATTATGGTTTAACGGATCATTGGGCCGATAAAAAAATAAAAGTCGACCAAGAATTTTATGTGATGGATGCGTATGCCATTGCAGTTTTGGAGCAGGATAAATAAATGGATATGGATAATTGAAAATGAGGCAATGGATAATTGTGAAGACGATCGATTGCCTAAAATTTATTACTTTTTACTTTTTACTTTTGAATTTTTACTTGTCATGGCCAAGCCCCAGCTTAGTTTTTCGCAAATCATCAACATGAATATTGGGTTCTTTGGCATCCAATATAGTTTTGGTTTACAGCAAAGCGCTGTAAATCCAATTTATGATTTTTTGGGTGCGCATCCCGATCAAATCCCTTTCTTAAATTTGGCTGGCCCGCTAACCGGCTTACTGATTCAACCTATGATTGGGGCCTTGAGCGACAAAACTTGGATACCAAAAATTGGAAGACGTAAGCCTTATTTTTATATCGGGGCCATGGTTTGTAGTTTGGCATTGTTTCTTTTTCCTTTTAGCAGTTCGTTGTGGATGGCTGCGGGTTTATTGTTACTTCTAGATGTTGGCAACAATACAGCCATGGAGCCATATCGGGCTTTTATTGCTGATAAATTAGACGAAACCCAACAGCCGATTGGATTTCAGGCACAAAGCTTTTTTACCGGATTTGGTCAAACTTTGGCCAACGTTTCCTTATTTGTATTTCCCATGATTTTTATTGGCAAAACTGGAAAGTTGCCAACTTGGGTTTTCGCATCTTTTATTTTGGGTTCCGTTTGTTCTATCGTTACCGTTTGGTGGAGCGGCAGAACTACGCCTGAAATACCGCCGACAGAAACAGAATTATTAAAAATGAAGGCTGAACCGTTGAATATTTTTTCGCCTTTTATCGACATTTTTAAAGCCATCAAATTTATGCCTAAAGTAATGTGGCAATTGGCTTTGGTATATCTGTTTCAGTGGTATGCGTTGTTTTGTTATTGGCAAAATTCGTCTAAAAGTGTGGCGCTTTCTGTTTATAAAATAACACCGCAGCAAAACCCTAAATTGTACGAAGATGCAGTTGGCTGGACGGGTTTGGTAAATGGTTGGTACAATATCGTTACCTTTTTATGTGCCTTCGGATTGGTTTGGTTCGTAAAAAAGTATTCGCCCAAACAAGTTCATTTTGCATGCTTGGTGTTGGCTGGCCTCGGCTTTTTGATCTTTCCGCACATTGGCAATAGATGGTTGCTTTTTCCGGCCATTACTGGTTTTGGCATTGGCTGGGCCAGTATGATGGGGATTCCGTATTTGATGGTTGTCAATAAAATCCCAAAAGAAAGATATGGCGTTTATATGGGTATTATTAACATGATGATTGTGGTGCCTATGTTGCTGCAAACCTTAACTTTCGGATATGTTTTAAAACATTTTTTAAACAACGATCCTCGCAATGCTATTACATTTGGTGGTGTTTTACTGCTAATTGCGGCTGCTGCTACGTTGCTTATCCAGGCAAAAAAGGTAGATGGCGTTCAAGATGTTGTTTTTTCTGCTGGTCATTAATTTTAGCTATTTCACCTAAATAAAAATTTTTCTACAAAAATTTCAATATGTATTTTGTACACATTGCGTAAAATATATTATTTTCACATAATGTTGTTGCTTACAAACTACAATATTCGAATTGCCTATGAAAAATATCACAACGCATTCAGCGGTGAATGGCACGGCAAAAAATGCATTGATTAAGGATGCAGTAAGTTTGGTGGATAGCTATCCCAAAGTTGTTATTACGGTGGATTGCGCCATATTCGGTTTTGAAGAAAATGAATTGAAGATTCTTTTGATCCGTAGCGACCTTGAAATGTACAGAGGCAAATGGTCGTTATTGGGCGATATAAACCGTGGGAACGAAGAATTGGACGATGCTGCCGACCGGGTGCTGCACGAGCGTACAGGAATGACGGATGTTTACTTGGAGCAAGTACGCACATTTAGCAGCCCAAACCGCCACCCCGGCGGTAGGGTTATGACGGTGGCTTATTGTTCTTTGTTGGATATCAGCCATCATCAATTAAAGATACATGATAATGAGCTGCATTGGCACCCAATGAATGGATTGAAAGATTTAGCTTTCGACCACCAACAAATAATAGACTACTGTTATAAATGGCTGCAAAAAAGAATCCAAGAACATCCATTGGGTATTAATTTACTACCCGATAAATTTTCGCTCCGCGAATTACAAAACTTGTACGAAGCCATTTTGGGCATTTCCCTCGATCGCAGAAATTTTAGGAAAAAATTCTTTGCGATGGACTTTTTAATTGATACCGGCGAGCTTGAAACGGCCGTTCCGCATAGGCCGGGGAAATTATATAAGTTCAATTTCAAAAAATATGAGCGCAATAAAAAAAGTTGGACAGGTATCGATTTTTAAGCAGCATATTCAATAATAGGCTTGTCTTTTGTTAATTCATATCCCCACTAAATAAATTTTTTTAGTTTATTTTTTGGGGATAAAAAATAATTTTGTTTTAATGTGTAAAAAATACACATTTTTGCAAATAATTGTTAAAGTGGCATTTTTAACATTTTAACGATTATTGGAATTTTATTAGGAAAGATAGATATTGAATTGCTTGTTGATATGAAAAATGTATACACGTTATTTTTTTTACTAATTGCTATTTGCGGAAACGCCCAACTGTTAAGCGTTTCGCCCGATTTTCCAAAGGAAACCGATGCGGGGATCGTGATTACTTTAGATGCTACAAAAGGTAATCAAGGGTTACTCAATCATAGTGTTTCCGACGTGTATATCCACATCGGTTGTATTACCAGTTTAAGTACCTCTTCAAGCGACTGGAAATATGTACCTTTTACATGGGGTACCACAAATGCTAGTGCGCAGGCGGTTAGTTTGGGTAATAACAAATGGAAATACACTATTACCGGTGCTAGTTTGCGTGCTTTTTTCGGAATTACGAACACCTCGGAGAAGATTTTGAAAATTGCTTGTTTGTTTCGCAGTGGCGACGGCAATATCGTTCAACGAAATGCAGACGGAACGGATATGTACTTGCCAATTTATGATGCTAACTTAAATACTAAAATTGTAAATCCTTTACGTCAGCCAACTTATATTCCAACCCCGGAAACCATCACCAAAAATATTGGGGATGTGATTAATTTGGAAGCTAAAGCTAGCCAAACCGCTACCATGACTTTATTTTTCAATGGTACGCAAGTGAACACATTATCTGGTACTGATATAACAGCATCACCAACCATCACAACTGCTGGTAATCAACAAATTGTGGCCCGTTCAGTAAGTGGTTCGGTTACCCAAAGCGACACAATGACATTTTATGTAGCTTCTTCCACAACTGTTGCGGCATTGCCAGCAGGAGTGGTAGACGGGATTAATTATGACTCAACTGGAACGGTCGCCACATTGGTTTTATTTGCACCCGGCAAAAACACTGTTACCGTTTTGGGCGATTTCAACAATTGGACGCAAAGCACAGCTTACCAAATGAACAAAACGCCAGATGGCAATAGGTTTTGGCTAAAAATAACCGGACTTACAGCCGGCACCGAATATGCTTATCAGTATTTGATAGACAATACTTTGCAATTGGCTGATTACAATACCGAAAAAGTATTGGATAAAAGCGTTGATCCATCCATTCCTTCAACTACTTATCCGAATTTAAAAGCTTTTCCGGCTAAGGCGGCTGGTACTTTGGCTAGCATTATCCAAACCGGAAAAACGCCATACAATTGGCAAGTCACCAATTTTCAGCGGCCCGATAAACGCAATTTGGTGATTTACGAATTGTTGGTCCGCGACTTTTTGGCTACCAGCAATTGGCAAACCCTAAAAGATACGTTAGGATATTTGAAAAAAATAGGTGTAAACGCTATTGAAGTGATGCCTTTCAACAACTTTGAAGGCTACAGCAGTTGGGGATATAATCCAAATTTTTATTTTGCGCCAGACAAAGTTTATGGAACAGAAACGGCCTTAAAACAATTTATTGATGCTTGCCACCAACAAGGTTTTGCGGTAATTATGGATATGGTGTTGAACCATTCTTACGGAAGCAGCCCCATGGTTCAAATGTATTGGGATGCTACCAAAAATGTTCCGGCTGCTAATAATCCATGGTTTTTTCAATATGCTAATCATGCATATAATGTTGGTTATGAATTTAATCATTATACCCAAGCTACTATCGATTTTACCCAACGTGTAACCAGTTATTGGCTCACTAATTATAAAGTAGACGGCTACCGGTTTGATCTAGCCAAAGGGTTCACCAAAATAAATACCTGCGACAGCCTTGGCAACAATTGCAACGTAACTGCTTGGGGCAATTACGACCAAGGCCGTGTAAATACTTGGGATACTATTTACAACCAAATGCAAAGAACGTCGGCTAACAGCTATTGCATATTAGAAATGTTTGCTGATAATAGTGAAGAAAAAGTGGAAGCCGATTATGGCATGATGCCTTGGGGAGACATGAATTACAACTTTAACCAAGCAACAATGGGCTATGCCACTTCCAGCTCTGATTTAAGCGGTGCGCTACCAACAACTTATAGTTCTGCTGCTTGGAACCAACCCTATAAAGTGGTTTACCAAGAAAGCCATGACGAAGAAAGATTGCAATATAGAAATGAACAGTACGCTAACAGTTCAGGGTCATACAATATAAAAGATACCGCAACAGGTTTAAAACGCAATGCCATGGCCACTGCTTTTTGGGCCATGATGCCCGGCCCAAAAATGATGTGGCAGTTTGGTGAATTGGGTTACGATTATCCAATTGGTTTGTGCAGCAATGGAACAGTTAGCAGTTGCAATACTGATCCAAAGCCTATCCGTTGGGATTACCTGGCAAACCCAAACCGTAAAGCTTTGCACGATGTATATGCTAAATTATTGGCGCTTAGGCAGATACCAAATTACCTGTCGGCCTTTATTTCTAAAAATATTACTTACAGCTTTGGCAACAAGGCTTTCAACTCTATGCAGGTAAGTTCCGACTCATTGAATATTGTTGTGGTGGGCAATTTTGATGTGGTGGGTACTACCGGAACAGTAACTTTCCAAAGCGCCGGTACTTGGTACGACTACTTAAGTTCCGCAACCATTGCTGCTACGGGGTCATCCCAATCCATTACATTGGCGCCAGGCGAATACCATGTTTATTTGAATCGTAATTTAAATTCAAGTGTTGTAGGTTCTTCTTATCAGCTTACTTCCTTTACGGCTGTACGTGGTACGGCAAATATTGCGGCGGCTTGGACAACTGCAAACGAAGTGAGTATGAAACAGTTTGAGCTCCAGCGATCAACAGACGGTGTTAATTTTACTACCATTAACACACAAACCGCAGGCAATAAAACTACCCAAAATTATACTTATGCTGATACCGCTTTAGCCGCCTTAAATGCAAACGGTGTTTTATATTATCGATTAAAAGCTACTGGAAATGATAGCCTTATAACATATTCTGCAATAGTACAGGTGGCACCAGTGCCTTCGTCCGTGCAGGTTACTTCATTTATCGGCACCCGTAATGCCACCAATATTGCGTTGACCTGGATTACGGCTAACGAAATAAATATGAAACAATACGAATTGCAACGTTCCTCCGATAATATAAATTTCATTACCATTAATACACAGGTTGCCGGCAACAAAACATCGCAAACTTATGCTTATGCAGATACCGCAACTGCTGCTCTTAATGCCGCCAGTACATTATATTATAGGTTAAAAACAACAGGCAGCGATGGAACTATCACTTATACCATCATTCAGGTTGCTGCTAATTCTACTTCACCGGCTTCTTATAGGTTAATATCTTTTGTGGGGGCACGTTCCGCAACGAATATTTCAATTGCTTGGCAAACTGCAAACGAAATAAATGAAAAGCAGTACGAATTACAGCGTTCCACTGATAATGTAAATTATACAACCATTATTACACGTACTGCTTACAATACCGCTTCTCAGGGATATGGTTATGCTGATGTTGATCCAATAGCCATAAACGCCACTGGCGTTTTATACTATCGGTTAAAAATTACAGGTAACGATGGAACTGTTAGCTATTCAAGCATTGTAGTTCAGGTAACAACTATTGTCAACAATAGCATACCAACCATTAAAACGTACCCTAATCCGGTAAATAGTACCAATTTGTACATCGCTACAAATATAACGGGGGTTAAAATGGAGATAACAGTGGTTGATATAGTTGGAAGAGTGCTACAGTCCTTTTCTGTTGATGCAGGCACATATAGCGGAGGCATTATTCCATTAAATACCAGCGCCATGACAAATGGCATATACATATTAAAAATTGTTGCAAACAATCAGCGCTATACACAGCGGTTTATTATTCAGCATTGATTATGATCCCTTTACAAATCAAATAATACACTCCACAATAATAATTGGTCATCAAGGCTAACTATTCGTTTGCCAAAACGAAATATTTATACAACTGTTCAAATCTTAAACAATTAAATTTATGCTTTTACAACGATTGTTACGAACAATGTTTTTGTCGGTACTGCTGGCACTTGGCGTAGCTGCAGTAGCGCAAGACAAAACGGTGACAGGTAAAGTAACCGATTCAACAGGAACTGGATTATCTGGCATTTCTATTACCGTAAAAGGGAAAGGCATTGGCACACAAACAAAAGCCGATGGCACATTTACCGTACGGGTACCCGCAGGGAGCACAAGGTTTGTGGTTTCATCAATTGGATATACCTCCAAAGAAGTTTCAGTAGATGCCGCCACCAGTATTGTATTATTACCAACAAATACCACTTTAAATGATGTGGTGGTGATTGGTTATGGTACCGTGCGGAAAAAAGACCAAACTGGCTCGATAGCTACTGTGTCTGCAAAAGATTTTAATACTGGTGTTAACACTACGCCCGAACAATTGATTGTGGGCAAAGTTGCCGGTGTTACTATTACGCCGAATGGCGGTCAGCCTGGTCAGGGAAGCACCATCCGTATTCGTCAAGGCGCTTCTTTAAATGCAAGCAACGATCCTTTAATTGTGGTGGATGGCGTGCCTTTAACAGGTGGCTTGAAAAGTGATGGAACGGGTCAAAATTCAGGTATCTCAAATCCATTGGCATTGATTAATCCTGCTGATATTGAAACCTTTACAGTGTTGAAAGATGCTGCTTCGACCGCCATTTACGGTTCAAGGGCCAGTAACGGCGTTATCTTAATTACCACCAAAAAAGGTAGGAGCGGAGCTCCCACCTACAATTTTGGTACACAGCTTTCTGCCAGCGTTGTGGGTAAAAAAGTAGATGTATTAGATGTTGCGCAATTAACATCGTTGGTTAAAATGTACGGCACTGCTGCGCAGATTGCTGATTTAGGCACGGCCAATACCAACTGGCAAGACCAGATTTACCAAACCGGCATCGGTACAAATAACAACATCAGCGCTGCAGGTTCAATTAAAAAATTGAATACGCCTTACCGATTGTCGTTCAACTATTATAACACAAACGGTATCCTTAAAACCGACAATTTAGAAAGGTACACAGCGGGTATCAGGTTAAACCCGCATTTGTTTACCGATCATTTATTGATTAACATTAATGCAAATGGCGCTATTGTAAATACCCGGTTTGCCAACCAAGGCGCAATCGGCTCGGCTGTTTCAATGGATCCAACACAACCCGTTTACCAAACAGGCAGCAAGTTTGGCGGGTACAATGAATATACCCAAACAAGCGGTGGCAATATCATCCCCAATTCTCAGGCCACTCGCAATCCGCTTGCCTTGTTGGAACAAAAATTTGATTTAGGCAAAGCCCAAAAATTATATGGTAATATCCAGTTCGATTATAAATTCCACATGATTCCTGAATTACATGCCAATTTAAACTTAGGTTATGAAGGCCAAAAAGGCAGCGGCGGTGTAAATATTCCTAATTATGCAGCGCAAAGCTGGGGTGCGGGTACTACTATTGGCGATGGTTCTATGACAAAATATCTACAAAAGACCAATAATACCACAGCTGAGTTTTATTTGAATTACAACAAAGATTTTAGAGCAATAAAAAGCAACGTTAATGCTACCGCGGGTTACGGCTATTATGATTATAAAACCATCAATTATAGTTACCCTAACTTAAAAGCAAATGGTGATACCATTGCAAGTTCAGTTCCAACCTTTCCGTTTGATATACCAAGGTTCACCTTATTGTCTTACTATGGCAGGTTGATTTATACCTACAATAACAAATATATCTTTGCCGGATCGCTACGTACAGACGGCTCTTCGCGTTTTTCACCGACCAATAGGTGGGGCGTTTTCCCTTCTGCTGCTGTAACATGGAAAATTGGCCAAGAGCAATTTCTAAGAAGCTCCAGAACGGTTTCAAACTTAAACTTAAGGCTTAGTTATGGTGTAACCGGTAACCAGGATGGTATTGGTTTGTACAGTTATATCCCAGATTACTCACTTAGTACCAATGCTTCTTTATACCAAATCGGTAGTCAATTTTATCATGTATATGCGCCGGTTGGTTATAACAGTAATTTGAAATGGGAAACGACTGGCACTTATAATGCTGGTGTCGATTTCGGGTTTCTTAGAAACAGGATCAGCGGTTCAATTGATGTGTATGATAAGAAAACCACCAACCTGTTGAACACCGTAAATGTTACACCGGGTACCAATTTTGCCAACCAAATTACAGCCAACGTAGGTTCGATGGATACAAAAGGTGCTGAGTTTTTAATAAATGTTATACCAGTGCAAACAAAAAATATAACTTGGAATGTCGGGTTTAATATGGCCTACAACAAAAGAAATATCACTAAACTTACCGTACAAAACGATCCGTCGTACATCGGTATATTAACGGGTAATGTTTCTGGTGGAACAGGTTCAACCATACAAATTACCGCAGTAAACCATGAGCCGAATTCTTTTTATGTTTACAAACAAGTGTACGACAAAACTTCAGACAAGCCCATTGAAGGATTGTATGAAGATTTAAACCGCGATGGATTGCTGAATGCCAGTGATTTATATGTTTCTAAGAAAACGCCTTATCCGGTGTTTACTTACGGTTTTAATACATCTTTAAGCGTAAATAAATGGACGATAAGCACATCGCTGCATGCCAATGTTGGCAATTATGTGTACAACAATACCGCTTCTAACAATGGTAATGTTGCGGCATTGTTCAACAACAACGCAGGTACATTACAAAATATCAGCCCATCTAT
>CAWJTH010000127.1:0-6105 GCA_963845495.1 uncultured Chitinophagaceae bacterium
TGGCAGTTTCGGCGGTAAAAGAATGATAGCCCTTTTTTTCGCCCAAAGTTAAATCGGCATTAATTCATAACCCTTCGGCTTTGGATAAAAATCTGCAATTGTATTTTTATATAACAATGGTAAATGGAAAGCAACAGGTTTTGCGGCATAGGTTTGCTTCCAAGGTCGGCCACCAAAATGAAAATAACCGCCTAATTCCTTTATCGCAAAAAATCTTAATTCGGGTAAATAATCATAGCCGTTCCCATCTTTATGGACTTTAATTGGTTCTTGCCCAAATATTTTTTCTACTTCGTTCCGTGTATTTCCTTTTGCCACAACAATTTTTCCAGCAATGGGCCAAACCACTCGGGCATCGATTTAACAAAAGCTCCAAAAATATCTTTGTTGTAAAAAATAAAGAAGCAAACAATGCCAAGCTCAGGTTTTGTAAGCAATCTTTTTTCAGCGTTTAATGCGTATGCCTTGTTAACCAATGGAATACGCATCATCTCTTCAGTAAAAAAAGGCGATTGGAAAAACCGTTTTACCAAAGGCAAATGATTTGATAGCAATACGTTCTTTGCAAAAATTTCCGTTAGTTTGGTTATATCATTATCGGTAAGCATCTTTTTTAATGGATAATTGATTAATTAACAATGGGTCATTCTGTAGTTTTAATATGGCAAAGTTGTAATTACACTAAACTTTTAAATTGATTTATTTTCCTAAAATAAAATCAACATCTTCTTGTGAAAACGATTTCAATGAAGCGCCATCAGCTGAAATAATGGCATTAAAAAGCTCAGTTTTCTTTTCTTGCAACTGTACTATTTTTTCTTCGATGGTGCCTTTGGCAATTATTTTGTAACTGAACACTTTTTTGTTTTGACCAATGCGATGGGTACGGTCAATCGCTTGATTTTCAGCAGCTTTGTTCCACCACGGGTCAAAAATAAAAACCATATCAGCAGCGGTTAAGTTTAAGCCTGTACCACCGGTTTTTAGTGTCATTAAAAACACTTTGCAGTTAATATCATTTTGAAATTTATCGACCAATTTCTGTCGGTTTTTTGTAGCCCCACTCATCATTACAAAATCAATTTGTTGTTCATTTAATTGATTACCAATAAGTTCCAGCGCATCTAAAAAATTGGCAAACACCAATACTTTGTGATTATTTGCTACAGCGTCCAGCAATTGTTCAGTCAATAATTCCAATTTTGCACCCTCAATTTTTCCATTGGTAATTGCTTCGGGAATGCAGGCAATTTGCCGCAGCTCATTCAATGCCTGAAAAACAAAAAATTGTGAAAGTTGAACACCTTTTAAGGCAATCTGTATTTCAAGGTTGTCTTTAAAATATTTTCTTCGTTGTTCATAATAGCGGGCTTGCTCATCGTTCATTTCAACATATAAAGTCTGTTCAATTTTATCGGGTAATTCGGTAAGTACATCTTTTTTCAATCGCCTTAAAATGAAAGGAAATATTTTTCGGCGTAATTCATTGGTGGCTGTTTCATCGTTGTTTTTCTGTACGGGTAATAAATAATTGGTGTTGAAATTTTCTACAGCGCCAAACATGGCAGGGTTTATAAAACGGAAAAGCGCATACAATTCAGACAAATTGTTTTCGACCGGCGTACCGCTCAAAGCCAGTCTGTGTCTGCATTGCAGCAGCATAACTGCTTTGCTTATTTGTGCATTTGTATTTTTTATATTCTGCGATTCATCCAATATCACATAGCAAAATTCATGTTCTTTCAATTGCTCGATACTCATGCGCACCATGGCATAAGTTGTAAGAATGATATTGTGTTCCAAGGCTTTTGCTATATTTTTATTGTTTCCATAAAATGTATAGAAACTTAGGTTGGGAGCAAATTTTTGCAACTCGTTTTCCCAATTAAAAAGCAGGCTTTTGGGCATCACAATTAAGGAAGACGTTGTTTCAGTTTGGTAAACATGTTGCAATAATGTGATGGTTTGCAAGGTTTTACCCAAACCCATATCATCAGCCAAACAGCCGCCCAGTTTTCGTTCGTACAAATATTTTAGCCATTTAAAACCTTGCTGTTGGTAAGGCCGAAGGATGGCGTTTATTTCAGGCAATTTTGACTCGGCGTCATTCAATTTATTAAAGCCATCAAAAATATCTCTTGCAAACGCAAATGATTGGTTAGCAATGGTTTCATCGATTAATTCTTCCAGCAATGGCAAATCAAAAAAAGATATTTGCGCTTGGTCGTTTTTTTTCTTACGAAACAAGCGTTGTAACTTTTGTATATACGCATCATTTATCAGTGCACGGCTACCGTTGCTCAATATTATGTATTTATTTTTTTTGTATTGGTTGATGGCGTCAAATAAGTTAATGCGGTCATCGCCAAATGATAATGTGGCATCGCCTTCAAAAAGATCGATGCCAGAAGATAGGCTAACGTTTAGCTTAGGTGGAACGGTGTTAATTTTATAATGGCGTAATTTTTCAGCACCTACAATTACAAAATTGTCCATTATTTGCGGTAACTCTTTGTAAATGAATGGTTCAGCTACTTCTTCTGGCATAATAAACAGGTCGCCTTCATGTACAATTTCATAAGCTTTCTTTTTGCCTTCGCGGGGAATGTGTTTGTCGGCCAACTTTTTTACCAGTTCAATATTTTCCTCGGTAATTTGTTGTTCAATGTTTTTAATGTACACGGTTTTTTCTAGCTCGTTTACTTGTGCAAAACTTTGCATGTCATATTCATCCAAAAAACTTATTACCGTGCCCGGCAGCGTTTGGCCAACCCGCATGTACAGAGAATTATCTGATTCAATCCGTTCGAAAGCCAACAATGGCACCGCATCTATTTTTTCTGTTGATAAAACCAACGAAAAGTCTTCGTACACCAGCAACACATTGTTGATATATGAATACAATAACGACAAGTATTTTGGCAAATCTTCCTTAAAAAACCGACTGTTGAACATGGTGGCTTTGGCAAAGGCCGGGCCAATATCCACTACATCAATTATTTTATTGGATGAAATATTCCAAGCATGCGTTTCGTTTAAAAAAGTAAATTCATCCATCAATTCACTTTCCAATTGCATCACTAATTTCGTTTGAAGCGATTTTTCGTCCATTATTGAAATATGGACAGCAAGCTGCGCTAGGCCGTTTTCTTTCGTGATTACTTCTTTTCGAGGGGTTACTAATTTGCCGCTATTTAGTAAAGATGGCAGCAAATAAGCATGTTCGTGCAGGTAAATTTTGCGGTCAGGGTTTCCCCAGTCGATGGTAAAATTCGACTTTTCGATTATTTGGTGGATACTTTTTAATACAGTTCGCACTTCGCCGGTGTATTGCAAATAACTTGGGCTTATGCTTTTATCTTTTTCATCCTTCACTTCAATAAATGCCCCGTTTTCATCGGTTAAAAGAAAAAATAATACATGTGGTGTAGGGCCATTCGATATTTTGTCGCTAGCGTTTTTCTGTTTTTTCAGTTGCTCGAATACATTCATTTGTTTACTTTCCAAATTTGGATGTAAATTAACTACATAAAAATTGAATATGTTTAATCTTGTTTCAAAATTAAAAAAACACTTTAACTGAACGAAGCATTGTTTTACTAGCTTTTTAATCCTACAAAATTCAATTAATCGAGGTTCTTTATCTTTGCAGGCTTATGGTTTATTTAACGCGGGTTGAACATTTTAATGCAGCCCATAAATTATTCAATCCTGCTTGGAGCAGGGAAAAAAACGATGAAGTTTTTGGCAAATGCGCCAACGAAAATTGGCATGGGCATAATTATGAAATTCATGTTACGGTAAAAGGTGAACCAGACACAGACACAGGTTTTATTGTGGATGTAAAACAACTAGGGCAACTGGTGAAAGAGCATATTTTGGATAAAGTTGACCACCGAAACCTAAATATGGATGTTGATTTTATGGCCGGAAAAATGTGTAGTACCGAAGTATTTGTAATGGAAATTTGGAAACAATTGGAACCACATATTAGTGGCGGAAAGCTTTATAAGATAAGACTTTACGAGACGGAAAGGATTTACGTTGATTATTTTGGAGAATAAATAAATGTGCTGATTAGCTAATTTGCCAATGTGCTAATGATGTACAATTTTAGTTATACTTTATTGAACAATTTTATTTAATGTTGGTTAATTGGTTTACGGTTTTTAATCAGCAAATTAGCTAATTAAAAAATTAGCACATTAAAATTATGGCCTACAAAAAAATAGAGAGTTACGACGAACAAATAACCGAAGGTTTAAAAATACAATACAAAGCAGCATTGGAATTGTTGGGCGAAGACCCTGAACGAGAAGGTTTATTAAAAACACCCGAGCGTATGGCAAAAGCCATGCAGTTTTTAACACAAGGCTATCAACAGGATGCAGTTGCTATCATTAATTCAGCCAAATTTCACGAAGATGTAAGTGAAATGATCATTATAAAAGATATTGAAGTGTATAGCATGTGCGAGCACCACATGTTGCCATTTATTGGGAAAGCCCATGTGGCCTACATTCCTAATGGTTGGATAACCGGCCTTAGTAAAGCGGCAAGAGTGGTAGATGTTTTTGCCCGCAGGTTGCAAGTGCAAGAAAGACTAACTACTCAAATTTTAGATGCTTTTCAGGAAGCGCTGCAACCGCAAGGCGTGGCGGTGGTAATTGAAGCCAAACATTTGTGTATGATGATGCGTGGCGTACAAAAACAAAACAGTGTAACCACAACATCAGCTTTTAGCGGCCAATTTATGCACGATGTAACCAGGGCTGAATTTTTAAAACTGGTGGGTTCAAATCTTCACTAATAGGTAATTGAGTGAACAGGCAATTGGGTAATTGAAGAATGGGAATTAAAATAATGTCTAAAAATCTTCGGGGATAAATATTTGCGAATCTTCCAAATCACTATTAATTTGTAAATCGCAGGCCAAATAACTTCTTTTTAAATTGGAGTTTTTTTCGAATATATAAACAAGGCAGGTGCCACAACTGCCCATACCACAACACAAACCGAAACCTGAAATAGCCAATATGTCCGAAATTAATGTCATTAGAGAATAATGTTCATTTTTGCTGGTTTGCACTTGGTGCGTTTTACCAGCATAAATAAGTGTAAAATGGATGTCAGCTGCTTCATCTTTCATTATATCTATCTTCTAAATATTGCTGTAAAACCAATGCGTGGTTGTGCTCAATATCTTTTGCAGCATAAATCAAAGTGATTATTTTTTTGTTTTCATGGCTTTCTAAAAACTTAATGACCGCTTCGTTTTTATTTAATTCCAGTTTATATTTCTGCTCAAATTGTGACCACAACTCTGGGTCGTGGCCAAACCATTTTCGCAATGCGTCGGTTGGTGCCAAATCTTTTTCCCATTCATTAATTGCTGCGGCTTCTTTTGTTTCGCCACGTGGCCAAAGCCGATCGACCAATATCCTAAAACCATCCGCTTTTAACGGTTTATCGTAAACCCTTTTTATTTTGATAATCGGTTTCATGCCACTATTTTAATTTGAATTTTATGCACCATAATAACATGTAGCAGCATTTATATTAGCGAGCGGAAGAAAAGTAAGACAAGGCTACGCAAAATAAATATAAAATGTTTGCCATCGTAAGATGCAATAATCAGGTATAGCTTACATTTAGTTGATGCCTATTTAATAAGGGCTTTTAGCAATATTAGCATTAGGGTTGGTTACAACACCTTGGTTCATTAGTAATGCTTTATTCATTTCTACAATCCAAATTTTCCGATTGTAGAAAGGCACAAAACAATTTCACCATAATTTTTCTGCATCAATTTCTATAGCGCAATCAGCCGTTAATTGATAACTGTTATCTTCTTTTGGCTGATAAAGACCATCCTTTAGTTCGAAAGATTCAAGGATTTTTTTGTCAGGGTTGGCAATTAGATAATATTTTACATTGTTGGCCTCATACAATTTTAGTTTAATATTTCTATCTTTCAAAAAAGTAGATTGTGATGCCACTTCAAGTATTAAGGTAGGCGGAAAAGTGAGAAAATCAGTAATAAGGTTGCCACAATAAATCATTGAATCAGGGCGTACAACCGTTTCTTCGTTTACAATCCAGTCA
>CAWJTH010000128.1:0-36104 GCA_963845495.1 uncultured Chitinophagaceae bacterium
CGGGTAATTTCATTAAAAGGAGCGAAGCGATGACGGCCACAAAGCTTATAGCGTTCAACATAAAACAAATACCTGCGCCAAACTTTACCAATACAATTCCCGACAAGGCCGGCCCAATTAACCTGGCCAAATTTACCATCGACGAATTAAGGGCAAGCGCATTGGGTAAATCTTCTTTGTCGGTTATCATTTCATGAATCAGTGGTTGCCGGGCAGGTACATCAAACGCATTGATAATACCCAATACAACGCTCAAAACCAGTATCCACCAAACGGAATAATGATTAGTAAGCGTTAATAAAGCCAATAACACTGCTTGCACCATCGAGGCTATTTGGGTGATTAGCAATACTTTGTAACGATTATATCTATCTGCTGCAATACCGCCTAACAACGAAAAAAGAAAAGATGGAAACTGCGAAGCGAAAACGGTAACGCCCAACATAAATGCCGAATGCTGTCATGGTGTAAACCACCCAACTTACGCCGGTACGTTGCATCCATGTGCCAATTTGTGAAACGGATTGGCCACAAAAAAACAAGGAATAATTTCGGTTGTGGAATGCCCTGAAAGTGCTGCTTAATCTACTTGCCATTGTTATTGCAAAGATGAAACAATGTATTGGGTTTTACCTGTGACAAACATCACAAAAATAAGGGTGATATCTCAGTTTGAAATTTGATGCTTGGCCGTAAAATCAATGGATTGCTACCTTTGTATGATAGCAAAGAAACAAAAGATATAAACCAATTAGCAAAAAGCATATTGGATATTTCAACCAGAAAGAAAAGAGGAGGATATAGAAAATACGGAATTAAGGCAAGGGTAAGTTCTTCAAAATAAACCAATTGGAAGTCAATTCGACGTGCAATAAGTGGATAATGACGATCGACTCCATAGAATTGATGGTTGATGGGGATAATATCAATTCTTTTTTCCCGTTCAAACACCAATAAAATATATAGCACCGAGAAGCCGCTAATAACTAGCGGCTTTCCCATGCCCTATAAGCCACAATAGGCAAATAGGGGGTGGTATTGTTTTAACCATGAAACAATATAAAACAAATCCTTTGGATATGCAATAGCTTTTTACTAAAGTTCAAACTGAGGCACTACCAAAATGAGCGGTTATTGGTAATCGTGGGTTGAAAATGTATGGAGGTAAACGAGGTTCACAACATTCACTCCTTATCTTTTAGCACCTTCATGATTCAAATTTTCCTAACCAAGCATGCAAAGCCAAAGCCACACCGTTCGTCCAACCAAAGCCGTCTTGGTTTTCGTAGTTGCCACCGCCGCCGGGAAACGACGGATCAACAACATTATATTTCTCCGTCATTTTATGGTCGTGTTCAAAAACATATTCGTTTGTTTGTAACCATTTTTTAGCAATTGTTTTAGCCAAATCTGCATGGCCATATCTTTCCAATCCAATTACGGCCAGCCAATTCATTGGTGCCCATCCATTGGGCGAATCCCATTGTTCGCCAGAGGCAAATAAAGTGGTAACAACGCCACCTTTAACTAAAAATTTTTCGCTGATTGTTTTTGCTACTTTATCTGCCTGTTGTTGCATTGCCAAACCAAAAAACAAAGGGTAAACTGTGGCGATAGAAATAATGTGATTTGGAGACTTTGTTACGAAGTTGTAATCGTTAAACACCGCATCGGCTTCAGACCAACAGTATTTTAAAATGGCCGTTTTACGATGATGGGCCAATTTTTCAAATAATTCTTGATTGGTAAAATCTTTTTTAATTTGGTACATGCTAGCCAATTGCAATTCGCAATTGTATAATAAAGAATTAAGGCAAATGGGGATTAGATTTTCGCACTGTACGGTTGTTTTATTTTTTCCATCCTTAAACCAACGACTACTAAAATCCCACCCCGACTCGCAAGCTGCACGCAGGTTTTGATGGAACGATGGCCTTAATTCTTTGGGTAACACTTGCGCCCAACCATATTCTTTATTATACGCTTCTGCTCTTGGTGTATTTAATGTTCCGGTATATCGGTTCAATACAACATTATTTTCGAGCCAAACAGATTTACCAACCGCATTGTCTTGTTCATTTACACCTTTGTCGTTTTTTGTCCAAAAAGCATATTCAATTTCTAATGCAGGCAAAAATTCCATGATGCTTTCCATTCCATGTTTTTCGGCATAACATTTAATCATTTCGGCAAAAAAAGGCGGTTGCGAACGAGATAAAAAATAAGTTCTATTGCCGTTAGGAATATGGCCAAATGTATTTACCAAGTAAGTCATATTTCGGATCATGCCCAAAACCATGGCATCGTAGCCGCTTTCAAAAAGACCAATGATCGTAAAATAACTGTCCCAATAAAACATTTCCCTAAATCTGCCGCCAGGCACTACAAAAGGGTAGGGAAGATTTATTAGCGTGGAATATTTATCGTCTGATTTTGACGACATCGTTAAATAGCCCCAAAGATTACGCAAGTGGACGAGCATGTCTTTATTAGCGTCTAACTGTGTGGTAGCAATAAATGGCGGCAAAGTAAAATTAGCATGTACAAATAATTCCAAAGAAAATCCTTCATTGCTTTTTTCCTTTTCATAATCAGCTACAATTAAAGCTGGATCACGGTTTGGGCTGCAATCAACAAACGTTTTGGAATCTTTAAAAACTTTAGTTGTTTGGATGGCTCTAAAAAGTTCGCCTAAATCTCTGTCCGGGATATAATTGGGAACTAAAAATTTAGAAGAAGTAGTGGAAGCAATATTATCAGTTAAGTCGGTTGGCATATTGAAAAATTACTTTTAAACGATAAGCATTTTATGCCAAAACATTGGGAATATACCAAACACTATGATAACAGCTAACATATAAATCCTTCATGGTTGGCCCGCCCCATGTAAGGTTGGAAGTTGTTTCACCAATTGTAAATACGTCAGATAAATTGCCCTTTGGATTGAATTTTAAAATAAAATCGCCACTTGCAGTGTAAATATTTCCTTGTTTATCGCTCAAAATCCCGTCTGCATTTGTGGGCGTAAAAACATCTGCTTTGCTGTCTTTTTCAAGCGATAGTTTGTAAATGAACTGTTCTTCTGGTTGATTACTACTTACAAATAAATATCTTTCATCGGGCGATAAGCAAACACCGTTCGGATAGTTAAGTGCCGAAAACAATAAGTCAACCTTGCCGTTTTGAAATGCATAAACGCCGGCACAAGGCTGTCGAAATTGGGGCCATAATTTTTCGCCTTCTATACCATAAGGTGGATCGCTAAAGTAAATTACACCTGTGCTACTTATTACCAAATCGTTTGGACTGTTATAAGGTCGTCCATTAAAACTATCTGTTAAGGTTTTGATTGAAAGACCATCAAATACAGCGATGCTAGGCACGCCTTGCCTACACATTACAAGCGTATGGGTATCGTTTGCTTGCCATTTTAAACCATTGCTACCCGGCTTTTCAGGGTTTGTGTGAGGTATCATTTGGGTACAACCACTATTGGGTAAGTAAATATCTATTTTCCCATTTTGTGTAATTTTTTTTACACAATTGTCAGCAATATCGCTAATCAATAAAAAGCCATCTGGGTGCCATAACGGCCCTTCTGCAAATGAGATATTATCTGTTAATTTAATCGCCTTTTTTTGCATATCGTCTAGAAATCATTTCGTTTATCCTATAAAACCACTTCTAGAATATATAAATTTCATGCCATATACACCTATTAATTACACAGTAATGATTAAGTAAAAGATTGATTTTTATTTAATTTTATAATCAAAGGCAAGGAGACGTTAAATAAGTTATTTTAATAATAAATCAAGCTTAACTCTATTTGTTTAATATATGTACGATTTATAGTTAAATATTGCTGCTTTTTTGTAATAATTTATAGCAGGTGAAATTTAAGGGTTATTTATTTCTAAAGCAGAATTAATATTATTTCTATTTTAAACATGAAATATATTTCATGTTTATTTAATCTAATTTTAATTTTAAAACATATTTTAAATAATAAAATTTTGATCGGATTGTTTTAGGTATCATTATTTTAATTTTTTTGATAGATAAAGTTTTATAAGATAAAAAAAATAATTTAAAAAATGCGATAAAAATTGTATTTAAATTATTGATTTTTAATCGATTGCCTAAATTATTTGAACTTCCCACTAATTTAATTCGCATTTAAATTAAATTATTGCTTTGTTAGTGTTATGAACCAAAAAGAACTTCAAAAAAAAGATTAAAATTGTATATTTGTAATTATAGTAGGATTTAATAAATACATATTTTTTAAAATTCTATTATCCCAATAACTAATCTAATTTCCATAAACCCATAAAACGGGTTTATAGCAACATAAATGCATAAACACTAACAAATGACTTACACTAAAAATGATAAGATTAATATGTTCGATTTGCAAGTGTTTATATGCGCTTAAAAACGAGCGGCAATGATAATTAATAATAAAATTTCGTAACCTTAACTTGTTGTTTTAAATCCCATATTTATGAAAATTGCTGTTGTAGGAACCGGTTATGTAGGCTTGGTTTCCGGTACTTGTTTTGCCGAAACGGGCAACCACGTCACATGTATTGATATTGATAAAGCAAAAGTAGATAAGCTTTCTAGGGGTGCCATTACCATTTACGAGCCTGGGTTAGAAAAATTATTCCACCGTAATTTAAAAGAAGGGCGTTTGGATTTTACCACCCATTTAGGAACTGGTATTAAAGGTGCTAAAATTATATTTTTAGCTTTGCCAACGCCGCCCGGCGAAGACGGCAGCGCAGACCTGAAATATATTTTAGGCGTTGCAAAAGACCTTGGCAAATTGCTCGATCCGAAGGATTACAAAGTAATTGTTGATAAAAGTACCGTGCCGGTTGGCACTGCCGATAAAGTGAGACAAACCATTTTATTGAGCGGGTTGGCCGATGATAAAAATTTGGATGCAGCATTTGATGTAGTTAGCAATCCTGAGTTTCTTCGTGAGGGTGTGGCCGTTGATGATTTTATGAAACCCGATCGTGTTGTGATCGGCACCTCATCAGAAAAAGCCATTAAAGTAATGGGCGAATTGTATGCGCCGTTTGTTCGCCAAGGCAACCCAATTATTTACATGGATGAAAAAAGCGCCGAGCTTACAAAATATGCTGCCAATTCGTTTTTGGCTACCAAAATTACATTTATGAACGAGGTAGCAAGGCTTTGTGAATTATTGGGCGGCGATGTAGATATGGTACGCATGGGAATTGGTAGCGATGATCGCATTGGCAAACGGTTTTTATTTCCCGGCATTGGTTATGGCGGCAGTTGTTTTCCAAAAGATGTGCAGGCGCTTGTACGCTCCAGCAGCGAAGTGAGTTATAATTTTGAAATATTAAACGCGGTGATGGAAGTGAATGAAGCGCAAAAAACATACCTCGTGCCTAAAATACAAAAGTATTTTGGCAATCTTAAGGGCAAGCATTTTGCTTTATGGGGGCTAGCTTTTAAACCGAACACAGATGATATTCGCGAAGCGCCTGCCTTATATATTATTGATGAGTTGTTGGCACAAGGCGCAACGGTTTCAGCCTTTGATCCTGAGGCTATGGAACATGTAAAACGCATAAAAGGCAATAGTATTTGTTTTACTGAAAACCAGTATGCCGCATTGGAAAATGCTGATGCGCTGATTATTGCTACCGAATGGAGCGAATTTAGGACACCCGATTTTGATAAAATCAGTGACACACTTAAGTCTAAAGTAATATTCGATGGTCGTAATGTTTTTAGCCTTTCAGAAATGAAGGCTTTAGGTTATTATTATGTAAGCGTTGGCAGGCAAGTGGTTGAATAAACAAACCTATGTTTTTTTTATTCTCTAGAAATTTATGGAAACTTATAAGATTTATCCTTTTGCATGAGCGGCTAATCATGCCTATTTAAAACCATTTTCATTTAATAATTAATAGCTGTTAACCTTATTAAAACAGCCAATCCCTAAAATTAATTTAATTATGAACAATCGTTTTTTTAAAAACTTGCAAACATCGTTGGCCACGCTTGATTTGTTGGCATTAAACGCTGTAATTTTTATTTACGGGTTAATATTTAAACATGAGCTATTGGCAAATGGGTTTATGGAATATTTCTATTTTGGTTTTTTTTTAAGTGCAGCGTGGTTAAGTGCTAGTTTGGCCATTAATATTTACAATAAAGAAAATATTCTTTCATTTGAAATATTTACGAAGAAATCGATACTGGCATTTATTTATTTTCTAATACCGGTGTTTTTATATTTATTCTTCTTTAACCAATTTAGCACTTTGCGTAGCTTCATTGGCATGTTATTATGTAGCATACCGATTGCATTATTTTTCAATCGTTTTTTATATTTAATTATTTACCATTATTTTAAAAATACCCGTAATTTGGTAAATAAAGTGGTTGTAATTGGGTATAATAATTTGTCAAAAAAATTGGCAACGTATTTAGAAGCTGAAGGAGTAAATAAACAGGTAATCGGTTTTTTTGAAGAAAGCAAACAAGTGAATGAATTATCGAAGCACCCTATTTTAGGCAAAATTGAAGACGCTGTTAAAATGGCAAAGGAACTGGGTGCTACAGAAATTTACTCTACTATTTCGCCAGAGCATAACCCAACAATTTACCAATTAATGCACGATGCAGATGAAAGTTGCATCCGCATGAAAATTATACCAGACATTGCTTTTCTGATAAATAAGCAAGTGCACCTCGATTATTTAAAAGAAATCCCAATTTTATCGATACGAAATGAACCGTTGGAAGATTTAGGCAACCGCATAAAGAAAAGGATGTTTGATATTGTTGTAAGTTCGTTTGTTATTGTTTTTGTTCTTTCTTGGTTAATTCCGATTGTGGGCTTATTAATTTGGCTTGAAAACCATGGACCTATTTTTTTTGTGCAATTAAGAAGTGGCAAAGACAATCTGCCGTTTCCATGCCTTAAATTTAGAAGCATGAAGGTAAACAATGCAGCCAATGAATTGCAAGCAACCAAAAACGACGACCGTATTACTAAAGTTGGCAAATTTTTACGCCGCACAAGCCTTGATGAATTCCCGCAATTTATAAATGTATTTAAAGGCGAAATGAGCATTATAGGCCCCCGGCCACACATGATAAAACATACTACCGAATATTCCCAAACTGTAAAACAATATATGGTACGTCAGTTTCTAAAACCAGGAATTAGCGGTTGGGCGCAAGTAAATGGATTTAGAGGTGAAACCAAAAATGTAGAACAAATGCAAAAAAGAGTAGAACACGATTTATGGTATATGGAAAACTGGAATGCTTGGATCGATTTACGCATCGTTTTTATGACCATCTTTAATACCTTTCGTGGCGAAGAAAACGCATATTAAGTTATTACCTATCGTGATTGTTCAATTTTGACCTAATTAAGTAAAAATCGTATGTAAATGAAAAAAAACGCAATTTATTTTTTGCGACTGGCTATCGCGGCTATTTTATATATCATTTTTAGTTTATTATTATTGGCATCGTATGTGCTATTTAATTTAAGAAAATAATGAAAGTGGAGTTGATGTTAAAATAGCGGAATAATGGTAGTAAAAAAAGGCAATTTATTAAGTGTCATTTTTTTTAAAATAATTTGTATTTAAGGATTGATTAAGAATAAATTATTGCAAAACCAATTTCGGTATAAGCTAGCAAATGTTTTGTTTATTTAAGGTTTCCAATAATTTCCTGATAAAATAATAAGATTGATCATTTTAATCGTGTTATCATAATAGTCGAATTCGTTTAATTTAAAATTGACGATATAAGTCCAAAGCTTGTTTAACCAAATTTGGTTTTTGGCATCTACCATTGCAGCAATTGCAAAAGGTGTAATAAAACTTAATGCTTCAAAATTCCTGCCTTTCAAATCATCGCCTGCTAAAGAATAGCCAGCAGAAATATTATCAGGGTTGTTATTGGTTGTTTTTTTAATCCAAGTATTTATTTTATCGATAATTTGTTTTGATTTAATTTCCCCATTTGAAATATAATCTGTTGCTATTCTCCATGGATTGCGGCACGCATTGTAATTATAACTTCCATCGAATTTTGATTCTAAATAATTGCTGGAGGCTGGTTGTGCATTTAAATTAATATGCTGGATAAAATCAGGGATTAAGCCAGCATCCTTACTATATTTTTCTTGCATGTAATTAAATAGCTTGTAATTATTGTCAATTACTTTATTCCAATTTAAATTATTTATTTTTTGCTGGAATACACGAAAATGTGCAGGCATAAAGTCAGACGAACGGGTGTCAAAGTAATCTTTACTATCATGTTCTGTTGAATTGCTTAATAAAATAGAATAGGCAGTATGGTTTATTTCTTGCTCAAATATGGCATTGATGATATTTTTAGCTGCTGCTAAATAATTGATAATGCCATTGCTATTCCATTGTGCGTCAGCCAATAATAAAGAATAAGCAATATCCATGTCGCCATCGGTTGCAGAACTATTTTCTACATGATCACAATTTTTTGTTTGCGCCCACGACATTAAATAATTACTTCTTTTACTAGGGTGTGAAATATAATAATTAAATAATCCATCGTAGGTTTCTTTTGCTGTTTTATCGTAACCAGCCATTAAAGCAGTAATTAACATGCCATAGCCTTGCCCTTCGGAAACACATATTTTGTTGCCTGTCGCATTTTCTGTCCAAATGTATAAGCCATGCCCACATTCATCTTTTTTTACATATTGTTGTTTCCATTGGTTATAAAATGAGCAAACATTATCGTCCATTTCTTTTTGTGAAACATTATCGGGTTTAATTACTCCTTTAAAATAAGTAACATGTTGTGGAAATGGTTTCTTAGGGATTTGAGCAATTACAATCATGGATTGGAACAAATAAAAAATTATCAAAATGCTTTTAAAATACATGTTGCAATGTATTGATAGTTACTGGCTATCACGATAACTGCATTTCTAAATAAAACTTAATTATTTGCAATTTTAGAAAGCAATATTTTAAAATTCTCAACATTTGTTTTTATGCTTAGGAAATTTGCTATTTAAAATGGTTTAAAAAAACATTTCCACTTTATTTATATTTGATTAAATAAAAGTGAAACTATTTTAATATGCATAAAAACAATCGGTTAAAATGGTTGTCATTTGGCCTTTTTGTGCTGATTTATTTTTGCTCACCAGCGCAAGATAAAATTGTTTTAGTTGGAACCGGCGGCCCGGAATTAACACCAGAAAGAGCAGGGGAAGCAACATTGATTGAAACAAATGGACAAAACTTTTTGTTTGATGCAGGCCGTGGCGTACTAGATGGTTTGTATCGTTCCAAAATTGCTCCGCAACAAGTAACCCGAATTTTCCTTACGCATTTACACAGCGATCATATTGAAGGGTTGCCCGGTTTATGGATGACGCCTTGGTTTTTGGTTGGCCGCAAAACACCGTTGGAAATTTGGGGGCCGGTAGGAACCAAACAAATGGTGGATGGTATGCAAAGCATGTATGCGCATGATGTCGAAAATCGATCTAATCCTACTTTTAAAAAAGAATATTTGGATATAACCGTACATGAAATTGAATCTGGTACTGTTTACAATCGAGATAGTATCAACGTTTCGGCCATAAAAGTAGAGCATGCCGATGGCGACCCGGCGTTTGCTTTTCTTATTAAAACGACCAACTCAACTATTTTATTAACTGGCGATTGTACATATAGCGATTCGTTGGTAGTTGTTGGTAAGCTTGATTTGTTGATTTCTAACGTGGCTGCCGGAACGGCTGAACTGGAAAAATTACCAAGGTTAAAACCTGTGTTTGCGAAACTAATGTTGCCAGAGCAAGCAGCAAAATTGTTCAGTAAAACCAAACCAAGGCTTGCCGTTTATTCGCATATTGTTAAAAAAGGCTTACCCGGAAATGCTGGGGATAACATTATTTTGCAGCGTACCAAAAAAGCTGGGTACGCTGGTCCGCTTTTAATGGGAACGGATCATTTACAAATTTTATTAGGTAGTAACATTTCAATATTACATACATCGAACAAGTTACCCGATTTTGACGGACCGGATTCGCATTTTTGATGATAAGGCCAATCAACTTTTGTGGCCATCTGGTTTAATAATCAACGATTTAGGATGGGTTGGCAAAAAATAAAACATGCCAGATATACCAAAAAATGTACTGCTACTAGCGGCTTCTCTGCCGCTATAATAATATTGTCCAAAATAGACGTTGATGTGAAATTTATCGTTGCAAGTATATTCGATACCCGACGTTAGTTCCGTCATTAAACTTTGTTTTGAATTAAATATATAGCCAACCCCAGCAGTAAAAGTGTTGGTAAACCTGCCTTGTTGAAAAACATTAAGGTTGGGCCGGAGCTCTAAATATCCCGTGGTATCCGGGCCAACAATTTTACCGAGACTAGTTTTGCCAATATCTATTCCCAAGCTAAATACATCCCATTGTCGACCTATTTCTAAAGCTATGTTCGATTTTTCGCCAATGGTTCCTGCGTCGTTGGTAAGCGCAGGTGCTAACGAAATATAAGTTTGTGCAAAACAACAAGTGGTTAAAACAGTTAGCGCAGCAGCTAGCAAGAAAAATTTCATTGTTAAGTTTGGTGTTTTATTGATACGGCGAATTTATTGTTATTAAAACGATTTTAAACATGCTATCCATTATAAATACGGCAATTGTTTTATCAATTTGGCATCAACATTTTACTTTTTCCGCGTTTTTAAGTGGTTAAATTTTCCGACCAAAAAATAAAATTAAAAAATTTAAGTTTTCACCTCATACAGTTTTATTTTCTTTGCCGCATGCGTGGTTTTCGTAATTTATTTTTTGTGGTGATGGTGCTTGTGTTTTGTGCGGCAAAAGCACAAACCACCAGCTTGGGCAACAATGGCCGGCCGGTGGGACCAAATAATAAAACAACCGGGGCTGATAGCGGTTTGCAAAAACGCAATAGCCTCGCCGATAGTATCACCATTTCTTTTCGGTATTTTGATAGCAGCAGGGCTAACAGGCTGGATTCCAACTTAGTAAATTTAAGTAAACTGGTGCCAACGCCTTATGACTATCTCTATTTAAGTAATCTTGGTTCTGCTGCACGACCCATTCTTTTTACGCCACGCTTAACGCCTGGTTTTGATGCCGGATTTCATTCTTACGACGCATATATGTACACGTTGAAGGATACGAAATTCTACCAAACCACTAAACCTTATACTGAGCTTGGGTATATTTTAGGTCCGCTGGGCGAGCAGACAATTAATTTATTGCATACCCAAAACTTAAAACCTACTTGGAACGTGTCGTTTGAATATCGTTTTATAGCAGCACCGGGAACTTTTAAAAATGTAGCAAATACGCATCATAATATAAGGTTGGCATCGGCCTTTACCACAAAAAATAGGCATTACAGCGGCAATTTTGTGTTGATAAGCAATAAAATTACTGCGGGTGAAAATGGTGGCATTACAAACGATAGCCTATTAAACAGCTCAACTTACAGCGATCGTTTTAATATTCCTACCCGCTTGGGCGGTGATGCCGCTTACAACGCAAATTTTTTTAGCACAGGTGGCAGCAGCATAACCGGCGCACATTATAACCAAACTTTTTTCTATTTCAGACACCAATATGATTTTGGTCAAAAAGACTCAATTATAACCGATAGCAATGTTGTCCGGTTCTTTTATCCGCGGTTCCGCATCCAACATAATATGACAATTAGCGGCAGCACGTATTCTTTTGAAGATGCCAATTCTACAGATTCGATTGCTACATATTACAATTACAACGGGTTTACCACTAACTTGGTTTTTAAAGATGTTTGGAAAGATTTTACCAACGAATTTGCATTGATTGCCTTCCCCGAAAAAGAAAACCAGAACCAATATTTGAAGGCTGGTGCCGCTTATCAACAACTTACGGGAACGCTGGATAATACCAATTTACAGATTTATAACTTGTATTTGTTAGGTGAATACCGCAACCGTACCCGCAACCGTAAATGGGATATCAACGCCAACGGAAAATTGTATTTAAGTGGTTATAATGCAGGTGATTATACAGCACAAATTCAATTACAAGCTAATTTGGGCGGAAGGCTCGGCAGTGTAGAATTGGGGTTCCAAAACACCAATCAATCGCCCAGTTTTGTGTTTGATTCAAGAAGCAGTTTCCCATTGTTGGGATCAAGCTTAACCAACAAAGAAAACATTACACATATTTATGGCCAGATTGCTGAGCCGAAACTTGATTTACAATTGAAAGCCGATTATTACGCCATTGCCAATTACACTTACTGGACAGGCTATTACACCGCAGCGCAAGCAAGTGGTTTGGTAAACGTATTGCGTGTTGGGGCTGAAAAGCGCTTTAAACTAACCAAACATTGGAATCTTTATTCAGAATTGTATGTACAGCAAGCCACCGGAAACGAAATAAATTTACCCACCATTTTTACCCATCAAACCATTGCTTACGAAGGCAACTTTTTCTATAACCTATTTTTATCAACTGGTTTAGATATCCGTTATTTCAGTCCTTTTAAGGCTGATAATTATTCCCCGCTAACCGGTCAGTTTTTTTTGCAAGACAATGTGCAAATCAATAACCGGCCAGATATTGCTGCTTTTTTACATTTTCGCATCAAAAGTTTCAATGCATTTATTAGGGTTGAAAACTTAAACACATTTTCACTTTCCCCACTAGCCGGTTTTTACCATAATAATTTCGCTGCTCCTAATTACCCAACACCTGGCCAATTTATCCGTTTTGGCATAAAATGGCGTTTTATAAATTAAATTAAGAACAACGATTCAAGGGTAGGGGTTTTGTTTAATTAAAAGAAACCTCTTGGCTTGGCTTGGTAGTGTCTCAATTTGAAATTTAATGCTTTGACCGTAAAGCAAAAAAGATTAAGCAATATCTCAATTCAGTGTTTCTATGCCTCGGTGGCAAACCAATATTTGCCACCGAGGCATAGAAACACTGAAACTTTTAATGCTCAGCTTCAAACTGAGACACTACCATTGGCTTACGTAGATTCTAAAACGAGTAATGTGGTCTTGTAATTATTTCGGAATATTATTTTCAATTTTGGTGTTGTCTAGTTTGGTCTTCGACTTGTCGAAAAACAACATTTTAACGGCAACTATTACCATAAAAATAGCAAATATTTTTTTCAATTTCTCATCGCTTAGCGATAAGGAAAGCTTGCTACCCAGCCAATTGCCAACAATAAAAGCTAGCGCTACCACAAAAACAATCCTCATATCAACATGGCCTTGCTTGTAATATTGCCAAACGCCTAAAATGCCAACCGGCAACAGCAAAATACCAAGCGATATGCCTTGCGCATCTTTCTGCGACATTTCAAGAAAGATGATGAGTGCGGGCACAATAATAATGCCGCCGCCTACGCCTACCAAGCCGCTCATAGTGCCGGCACAAAGGCCAATCATTACTAAAATTAAAATTGTTTGAACAGACATAGTACTGATTTGAATGCTACAAAGAAAAGTAGCTTTCGGTGCTAAACAAAAATGTTTATTATTTAACGTGAGATCGGGATAAACAGCACAAGTATTGGAAACTTTTTTAACTAGAAAGATATATCACGCAGGGGGCGCAGAGAAGATGCATCATTTTTTAAAAGAGGAGTGGTATGGAAATGAATTAGCCAATTTCCCCCTCCTTTTCTCTGTGCCCACTGCGTCCTCTGCGTGATAAAATACTTCTTGGCAATAAAAATTACTTCACTACAATACTTCCACTTCATCCAACAACAACCATGATGTATTGCTAGGAGCAGCCGAACCATTCGTGAATGCATTGTTTTTTATTGATATCCTTAAATAACGGAAAATCTTTTGCTTGTCTGTAACGGTAAGTTTTAATATGCCGTTGGGTTTGCTGTTATCAAAGGCAGATGTATGTGCAATATCTTTATACGACAAGCCATCTGCGCTCCCCCATATTTCGGCCAGTTTTGGTGCATAGCTTTTTAAATTGTTCGATGTAAAATAATGGATCGATACATTGTTGATGGTATCAGGTTTGCCCAAATCAAGCAACACATTGCAATCTTTTGCATTAAAACCGATGAATTCTGACGACGCAGCAACCCCTTTATCATTTTGTATACCATCTACCAACGTAAAAGCGCCATTTCCTGGATAATCATTTGAGGCGATTGGTGCTACATTTACTTTTTTGCCGGTTGCTTTATTTATAAAAAAAGTTTGCGTAAAAGTGTTGCCAGTTTTGCGGCCAGCTATCATTTCGTTTGCAGTGTACACGCCAGGCTTTTTTACCAGCACCGTATCGCCTCGTAATGTATTGCCGTTATATTCAATCAACGTATCTTTTAGTATTTTGCCTTTCCGGTCTTTTGCAAAATCAGGTACTTTAATTTTTATCATTTCTGTTTTGCTGTCAACGGCATCGGGCGTAGCAAACTGGAATGTGGTATTTGGCTTTTTCGAACCCAATTTCCAAATTATCCCATCATAATTATAACTTGGCATAACAGAAGTTTTTATTTCGTAAAAAGCTTTGCTGTAACTCACTTTCATGTAGTCAAACTTTTGAAATAAATTGGGTAATCGGTTTTCAAAATCAGCGTAATTTTTATAAGGTAGCTTGGTCCAAAGCACTTCGCTTAAGGCCGCCAACCTTGGAAAAAGCATGTATTCCGCTTTGCCGGTGTTGCCAATATATTCTGTCCATAAATTAGCCTGTGCGCCTAATACATGTTTGGCTTCATCGCCCGAAAGTGCGGCTGGTATTGGATCGTAGCCGTAAACCTTTTCTAGCGGAAGATAACCGCCGATGGTTAAACTGTCTTCATGTTGGGTTTGACTATAATCAAAATACACAAATTCGTTGGGGGTCATAATTACATCGTGTCCTTGCTTGGTTGCGTCAATTCCGCCTTGCTCGCCACGCCAACTCATTACGGTAGCGTTGGCCGCCAATCCGCCTTCCAAAATTTCATCCCAACCAATTATTTTCTTACCTTTTGAATTGATGTAGGCTTCAATTTTTTGTATGAAATAACTTTGTAATCCTTGTTCATTTTTTAACCCTTTTTCTTTGATAAGTTTTTGGCAAAAATTTGATCTTTTCCAAGCCTCCTTCGGGCATTCATCGCCGCCGATGTGTATGTATTGCGATGGGAACAAAGCCATCACTTCATCCAGCACATTTTCCAAGAAATGAAAAGTGGTATCGCTGGGGCAATATACATCTTCAAAAACGCCCCAGCTTTCTTGCACCATTTTTTTAGCGCCGTTTGCTTGCGCCTGTTTTGAAGCGTTGGAAGGATTGGATTTTAAATTAGTGGCTTCGTTGGGAAAACAACTCAATTCAGGATAAGCCGCGATGGCCGCGGATGAATGGCCTGGCATTTCAATTTCTGGAATAATGGTAATGAACCGATCTTTCGCATATTGCACAATTTCCTTTACCTCGTCTTGCGTATAAAAACCGCCATCAGGTTGATTATCATTCGCCGTTCCAGGATTATGACCAATAATGGTTCCGTTTCTAAAACCACCGACAGTAGTAAGTTTTGGATATCTTTTTATTTCGATCCGCCAGCCTTGGTCTTCCGTTAAATGCCAGTGAAAGGTATTTAGTTTAAACAATGCGATGTAATCGATGTATTTTTTAATGAAAGAAACGGGGAAAAAATGTCGGCCTGCATCCAACATTAAGCCTCTGTATTGAAACCTTGGCTCATCGGTAATTTCTACACAAGGAATTTTAAATTCCATCTTCATCCCTTTAAGCGATGAGGCCGTAGGCAATACAGGCAATAATTGCAATAAACTTTGCACACCATAAAAAGTGCCTTGCAAAGTTTCGCCCGAAATGTTGATTGATATTGGGTTGGATACAAAACCGTATGCTCCTTGTGTACCCGCCATCACCTTTTTTTGGGTGGAAAGATGGATGAAGTTTTTGGCAGCGGTTGGTGCTTTTTTCAAAGTAAATCCATAATAATTCTTTAAATAATCGTTTAGGAAATTGACGCTGTTATTTTCTTCATCTGCCGCCACAATTACGGTGCTTGCATTTAAAATAAATGTTCCGTCTTTTACAGTTATTTTATTTGGCTTTGGGATGATATTGATGTCTTGCGAAATGGCCAAAACATGGCAATAGGTAAAAAGTATGGCAATGGCAAACTTTTTCATAGCTAAGGAATTATAGAGGGCTACTTCAAATATACTTTAAATATTCGGACGTCACTTCATGAAAATCAATCTTTTTGCAGCGTATCCTTCATATAAAATTGGTGATGCAAACTGACATTTAAGTTGTCCAATTTGCATCACCAATATCAGTTTTAAAGTGCCGATGTCATTAAGTTAAGAAAAATAATCAATATTCAACACTCAACGGCAAATGCATGGGTGTTTTTATTGAATATTGATTATTGAGTATTACTTTAGGACTGTGTGGCTTAACTTAACGGCATTGCCCTAAGTGACGTCTTGTCCATTTAATCAAATAAAATATCTATAAATCGTAGTTCTACATTACTTCTATTTCGTCTAAAAACAACCAAGCCGGATTGCCGGCACCTGGAAAACCACTGGCAATAGCGCCGTGGTTTTTAACCGAAATTTTTAAATAGCGAAAACTTTTTTGTTTATCGGTAATGTTGAAAGTTAATGTACCGTTGGGTTTGCTGTCATCAATTTTTATATTGTTGAAAATATCAGTGTAAGAACCGCCATCGGTGCTTCCAAAAATATCAGCGGCTTGCGGGGAATAAATCCACGAATCGTTTTGCGCAAAAAAATGGACTACAACCGTGTTGATGGTTTCTGTTTTTCCAAGATCCAACAAAATATCGCAATCGCCTCCATTAAACCCTAAAAATTCGGAAGAAGCTGCGGTTCCTTTTGTATTTTGTACGCCATCTACCAAGGTAAAAGCGCCATTGCCGGGGTAACTTGGCGAAGGAATTTGTCCAATGCTTATTTTTTTGCCGGTTGCTTTATTGAAAAAAAATTGTTGGCTTTGCTCTTGAACGGTTTTATTGTTCACTTGTAATTTTGAATAAATGGTTCCAGAACTTGTAATTTTCATCGAATCGCTAACTTTGTCGCTCCAGTCGCCGGTTTCTATTTTGGTATAAATCTTTCCACCCTCGGCACTACTTTTTACGCCGTAAATAATTCCTTTAAAATCTGGCGATTGCATGATCGAAGTTTTCAAATCGTAATAAGCCCTGCTGTAGTTCACCTTCATAAAATCAAGCTTTTGGAACAAATTGGGCAAACGTTTTTCAAAGTCTTTGTAATTTTTAGCAGGTGTTTTTGTCCACAAAACTTCACTTAAAGCCGCCAACCGCGGGAAAATCATGTATTCAATTTTATTGGTATTGGCAATATATTCCGTCCACAAATTGGCTTGTGCGCCCAATACATGTTTGGCTTCATCGGCTGAAAGCGTGTTTGGTATTGGATTGTAGCTGTAAACTTTTTCAAGTGGAAGATAGCCGCCAATTGTTAGGCTGTCTTCGTGTTTGCTTTGGCTATGGTCAAAATAAACATACTCGCCTGGCGTCATTATTACATCGTGGCCTTGTTTGGCTGCATCAATGCCACCTTGTTCGCCACGCCAGCTCATTACGGTAGCATTGGCGGCCAATCCGCCTTCTAAAATTTCATCCCAACCAATCATTTTCCTACCTTTTGAATTGATATATTTTTCCATGGTTTGTATAAAATAACTCTGCAAACCATGCTCGTCTTTCAAACCTTTATCTTTTATTAATTGCTGACAAAAAGCCGATTTTTTCCAAGCTTCCTTCGGGCATTCATCGCCGCCCACGTGTATGTATTGCGATGGGAATAAAGCCATTACCTCGTCTAACACATTTTCCAAGAAATGAAAAGTGGTATCGCTTGGGCAATAAACATCTTCAAAAACGCCCCAAGTTTCTTGCACCATTTTAGGCGTTCCGTTACGCTCGGCTTGCAAAGAAGCGGCGGAAGGATTTGCCTTTAAATTGGTAGCTTCTTTTGGAAAACAACTTAATTCAGGATAAGCTGCAATGGCTGCAGACGAATGCCCCGGCATCTCAATTTCTGGGATAATGGTAATGAAACGATCTTTGGCATATTGCACAATTTCCTTTACTTCTTCTTGCGTATAAAAACCGCCATAATGCTGGTTGTCGTTTCCGGTACCGGGATAATGACCGATAATGGTTCCGTTTCTAAACCCGCCAACAGAAGTTAATTTTGGATACCTTTTAATCTCAATACGCCAACCTTGGTCATCGGTTAAATGCCAGTGAAAAGTATTTAACTTAAACATGGCGATGTAATCAATGTATTTTTTTACAAAAGAAGCCGGAAAAAAGTGGCGGCCAGCATCCAACATCAATCCTCGGTATTGAAACCTTGGTTCGTCGTTAATTTCAACACAAGGTATTTTTAATTCCATCGTTACGCCTTTAGGATATGGTGCCGTGGGCAATGCTGGCAACAATTGCAATAAACTTTGAATGCCGTAAAAAGTGCCTTGCAAAGTTTCTCCTGAAATGCTGATGGATGTTGGGTTTGCAACAAAATCATATTTACCTTCTATACCTGCCGCTAATGTTTTTTTTGTGGAGAGCCGGATAAAGTTTTTAGTAGCAGCGGTTGCTTTTTTCAAAGTAAAACCATAATAGCTTTTTAAATAATCGTTCAAAAAATTTACGCTGTTGTTTTCGTCTGCATTGGCCACAATAACGGTGGCCGCATTTAATATAAACGTACCGTCTTTTGGGGTAAGTTTATTAGGTTTTGGAATAATATTGATGTTTTGCGACATAACTAATACACTACAACATAGGCATAGAAAAACAATTGCAACTTTCTTCATAATTTATATTGGTTTGACTAAGCCTCAAATATACTTGACACATTTGATAAGGGCTATGTAATTGGATGGTTTTGCGCAATCGATGGTACAAAAGATTTGCAGTTAAAATTGCTGAACAAACTATCGGATCCATAAGTCTTCAAAAATTAAGGATTGCGGAAATGACCGTATAGATTTTGCAAGAGCCGCACATTTAACCAATTGCATACCAATTATTTATTATCTTTATTTGATATAACACATTGCTTTTTATGAATATGATGCAACGGATCATAACCTTTAACAAGGGTAGGAATCCAACCTTTTTGGCAATTAAATATAAGGCTTTAACCGAAAGCCCATTTAGGTTTTTTAGGGGCACTTGCCATTTGTTTTACGAAGATTTAATAAAGAAAATTCCCTTTAAAGACCCTACAAAATCTTGGATTTGCGGTGATTTGCATCTAGAAAACTTTGGTACCTATAAAGGTGGCAATGGGTTGGTATATTTTGATTTAGATGATTTTGATGAAGCTGTAAGGGCGCCAATAAGTTGGGAAGTTTTGCGGATGTTAACCAGTATACACGTGGCCGTTGATGCTTTGAATGTTGGGATTGATTATGGAAATAAATTAGCGGAATGTTTCTTTAAAAGGTATCAAAAAATTATATTAACGGGCAAGCCTATTGCCTTTGAAAGGGAAACAACGACTGGTTTAATACGAAGTTTTATAACTAAGGTAGAAAAACGAAAACTCAAAACCTTGTTAGCCGAACGGACAACGGTTGGTGAGGGCGGCGCAACTATTCGCATAATTGACAATAAAACGCTTGCCGTCACAAATAAACGATTGAAAGATAAGGTGATGCAAGCGGTAAGTAGTTGGTGCAAGCAAAACAATCTCGGCGATTGGGAAATTTGTGATGTTACTTACCGCATTGCGGGTACCGGCAGTTTGGGTGTTGATAGATTTGTGATTTTAATCCATAATACCCGTTTGCGCAAGTTTAGTTTGTTGGATATGAAGGAAGCTTTGCCATGCAGTTTGCAACCATACTTAAAATTAAAGAAACCGATATGGAAAAATAATGCGGAAAGAGTGGTGACGGTTCAGCATTTCATGCAAAATGTAACACCAAGTATTTTAAGCACTATTGCATGCAACAATAAAATGTTTGTGATTAAAAAACTGCAGCCACAAGAAGATGCTATGAACTTAGCGGTATGCCATGGTAAAATAAAAAAGTTAGAAGAAGTAATGAATGCATTTGCAGAAATTACTGCCTCTGCACATTTGCGTGCATGCGGTCGGCAAGGTTCTTCTACCATCGATGATTTAATAGCCTTTTTTAAAACTGCAGACATTTGGCAACATAAATTATTGGCGTACGGTAAAAATTATGCAGGCAGAGTAAAAAAGGATTGGGAAAAGTATTGCAAAGAAATGGATGCCGAGAAATTAAACAATAACCCACCGGTTTTACCCAAGGCTACCCGTATTTAACCACTTCGTGGTGATACCCAATTGAAAACGACTCAACTTATTCGGTTGATAAAAGTATGGAAACTTAAGTTTTAAATGGTTGATAATAATACAAGTTTTACCTTATTGAAAGTATGGTGCACGGGAGGGCACAGGTTGCACAGGAAAAAACGGATTAAGTAATCGACCGGTTTGGCCTTACAATAATAAACGTGTTATTGAAGCCAAAAACCAGCAACTAACACTTCATCAGTTTTTCATCATTTTTGAATCCAGATGCTAGCTCTAAAACCCTGATTACACAATCTAGTTTTTACCCTCTATTTTTTGGCTTATGAGATTGCCAAAAAAGCTTAAGAATAACGTGAGTTTTGGGTCTTGCGGTTGTATACTTAAATATTTTTTGCCGTTAAGCTTGACCAGACCACCAACTTGATCATATCTTGGGTTTAATGGCACAAAACGTTCCTACGGAACGAGGGCAAAGCATCTAATATAATTTTACTACCAACGAAATGTTCCTACTGAACAGAAGCAGTGTTCCCTTGTTCCGTAGGAACATTTCGTTGATAACGGATTAGGTCGGTGGTCGTCATAGTAAATGCTCGTTCCGTAGGAACGTCTCGTGCTGGGACAAATTTTAAACGACAAGTGTCTGATTATCAGTAAATACTATCCGAAACTCACGTTAAGAATAGCTAAAATCAGCTTCTTAACGACTAATATCAGCTTTCAAACGATGTAGACCGACTTTCAAACGATGTAGACCGGCTTTCAAACGATGTAGACTCGGCTTTCAAACGATGTAGACCGGCTTTCAAACGATGTAGATCGGCTTTCAAACGATGTAGATCGGCTTTCAAACGATGTAAATCGGCTTTCAAACGTTTAAAAGTTGTTTTCAAACGTTTAAACGTTATTTTCAAACGACCAATCCAGCTTGTTAAACAAATAAGTCCTGCTTTCAAACCTGCAAAACATATCTAACTTGTAATGTCAACAAGTTAGATATGTAAGCGAATAAATTAAAGTTGGCACACTTTGCGTTTTTTGTACGCATCGTTTACGCCAATAATAAAAGGCTTCTTTTGTTTAACGGAATTTCCTTAATTCTATAGCCGTAAATGAAATTGGGGTCAGATATTTTATTTTTGTTATGATTTGGGCGACGAAACTTGTAAGTCACCATTCACGATTCACGTTATTCCAACACCGGTAAAACTAACTTACTTGCATTTCCTTTTTCATGAAAAACCTTGATCGTTTCTTTTTGGAAATCCGATGCTTTGGCGTGATAAATATCTACAAAAGTTTGCGGGTTCATATCAGTTAGCGGAAACCAACTGCTTTGTATTTGCACCATTATTTTATGGCCTTTCATAAAAGTATGTGCAATATCGGGCAAAGTAAACTTAACCTCAGTCGTTTTATTTGGGGTAAATGCTTCGGGTTTTTCAAAGCTATTGCGGAAACGGCCACGCATGGTTTCGCCACGCACCAACATTTGGTATCCGTTCATGTTTGGATTGTTTGCGTACAATGTGTCGGTACTAGCAATATCATCCGGAAAAACATCGATCAATTTTACAATAAAATCGGCGTCGGTTCCGGTAATCGCCACCATCAAATCGGCCACCAACGGCCCACCTAAAGTGATATTTTTATCCAACACGCCTGTGCTAAAAGTCAGTACATCTTTACGTTTTGCAGCAAAGCGCTGATCGGCTGTCATGTACTCTCGGGTGCGACTTTTAATCGTATCCGAGCCTTCATGAGGAACGGGATTGGCGGGATCGCTAACATATTCACTGAAACTAGATGCGTTTGTTGGTGTATTAAACGATAAGCCTTTGTTTTCCTGTAAATAAAATGGCTTATATTTCACATCGTCAGATGGCCATTTGGCAAATTGTTTCCAGTTGTTCTCGCCGCTAAAAAAGATGTTTGATTCTTTAATATTATCGATGTTGCCTTTGCCTTTTAAATAATATTGGAAGAAAGGAAATTCAATTTGTTGTTGAAAATATACACTTGTTTTGCTGCCAAATTTTACCCTGCCCAAACTATCGCCGTTGCTGCGGCCGCCCCAAGCCCCGTGAAACCATGGCCCCATCACAATTTTATTATAACTTGTTTGTGGATTCATTTTTTCAATGGCTTTGTACAAATTCCAAGCGCCAAAGCAATCTTCTGCATCAAAAGTGCCGCCAACTACCAACATGGCAGGTTTAATGTTTTTTACAAAATTCCTCGGGTTTCTGGCTTTCCACCAAGCATCATAATTTGGGTGTTGCATTAATTCATTCCAAAAACCAATACTATCACCTAAATATTCATGGGTGAAAGTAAGATCTGGCCCAGCGGCTAAATAAAATTTGTAAGCATCCACCGCTTTGCGCACATAACCGTCGTTGTATTTGGCAACAGGCAACGGCCTTGGCACACCAAAATTTTTGTAAAACTCAAACGCATCCATGCGCATAAATACGCCGTTGTGGTGAAAATCATCGCCCATAAACCAATCGGTAACCGGCGCTTGCGGACTAACCGCTTTTAATGCCGGATGACCACTTAAAGCCGCCATGGTACTATAAAACCCCGGATAAGAAATACCTGAAACACCTGCATTGCCATTGTTGTTGGGAATGTTTTTCACTAACCAATCAATGGCATCGTAAGTATCGCTGGCCTCATCAATTTCTTTTCCTTTTTTATTAGAGTTGAAAGGACGGATGTCTTCAAACACACCTTCGCTCATAAACCGGCCACGCACATCTTGAAAAACAAATATGTAACCTTCATGCGCATAAGCCATTTGGTACGTCAGCCAAAATTTCCGAATATTTTTTTCGCCGTACGGCGCACAAGAATAAGGTGTGCGATTGAGTAAAAAAGGATGTTTTTCAGTAGAGTCGGTTGGATAATAAATAGCGGTAAACAAATTGATACCATCCCGCATAGGTACCATCTTTTCTATTTTTTTATAATGCGTTACAAACCAAATTGAATCTTGATTGGTTTGCGCATGTGATTGTTGGAAGATAATTGCACAAAGAAAAAATAGTAGATGGCGCTTCATTTATATTGGATTTTTAAAGTGGCCTAAGGTAAAGCATTTGCAAGAAGGATGGCAAGTTGATAAAACCGTTTGAAGCTTAAAACTGAATTATTTGCTCTAGCGTACGTTTTTAATATTTTTCGCTTTGGTTTTCACTGGTCGAAATAATTGAATTAAGCGCTTCCCTATTGAACATTTTTAACGAAAAAACCGTTAATCATGCTTCATTGTTAAAAAATAGCATTCCAAATGACAGTCCCAGAAACAATTACGATTGCCGCCAAAAGTAATAAGCCGTTGCAGGTGAAACGTTTGGGTTACGGCACCATGCGCTTAACTGGCGAAGGGTTTTACGGCGAACCCAAAAATAGGCCGGAAGCATTGCAGATATTACAGCATGCCATAGAAAGCGGTGTCAATTTTTTAGACACTGCCGATTATTATGGCGAAGATGTAACCAACCGTTTGATTGCCGAGGCGTTGCACCCATATCCGGCAGATTTAGTTATCTGTACAAAAGTTGGTGGTGCACGCAAACCTGATAAAAGTTGGATTCCTTTTAATAGCCCTGAAAACCTTAGAACCAGCATCGAAAATAACCTACGCACACTTAAATTGGAACAAATGGCCCTGGTTCATTTTAGGGTATGGGGTGGCGATAGCAATATTGAAAAATCAATGGACGCCATGTTTAAGATGCAACAAGAGGGTAAAATACTGCATGTTGGCATTAGCAATGTAAGTGTTGATGAGTTGAAAACAGTAATGAAAATGGGCGAGATTGCAACAGTCGAAAATATGTTTGGCCATGCGCAACGCACTACATTAACATCGCATTACGGTGAAAATAGAGGTGGGGAAATACTGGATATTTGTGAAGCAAATGAAATTCCGTTGGTTCCATATTTTTCTTTGCAAACTTCCATGGGTAAAAAAGATGATCGTATTGCTAAAATCGCGGAAAAACACAACGCTACAGAAGCGCAAATAAATATTGCGTGGCTGTTGCACCGTTCCCCTTGGATTTTACCAATACCCGGCACTTCATCATTAAAACATTTTGAAGAAAATCTAAAAGCTTCCGAAATAAGATTAGATGAAGATGACATGCATTTTCTTGAATAGTTAGGTGTGATAAGATTTTTAAAGTTTATTTTAATTCAAGCTGATGGATAGATAAAAAAGGGGCTCATTTTTGAGCATCTCTTTTTGTTGTGCACAAGACGATACTTTTATATTTTTGTAACGATGCTAAAAAAGCCAAATGTTGATGTTGTTCAAGACATCTTAAACGAAACCCATGCCGCACAACCAACGTCGGAATTTGTAATGAGCCTGATGCAGCATTACGAAAAATGGGGAACGTTGAGCAAAAAGCAAATGGAAGGATTGCATAGCAAAGCCAGTAAAATTGGTACCATTTCACCAACTAAACTTGCCACCATGGAGGCCATCTTGCTAAAAATGCCCGATCGGTTTAAATCCTTGCCCCGCTTTCCAACACCATTATATAAAAAAAATGAAGAGGCCGAAGAATTGATCCTCGACATTTTATTTAAGTTTCCACAGCATAAAAGGGTATTGTTTTTTAAAGCAAAACTCGACGGTAACGAATTATTTACTCCGGCCGATATGACGGAATTAAAGAAATTTCATAAGTTGTTGATTAAATAACAGTGCATGCAAATTATTATCGACATCGTTATAAATAAAAAGCGGATAACAAAAGGCATAAACTTTTTGCTATCCGCTTCAATATTATTTTCAAATTAAACTATTTCACCTCACGTTGCATCGGGTTTGGTCCTTTGCCCGCAGGGTTACGCGGATTTACCGTGCCAGATTTGAATAATTCAAACCTGCTTGGTGAAGTTTGTCCGGCAGGCCAAACATTGTTCTTTTCGTCGATATCAGCCGTTTCTTTCATCGGGTCGAGTAAAATGGAAACTACTTCCTTATCTTTTATAAATACCTTTTTAATCGTTTTTTCGTTCTTCCGCCAAATTTCAGCCGCAATTTTTTCTACATCTTTGGTGCCGTCTTTATAGGTAAATTGTACAATCAATGGCATCACCAAACCGCCTTTATTGGTGCAAGTAAGTTCATAATAATATTTACCGCCATATATTGCCATGTCAGCGGCATCGGCAATTTGTGTTTTTTTGGTGCCGATGATTTGCGTAGTGTCGACTTTTACCATGCCGCGATCGTATTTCCAATAAAAATCTTGGGTAGCCTTGTCTTTATCAGTATAAAATGTTTCGATCGCCCGGTTGCGCTCTTTCGAAATATCGTCGAACGGTAATTGAATGGGTTGCGGAATTCTGGTGGTGTCGGGTTTTTCGTAATCAGCGGCATCATTGGCAGCACGGTACACTTTTACCGAGTCTAACGAAATATCGCAAGGTTCGATTCCATAAAACCAACCACGCCAAAACCAATCCAAATCAACCGCTGAGGCATCTTCCATGGTACGGAAAAAGTCGGCGGGAGTTGGATGTTTAAACGCCCAACGACGGGAATATTCTTTATAGGCATAATCAAATAATTCGCGGCCCATAATGGTTTCACGCAAAATATTTAATCCGGCTGCCGGCTTTGAATAAGCATTTGCACCAAACTGTACAATGTTTTCGCTGTTGGTCATAATCGGCTCCAATTGGTCTTTGGGCATCTTCATATAATCTACAATTTTATATGCCGGCCCACGCATGCTCGGGAATTTATTGTCCCACAATTGTTCGGTTAAATATTGGGTAAAAGTGTTCAAGCCTTCATCCATCCAAGTCCACTGGCGTTCATCGCTGTTCACAATCATCGGGAAAAAGTTATGACCCACTTCGTGGATGATAACACCGATCATGCCATTTTTGCTGGCTTCTGTGTAAGTGCCATCTTTTTCGGCACGGCCATTATTAAAGCAGATCATCGGATATTCCATACCGTTGCTAGCTTCAATACTTTGAGCTACAGGATAAGGATACGCAATAGAAAAGCGTGAATAACTTTTGATAGTGTGAGCCACCACTTTTGTGCTATAATTTCGCCAAAGGGGATAAGCTTCTTTTCCATAAAAGCTCATACACATTATTTTTTTGCCTTCCACGTTAGTCGGCATGGCGTCCCAAACAAACTTGCGGCTGCTTCCCCATGCAAAGTCGCGAACCATATCGGCTTTAAAAATCCAAGTTTTTTTTGCGGTGGCTTTGTTTTTTTCAGCAGCTTTTGCCTCATCTAATGTTACTACTTCTATTGGCTCGGTAGCCGTTTGTGCTTTTTGCCAACGGGCATATTGGGCTGGCGTAAGCACTTGTTGATAGTTTTGTCCTTGGCCGGTAGCGCTAACAACATGGTCGGCAGGCACGGTCATTTGCACCTTAAAATTGCCGAACGTCAACGCAAATTCGCCGCGGCCAGTGAACTGGTGATTTTGCCAACCTTGAAAATCGCTATACACGCAAAGGCGTGGATACCATTGTGTTATGGTGAATAAGTAATTCCCATCTTCAGGAAAATATTCGTACCCACCACGGCCGCCAACGCTTAGACGATCTGAAATTTTGTAATGCCAATCAACCTTAAAAACAAAAGTTTGTCCTGGTTTTAACGGTGCTGGTAGTTCAACACGCATCATGGTTTGGTTGATGGTGTACGGCAAAGCTTTACCAAGCGCATCCGTTACTTTTTCGATTTTATCACCCAAACCGCCTTCTAATCTTTTTCTATAGTCCAGCACTTTTAGGTCGGTGATGGTCATAGTATCTTTCAAGTTGCTTTCGTTATAAGCATTGCTTTGGCTGTTAGGATCATGTTCATTTTCATCCAATTGCAGCCAAATATAAGTCAGCACATCAGGGCTGTTGTTGAAATAGGTAACCGTTTCTTTGCCTTTGATGGTCAAATTTGGTTCGTCCAGTTCACACACAATATCGTAATCGGCACGTTGTTGCCAATACTTTGGTCCCGGAGCTCCACTTGCTGTACGGTATTCGTTTGGCGTAGGCAAAATGGTGCCCAACTGCTCAAATTTATTGCCGTGGTTACTAGTTGGGTTGTTCTTAATGTCTTGCGCATTTGCCGAAATGGCACAAGAAAGACCAACAATGAAAATCAGTTTATTCATATTTGGATTTTTTTATTCGTGAATGGTGAACCGTGAATCGTGAGCTCCTAATTTGATTTTCACGATTGTTGTTTGGAGTGATGAAGTTTGGTAGAAGAATTGCTGCCATGAAAAACTACACTTGATCCGCCTCAGGCGGACGCCACAAAAGTCCAATTCATGTTCCAAAGTTGGTTCCCCACAAAAACCTTAACTGTTATTTTTTTGATGTATGTCATTAATGTGATCGTAAATCATAAAAATCATCTTAATCACAAAAATCATAGTTCAGACAAGTCTCAATATTCCATATCCCGCAAACCCGGCGCTTTTATCCAAGCAACAATAACCACCACAATTGTCATAATGCCACCAAAAAAAACCGATGGAACCGTTCCCATTAAATTGGCAGCAACGCCGCTTTCAAATTGGCCCAGTTCGTTGCTGGAATTGATGAAAATGGAATTAACCGATGTAACGCGTCCACGCATTTCATCGGGCACAAATAACTGCAAAATGGTTGAACGGACAACCATGCTGATGGCATCAAAAACCCCGGATAAAAAGAGGGCTGCGAACGATAACCAAAAGTTTTTTGAGACTGCAAATATTAGTACCATCACCCCGAACAATGCAACATTGTACAACATTATTTTACCTTGCTTATTCTTCAATGGCCAGCGTGTTAACACGAACAGAATCAATACCGTTCCAATGCCTTGCGCTGCCCGCAGCACGCCCATGCCTGTTGCGTCGATGTGTAAAATATCCTTTGCATAAACTGGTAACATAGCTACCGCGCCGCCAAAAAACACCGCAAACATATCTACACTTAAAGCGCTTAACAGTGTTTTTGTTTTCCAAACGTAAGCAATGCCTTCTTTTACGCTACCCCAAGTACGCTGATTTTTTACGTTTGCCACTGGTAATTTGGGAATCAGCATCACCATAATTGTTGCCATCAACATAAAAAAAATGGCAAAGAAAAAGGCACTAAAAACGCCCACTGCGGAAATTAGAAAACCTGCCAAAATGGGGCCAACCACGGCTGCTGTTTGCCAAGATGCGCTGCCCATAGTAATTGCTTTTGGCAATTGTTCTCTTGTAACTAATTGTGCAACAATGCTTTGTTGCGTTGGTCCGGTAAAAGCCCGAAATATGCCCGTGCAAAAAACCAAAGCATAAATGCTATATTCAACGCCATGCATGCCAAGCATTTCTCTTGCTTTACCCGAACAAATAAAAGTTAAACCAAGCGCTGCAATTACGTAGTAACAGATGTATTTTAGCAGTAAAGTTCGTTTGTCGCTAATATCAATTACATGTCCTGCATACAAAGCAAGTGCAATGGCCGGAATAATTTCGCTTAATCCCAACAAGCCCAAACTCAATTTATTTCCCGTCAGCTCGTACATGTACCAAGCCAAATAAAGGCTTATCATCTGCGTTGCCATTACAAAACTGAAACGGGAAAGTAAAAATTTTTGAAAATCTTTATTTTTAAAAGGGGAGGGGACGGTCGAATCACTCATATTTGGTCGCAAATTTAGCAAAAACGGCCGCAATCGGCTACCATTTTTGCTAAAAATACCAATGAAATTGAATGATTGGTTGTTTATAGGGATTAGCGGCAAAGAAATAGTTATTGAGGAATTTAGTAAATAAGTAATTGAGGAATTGGATTGCTGTAGTTATGATATAATTACTTATTTACCCAATTACCCAATTACCCAATTACCAATTTTACTCTCCCCAAATAGTAATGATTAAATTCCTTGATCCACCGTCATTGCGGTGTTCGCATAAATAAATGCCTTGCCAAATACCCAAAGCTAACCTTCCATTTCTTATCGGGATGGTGACGGAGCTGCCCAGCATCGCCGCTTTTAAATGCGCCGGCATATCGTCGGGACCTTCGTCGTTGTGCTTATAATCCGGATCGTTTTCAGGAACAGCCTTGTTAAAAAATGTTTCAAAATCCATCCGTACGGTAGGGTCGGCATTTTCGTTGATGGTTAACGAAGCCGAAGTATGTTGGATAAAAACTTGGCATATTCCAGCATTTATTTCCCTTAATTGCGGAATAACCTGCATTACTTCGTTTGTAATTAAATGAAATCCCCTGCGTTTTTCTCTTAACCTTAACGGCTGCTGATATATTTTCATAAAAAGAATGTAATAATATACTTTGTTGAAAAGTTTTATGTGAATTGTAAAAATGAAGGAATAATATTTGCACCGAGGCTGTTCAAAAAAATCAATTTATAATTTAGTATGGATAATACAACATTTCAGCCGGTTGCTTGGGCAAACGGTACCAATATTTACGAAATTAATGTTCGACAATATACAGAAGAAGGCACATTTAATGCCTTTGCAAAATCGTTGCCACGCTTAAAAGATATGGGTATTGGTATTTTGTGGTTTATGCCCATCACACCAATTGCGGTTGATAAGCGGCTTGGCACTTTGGGCAGTTATTATGCCTGTGCCGATTATACCAGCATTAATCCTGAGTTTGGAAATTTAGAAGATTTTAAAAATGTGGTGAACCAAGCACACAAATTAGGTATGAAAGTGATCATCGATTGGGTGGCTAATCACACCGGTTACGGCCATACTTGGACTGTTACTCATCCAGATTTTTATAAGCGTAACCACTTGGGTGAATTTTTTGACCCGCATGGTTGGGAAGATGTGATCGATTTAAATTACGAAAATGCAGATTTGAGAACGGCAATGATTGCGGCAATGCAATTTTGGTTGGATGAATGCGATATTGACGGTTTTCGTTGCGATATGGCACATTTGGTACCGCTTGATTTTTGGGCGGAAGCAAGAACTGCACTGGATCCCATTAAAAAATTATTTTGGATGGCAGAAACGGAAACGCCGGAGTATCACCCCACATTTGATGCATCGTACCGTTGGAAATTTTTGCACGGCATGGAAAGTTTTTGGAAGAAAACGATCGATTTAAAAGAGTTGTATCAGTTGTTGCAAAACTTCGACACCATGTTTCCGCCATCGGCATTTAAACCTGATGTTTACCAGCAATCATGATGAAAATTCGCATAGCGGAAGCGAGTATGAAAGAATGGGCGATGCCGCAAAATGTTTTGCCTTGCTATGTTGTACTTGGAAAGGTATGCCATTGATTTACAGCGGACAAGAAGCTGCCAATACAAAACGGTTGAAATTTTTTGACAAAGATTTTATTGATTGGAGCAATGGTTGTCCGCTGCATGATTTTTATAAAAAAATATTGACGCTACATGCCACTAATCCAGCAATGTTAGCTGGCGATGCAGGCAGTTCGGTTTATAAAATTTCAACCAACGATGATGATCGTTTATTTGCATTTTTGCGCAAAAAAGATAATGACGAAGTATTGGTTTTTATCAATTTTTCCCACGATTATTATTGGGCGCATTTAACTGATGAAAAAATAAGTGGCGATTTCAATAATATTTTTTCAAACGAAATAAACGACATCACCAAAAACAGATATTTTGAAATGAAACCTTGGGAATTTTATGTGTACGAAAAAGTTCAAAGTTTACAAGTTTAAAAGTTTACGGGTTTAGCCGAGAGCATTTAATATTTTATGTTGAACTAAACATTAAACCTAAACTTTATTTCTGCCTTAAACTTGTAAACAAACGAACAAATAAACTCGTAAACTTTTAAACCTTAAACTTCTGAACCTTGCATTTGACCAAACTTTCGATGGATGATTTGAACCGGAAATCGGTTGATGAATTTAAGGAATCTGAAAAATTTCCGATTGTGGTGGTGTTGGATAATGTACGTAGCATGCACAATGTGGGAAGTGTTTTTAGAACGGCGGATGGTTTTTTATTGGAAGCGGTTTATTTGTGTGGATATACGCCAAAACCGCCGCACCGCGACATCCACAAAACTGCTTTGGGTGCCACTGAAACCGTTGCCTGGCAAGGCTTTGATACAACTTTGGAAGCGGTTGAAAAATTAAAAAACGATGGTTATACTTTGTACGCTGTTGAGCAGGCGAGCAATAGTATTTCGCTACAAAACTTTAAAAATAATATTAATCAAAAGTTGGCCATTATATTTGGCAACGAAGTAGAAGGTGTGGCGCAAAATATTATAGATATTTGCGAAGCTTGCATTGAAATTCCGCAATTTGGTATGAAACATTCATTGAATGTAAGTGTTGCCGCAGGAATTGTTTTATATAAATTGGTTGAAGAAAAATTAAAAAATAGCTAGAAATATAATAATCGATTGAACAAACTGCCACTTGAACACATCAATCTTCAAATTTTCAAATCCTAAATTAAAAATCATGAGAAAACAAATTGCTGCCGCCAATTGGAAAATGAACCTTACGCTTGCACAAGTAAATGAATTGGTGCATGCCTTATTACAACAAGATACCCATGTGGATGAAAATAAAATTGCCGTTTTAGGTGTGCCGTTTCCATACTTGGTTACCGTAAAAGAAAAATTAAAAGACAAGCCATTTTTTTACGTAGCAGCGCAAAATTGCAGCGATAAAAAATCGGGTGCTTACACAGGCGAAACCTCGGTAGAAATGCTACAATCAATTGGTGTTGAATATGTTATATTGGGTCATAGCGAACGCCGGGAATATTTTAATGAAAGCAATCAATTGCTGGCCGATAAAATAAATATGGCATTAATCTACAATGTAAAACCAATTTTTTGTTGTGGCGAGCCGTTAAACATCCGCGAAGCGGCTACCCAAAACGATCATGTTGCGGTTCAATTAAAAGAAAGCTTGTTTCATTTATCGCCCGACCAATTGAAACAAATAGTAATTGCCTACGAACCAATTTGGGCAATTGGAACCGGTAAAACTGCAACCACCGAACAAGCACAAGAAATGCATGCATTTATCCGGAGTGTTTTAGCAGAACAATACGGTGCTGAAATTGCAGATTCCATCTCTATTTTATACGGCGGAAGCGTAAAAGCCAGCAATGCCAAAGAAATTTTTGGTAGCCACGATGTAGACGGCGGATTGGTAGGCGGCGCTAGTTTAGTAGCCGTGGATTTTGCAGCCATTGTCAATAGTTTGAAATAAATCCCAATTGTCAAAATCCAAATTCCAACAAGTCGAATATCATAACGAAATTTGACTTGTTGGAATTTTGTTTTTTACCATAATCGGCTTCGATGAGAACGACCCACCGATAGTAAACGCTAAATATTTTCAAGCAAACTAAACTTTCAGTAAATATTGAAAGTTTAGTTGTATTTTTGGCACGGCTTTTTAATCAGCCAATCAAATGAAAATAGTAGTTGTAGGTGGCGGCTTTGCTGGGCTTAAATTAGCCCGTCGCCTTAATAATAAGCCCGGTTTTGAGGTTGTATTGTTAGATCGGTTCAACTATCATCAGTTTCAACCTTTGTTTTATCAGGTAGCCACATCGAATTTGGATGCCAGTAATATTTCGTTTCCCTTGCGCAAAATGTTTCAAAAAAGCAAAAACGTAAGTATTCACATGGCAACGGTTTTATCGTTACAAACTGATAAACAAACAGTTACCACTGATCAAGGTATTGTAGCATACGATTATTTGGTGTTAGCAACCGGTGCCGATACCAATTTTTTCGGCAATAAACAATTGCAGGATAATGCTTTCCCGATGAAATCTACCACACAGGCATTACAAATTCGCCATCGGTTGATCAGTAATTTTGAGTGTGCTTCACTTACAACCGATAAAGAAGAATTACAACGATTGATGACTGTGGTAATTGCTGGTGGTGGACCAACAGGAGTAGAGTTGAGTGGCGCAATAGCAGAAATGAAAAGCTTTGTATTGCCGAAAGATTATCCTGACGTTGATTTTTCGTTAATGAAAATTATGTTGTTGGAAGGTTTACCCAAAACCTTGGCTACCATGAGCGATAAATCGGCCGTAGAATCAAAAATGTATTTGGAACAATTGGGCGTTGAAGTAAGAGTAAACACAATGGTTCAAGATTATGATGGCCGTGTGGTGACTTTAAAAGATGGCTCAACAATCCCATCGGCTTTAGTGGTTTGGGCAGCCGGCATTAAAGGAAACGTTCCGGAAGGTATTGATAAAGAATTGATTGTGAGTGGAAACCGCATTATTGTTGACCGTTATAGCAAAGTAAAAGGCTTTGAAAATGTTTTTGCCGTTGGCGACGTAGCTTATATGGAAACGCCAAAATATCCGAAAGGTCATCCGCAAGTGGCAAACGTAGCCATAAACCAAGCTGATAATGTGGCGGAAAATTTTATTAGGATGGAAAGAAAAAGTACAGGCCTATATGAATTTGAGTATCATGACAAGGGTTCGTTAGCAACGGTTGGAAGAAACAAAGCAGTCGTTGATATTCCTTCGCCCAAAATACATTTAAAAGGTTTTATTGCTTGGTTTATTTGGATGGCTTTGCACTTGTTTCTGCTGGTTGGCGTAAAAAACCGCATCCAAGTATTTATCAACTGGATGGATCACTATTTTACCAAAGATCAAAGTTTACGGCTAATTTTTAAGGATACTTACAAAGAGCCAGCGGCAGATCAAAAATTAAAAAATAACTTATAAAATCCTTATAAAGGCATTTTATTTTATTAGAATGGTCAAAGATTTTACGCTAGTAATGCGCAAAATCTTTGGCAAAATTGCCTTTAATCCTTTCCATCGGCGGATTGAAATAGCCATACTTTAAATCGGGGAACTCTTCTTGAATCAACTCTTGTAACTGCTTGATTCCCATGCATTCACCAGTGTCTTGCACATTCATACGACCCATGTACCAATCAGGATCAATATTGAAATTGCGCCATTGGATCATGTTCAGTTTGGTATCGCTTATCAATTTTCTAAGTGCTTCATATTCAGCTTCGCTGTCGGTCATGCCCGGAAAAACAAAATAATTAATACTCGTCCAGCCATTGTAACGGCGCACCACTTTCAGGCTTTCGATGATATCTTCAAATTCGTAATTATTGGGGCGGTAATATGGCGTGTAAATTTCTTTCCTGGCACTGTTGGTACTTACTCGAATGCTGTTTAAACCTGCTTGGCACAACGCTTCCACGGCTGCGGGCTTGCTGCCATTTGTGTTGATATTGATGCTGCCTTTGCTGGTATGTTTACGGATTTCGATGATAGCGTCGCGAATGGTTTCCCACATCAACAGTGGTTCGCCTTCGCAGCCTTGGCCAAATGAAATAAGCGGAAAAGGCGCTGTTTCTAAATGCGGAACGGTAAATTCTACTATTTCCTCAACAGTAGGTTTAAACGTCAATCGGTCTTGTGTCGAAACAATACTTTCTTCTTCTGGTTGAAAAGAAATACAACCTACGCAATTGGCGTTGCAAGCCGGTGAAGCAGGAACGGGGCATTCCCAACGGCCTAAAAATAAATTTCGTGCCGCCGGACAAGTGTATGTATTGCAACAATTTTCGGCCAAATGCTTTACCAGCCTATTGTTGGGATAATGTTGCAACAAATTGCTAACACCCATTTGTATTTTTCCTTCTTCATAACCAACATGTTCTTGCCGGATATCTTGCTCGATGCGAACGGCCGGAACGTACATTTTTTCATCGAACCAACCAGCGGCGGTATAACAAAACAATGGGAGCGTAGGCGCATTGGGCGTGCTTTCATAAGCAGCAATAAACAAACCTGTATGTGCCGGCGGAATAAAAGCGGCAACGGCCCAACCTTTTTCACACAGGCGCATGTCACCGGTTTTAACATCGATGCCGATGCCGCGACGGCCGGGTAATTCGTATAAGTTTCCCCCGTCGGGCAGTTCAATCCAATCTTCTTCGGGAATCGGATACACATCCCAACCACTGCGGCCGGTTGCGTAAAGGCTTAGATCTTCAAAAATATTGCCTTCGCCGTCGGAATATAATAAATAGGGAGTCATGGTAAATACGAAATGAGAAATGAGAAATAAGAAATACGAAATGAGAAATAAGAAGTAAGAAATAAGAAATACGAAATAAAGAATGTGAAATAATAAATAAAAAAGATGAGAAAAGTGTGGAAATTAGTAATAATAATGGCGCTTGTAATTTGTTGCTGAAACTTGTTGTTTGTAACTTGTTTCTTGTGACTTGTTGCTTAGTTTTCCGGTTTTCTGCTTGCCTCTATTAGCTTTCGGCAAAATTCGTTAAAATTAACCACATCTTTATCAAGGTCAATATCGTTGCCACTTGTGTTCACTTGTTTTTGTAAAACGTGATTATCAACCAAATCAATGGTTAGAATATCATCCCGCAACACTACGTTGGCAATCTCCCTCCATTCAAATATTTTTCGGGGTAATGTGTTGATGGCAATATGTCTGTCGCTGATGCCGATTTCCATTGGTTTTTTGGCGTAGCGTTCCAAAATGCCCATCACAATAAAAACGAACGCAACTAGCCAATGGATATATAAAATACATGGTATAGCTAAAAACAATAAAATAGGCCTAAACCAAACCACTTTTCTATCTTTTTTAAACAATTGATACCAGTTGTACGCCAATCCTAAAAAAGCCGCT
>CAWJTH010000129.1:0-40266 GCA_963845495.1 uncultured Chitinophagaceae bacterium
TTTAATAAAACGTGCACTTGAAAACCACCATCTGCAATTGGAAGAAAAAGGCGCCGTGGTAGAATTGTTTCTAAATGCCAAAAACGACTTTATTCTGGCTGACGAGGTTCATTTTACCAATTTGCTTAGCAATTTAGTTGACAATGCCATAAAATATTCAAAAGAAAAATTGACCCTAAAAATTACTACACACAGTACAAATAAATTTTTGCTCATTCGCATTGCAGACAATGGCATTGGCATGAATAAGGAAACTTTGAAACGGGTTTTTGAAAAATTTTATCGTGCTCACACCGGCAATGTACACAATGTAAAAGGCTTTGGTTTAGGCATGAGTTATGTAAAAACAATAATAGACGCCCACAAAGGCCAAATAAAAGTAGAAAGTACATTGGGAAAAGGCACAACTTTTACCGTAGAAGTACCGCTGTTGTTAGTATAATTTCGTAGTAAAAATTAGGTTTTAATTAGCTATATCATATACTGATTTTTAATGTGTTGTAACATTTTTGTTAATAAAAGCTTGTCTCATATCTTTGCATTAGGAACGCACTCTAAAAAAATGATAGTAATTGAATTTACAATACAGATTGGTTTGTAAGTTTTGCTTTTCAATCATCTCATTTTTTTAGTGCATATTATAACCAAACACGCCGTAATGATTGCTTATATTGTTTTGTCAATTGTATTTTTATTGGCAAGCATTTTTTGTTGGAGCCGTAAAACTAAACTTGCTAGAAAGCAGCGGAGAGATTATAGCTACAAAATACATAAAAAACAAAACATATACAATATTCTTGCTTTTGTGTTTGCAGCCATTACTGTGTTTCTCTATTTTTTTATGTTAATGAAGTTTGAGAATCATTGATTGCTAGCTGTAAATTCCATGTAATTGCTGTCGCCATAGCTTAAAAACCTAAAATTGTGCTGCAAGGCATAGTCATAAATTTTTTTCCAATCATCGCCAACTAAAGCCGCAACCAACAACAGTAATGTTGAATTGGGTTGGTGAAAATTTGTAATAATTCCTGTTGCTATTTTTGGCTGATAACTTGGGGCGATTAATATTTGTGTTTGTAGTATAAGCGGCTGCGTACCATTGTTTTCCAACCATTTTAATAATGCCTGTAAAGCCATGATTTTATCAATAGTTTCGGTCATCAGCGCATCATAAATTTCCCATTGTTTTATTTCCAAATTTTCTAATGTAATTGTTGGATCCAAAAAAGTTTTTAATCCCATCCAATAAATACTTTCAATGGTGCGCATGCTGGTAGTGCCAACCGCAGTAATTTTTTTAAATTGTATCAACTTTTTTATCAGTGCAATATCCACATCAATATATTCGGAATGCATGTCGTGGCCTTCAACGGTTTCACTTTTTACCGGCCTAAAAGTACCAGCACCCACATGCAAGGTGGCGAAAGCGGTTTCAACTTTTTTTTCTTTTAGGCTTGCCAAAATATTGGGTGTAAAATGCAGCCCCGCGGTTGGGGCGGCAACGCTTCCGTCTGTTTTGGCATAAACGGTTTGATACCTACCTTCATCATTTTTATTTGCTGGCCTGTTCAAATACGGCGGTATCGGCATTTGGCCAAGTAGATGCAGCACGTCAGCAAAAGTTTTATTGTTAGGTTGCCACGAAAAATGTATCAAGCAGGTTTCACCTTTTTTTTGCAGCAATTTTGCTTCCAGCCAGCATTCTTTTGGCAAGATATCGTCTCCTCCAGCCATTAATTTCAAAGTCCCGTTTTTCCATTTGTTCAAACCACCAACTAAGCATAAACAGTCAATGCTTGCCTGGGTTTGCATGGCAGTTGATACATCCATTTTATATGGCTCCAACACAAAAATTTCTATTAAACCTCCGGTTTCTTTTTTAAACAATAATCTCGCTTCAACAACCTTGCTGTTATTAAAAACCAGCAAACTATCCTCAGGCAAATAATTGGTGATGTTGCTAAAAACCGTTTCAGTTAGTTCCCCATTTTTGTAAACCAGCAATTTCGAGCTATCCCGTTCTTCAAGCGGATGCAGGGCAATTTTCTCTTCAGGCAAATGGTAAGTAAAGTCGGCAATTTTAAGATGCTTTGGATGCATGTTTTTTATCTTTTTGCAAAGCCATAAAAATAATGGGCATTATTATGATTACCGCAAAACTTTTTCCATCAAAAACGCGGGTTGTTTTCCATTGTTGATAAATCCAAAGTCCATGGCTGTATAACTGTTGTAACAATAAAATACCGAAGAAATAAGTGAACCATTTTGGCCTTTTCAAAAAGCCAAAAACACAAATAGCGCTGACTCCAACAAAAAATAAATGTGTTATTGCATCGCTTCCTTCGGGGTAGAAAAACTTGTTGGCGTGATAAAGGCCAACAACTGCCGAAAAAACAATGCAGGCTAAAAAGAATAATTGTTTTGCCCTATTTTCTTTCAAAAGTATAAATATTTGGTTTTTAATGTTTTAAGCAACAAGGACAATAAATGTTGCTAATATTTTTGCTTTCATTTTACTAATTTAAATAGTAAATTTGGTTTATGCACATGTTATGCACACTATTAACAGTGGAAAACAATAGAAATACCCTGAAACATAGTGCTAGTAAGACTTCTAGCATGTGCAAAAGTTCTATAAACTAATATTTTGTCAAGAAGTGGGGAAAAGTGTTATTTTGTGTCATTATTTGGTAATTTAAGTATTAAAATCTTCAATTGGTATCATTTCTCGGTGAATATGAATCTACGCTCGACTCAAAAGGTCGTTTTCTCTTACCGGCAGGCTTTAAAAAGCAATTGCCAGAAGATGTAGGAACTGTGTTCATCATTAATAGGGGCTTTGAAAAATGCTTAGCGTTATATCCTAAGCCAAGTTGGGATCCGATTTTTGAGCGCATCAGTAAATTGAATGATTTTGATACGAATGTACGCGAGTTCAGGCGTTACTTTTTAAACGGCGCAACCGAAGTAGAACTTGATTCGGCCAACCGTTTAAATATCCCAAAAAACCTGGCTGAATATGCCGGTTTGGAAAAAGATATTGTTTTGGTTAGCGCTGTAAACAAATTGGAAATATGGGATAAGAAAAATTATCAACAGCTCTTTGACAACTTCGAACCGTCTAAATTTAGCAGTTTGGCTGCTAATGTTATGGGTGGGGCAAGTTTATAAATAGGTAAGGAAAAGCAATATATGGCAAAGGCAAAACAAAATAAAATAGAACACGCAAGTGCTGAAATGCAAGCCCAGCCTGATGTCTATCATATTCCGGTGATGCTGCATGAAGTAGTTGATGCTTTAGCAATTAAGCCTACCGGTGTATATGTGGATTGTACGATGGGCGGCGGCGGCCATGCAAGGGAAATTTTAAAAAAGCTTGGGCCAGCAGGAAAATTGATTGCTTTTGACCAAGATGCAGATGCAGAAAAAAATGTACCGAACGACGAGAGAATCATTTTTGTACCGCACAATTTTAGGCATTTGCAACGTTTTTTAAGGTTGCATGGTGTGCCAAAAGCAGATGGCGTTTTGGCGGATCTAGGCGTAAGCAGCCATCAGTTTGATGAGGGAAGCCGCGGTTTTTCTTTTCGTTTTGAAGCGGCTTTAGACATGCGGATGGATCAACGGCAAAGCCAAACCGCAGCAGACGTGGTAAACAATTTTTCGGCCGAGGCATTACAAACCATGTTTAGTAATTATGGTGAGGTTACAAACGCTAAAACCCTTGCCCAATCTATTGTTCAGGCTAGGCAAACAGCACCTGTAAGAACTATAAAAGACTTGGCAAATATTTTACAGCCTTTGGCAAAAGGCAATCCGAATAAATATTTCGCCCAAGTTTTTCAGGCGTTAAGGATGGAGGTAAATGCAGAAATGGAAGCGTTGAAAGACATGTTGTCGCAGTTGCCAAATGTATTATTGAGCGGCGGTAGGGCGGCCATTATCACGTTCCATTCGCTAGAAGATAGAATGGTAAAGAATTTTTTTAAAGAAGGAAGTTTCGAAAAAACGGAAGATCCGATTTATGGCAATAAGAATGTTTCACCCTTCGAAATAATAACAAAAAAGCCGATTGAAGCAACTGCGGCAGAATTAAAAATAAATCCGCGGAGCAGAAGTGCAAGGCTAAGGGTGGCAGAGATGAAATAAGAAATAAGAAATAAGGAAGTTGAATAAAGGAAGTTAGGATTGACAAATAGATACAAGAAGTACAATTTTTTGGAATTTGGAATTTTTTAATTGGAGTTTAAAATGTTGGATGAAAAAGAAGATATAACGGATGTTGACGAGGTAATAGCAACCGTCAAAAAGTTTAAATGGAAAAAAATGTTCCAATACCAATGGATGGTGGAGCAATTGCCGTTTATTCTTTTTTTGGTATTGCTGGCCATTATTTACATCGCAAATGGGCATTATGCAGATAAAGTAATCAGAAATACCGGAAAAGCGAGAGCAGAACTAAAACAATTGCAATACGAATACAAGGTTTTAAAAGCTGATGTAATGTACAGAAGTAAAGAAAGCGAATTGGTAAAAGCAGTTGAACCATTGGGTTTGAAAAGAACGGATCAGCCAGCGGTGGTTTTAATGGATACTGTAAATCGAAGCTCCGCTTCGAATTAAATAAGGAATAAGAATAAGAAAGAAAAAAATAAGAAATAGAAAATAAAAAATAAGAAAAAAAATAAAAAATAAAAAAAAAATAAGAAAATAAGAAAATAAGATGCAAGTAAGTAAACAATCAAAAAATCTCCTAATCTTTTTAATTCATAACTAATCCCCTTTCAGACAAATTTTGGATATTAAAAAAGACATATTAATTCGCACTTACGTCATCTTCCTGATTATCATTGGGATAGGCGTAGCCGTAATTGCGAAAGCCATTTATACCCAACAAGCAAAGGGTAAATATTGGCGTGATATGGCTACAAAAGCATACACCCGCAACGAAAAAATTGAAGCCGACCGCGGCACAATTTACGCCGATGACGGCAGCGTTTTAAGTACATCTATCCCTGAATTTGATATTTATGTTGATTTTGGCGCCGATGGTTTAACCGATAAAAAAGGAAAATTATTTTATGACAATGTAGATTCTTTAGCATGGGCTTTGGCCGATATTTTTAAAGATGACTCAAAAGCAGATTACAAAAGGGAATTAATCACTGGTTATAAAGATGAAGACCGTTATTATTTATTAAAACGGAAAATTAGTTTTCAACAATGGGAGCAATTAAAAAAAGCGCCGTTGGTAAGGCTTGGAAAAAATAAAAGCGGATTTATTGCCGATGTGCGCATGAAGCGGTTGAATCCTTTTCAATTGTTTGCAAATAGATCCATCGGTATTGTTCGCGATAGCAATAAAGTCGGTTTAGAAAAACGGTACGACAGTGTGTTACGCGGCGATAGCGGCAGCAGACTGGTGCGCTACATTGCAGGCGGGGCCGCTATTCCAATTGATGGAACTGATGTGGAACCCGAAGATGGCCATGACATTGTAACCACGCTTGATGTGGCCATCCAAGACATGGCCGAGCAAGCATTGAACAAAATGATGGTGGGAAATGAATGCCTACACGGCACTTGCATTGTGATGGAAACGAAGACGGGAAAAATTAAAGCCATGGCTAATTTGGGCAGGCAAAAAGACGGTAGTTATTGGGAAGATTACAATTACGCAATGGCTACCAGCGAGCCTGGTTCTACTTTCAAGTTGGCCACCATGATTAGTGTTTTGGAAGATGGTTACGTCACAATTAATAGTCCGGTAAACTTGGAAGGTGGCCGTTGGAACGTGGCTGGCCAAACAGTTTTTGATGCTGAATTTCATGGTTTGCACGAAACCACCGTACAGCATGCTTTTGAGCATAGCAGCAACGTGGGCATGGCAAAATTGGCCTATTATAACTATTACAATCAACCTTTAAAATTTATACAACACTTACACACACTGCGTTTCGATACTTGCACAGGCATTGATTTGCCGGGCGAAACAAGGGGTATTGTTCACCGTCCGGGAAGCAAATTTTGGAGCAATTCCACCCTTCCTTGGATGGGTTTTGGTTATTCGGTTTCCGTTAGTCCGTTGCAAACTTTAACGCTTTATAATGCAGTCGCCAACGGCGGCGTAATGATGAAACCATATTTGGTAGATAGGGTTATGAAAGATGGCGAAGTTGTTCAGCAACACGAGCCCACTGTAATCAATCCAAAAGTTTGTAGCGCCGGCACTTTAAAACAATTGTACATCTGTTTGGAAGGCGTGGTAAACAGCGGAACAGGCGTTGCGCTTAAAACAAAACAATATCGTTTTGCTGGCAAAACCGGTACATCGTTGATAGCAGACAAGGGAATTACTTATGCTGATAAAATGTACCAATCTTCATTTGTTGGTTTTTTCCCGATTGAAGATCCACAATACACTTGCATTGTAGTAATTAGGAATAAAGCGCATGCTGCAAAATTTTACGGCGGGGCTGTTGCGGGGCCGGTATTTAGGGATGTGGCCGATAAAATTTATGGAATGAAGGTAAAGCCGATTATGCAGGAAGCCCCTTCCATGAAAAAAGACAGCAGCATTTACCAGTTTGCGGCACAAACAACTGAAGCCAAAAATTTAATGCAATGGATGGGATTGAATTGGGTCGATTCATCGTCTGCCAAGGGAAATGTATCGTTGTTAGCCGCCAATAAACAATACAACGTAATGGTAAAAAGTATTGCTTCCAATAAATCGGCAATGCCTGTAATAAAAGGGATGGCTTTGCGTGACGCATTGGAATTGTGTGAAGAAGCAGGATTACGCACAACTGTTGTAGGCCGCGGAAGGGTACAGGCGCAATCCATTCCGCCAGGTTCGCCTATTAGAAAAGGGCAAACGGTGCATTTGGCGTTGATGTAGCTCGGAGCTCGGCTCCGACTTTGTACACTGAAACTCCGTTTCAGTAAAAAGTAAGGAATTAGAAATATAAAATAATTAATAAGGAAGACAAGACAACTGCAAATAAAAAAAAGAAAAATAACATAAAATATCACACAGATTCCAGATTTTAATTAAACACACATTAAAGAAACAAACGGAAAGTATTTACTAAAACAAAACAAAGTGCCACAGAGGTACCCCTCGCCGCTGGCGGAGAGGGGCGGGGGTGAGGTTAAATTATGGCAATTTTAAAAGACATACTCTACAACGTTCGTTTACAATCAGTGTTTGGCAACACCGATATAGATGTGTCTGCTTTATTTATTGATTCAAGAGCGGTAAATAAAAATTCATGTTTTATCGCCATTGTCGGCGCGGCATCCGACGGTCATTTATTTATCGGCAAAGCCATTGAAAAAGGAGCTATAGCAATTGTTTGCCAAACAATGCCCGCTGAATTAAAAGAAGGAATTACGTACATACAAGTTGCAAATACCAGCGAAGCCGTTGCTTGGATGGCGCACCATTTTTATGGAGAACCATCTGCAAAATTTAAATTGGTTGGCGTTACCGGTACAAATGGTAAAACAACAATTGCCACATTGCTTTATAAATTATTTACGCAATTAGGCAATAAATGTGGGTTAATTTCTACTGTTCAAAATAAAATTGGCGACGAGATTTTTACAGCCACACACACCACGCCCGATGCCATTAGCATTAATGCTTTGATGAAAAAAATGCTAGATGCAGGCTGCACTTATGTTTTTATGGAATGCAGCAGCCACGCTATTCACCAACATCGGATTACCGGATTACAATTCGACGGCGCATTGTTTAGCAATATCACACACGATCATTTAGATTACCATAAAACGTTTGACGAATACATAAAAGTAAAAAAATCGTTCTTCGATAATTTACCTAAAACCGCTTTTGCCATTACCAATTTGGATGATAAGCGTGGGCCGGTAATGTTACAAAATACGGTAGCCAAAAAATATACTTACAGCTTGCGAAACCTCGCAGATTTTAAGGGTAAGATTTTAGAAAATAGTCTTACGGGATTAGTGATGGATGTAAATGGAATTGAAGTTCATTTCAGGATGATTGGTGAATTTAATGCCTATAATTTATTGGCTGTTTATGGTGCGGCAATCAATCTGGGTCAAGATAAAGGCGAAGTATTGCGCATTTTAAGCGAATTGGACGGCGCCGAGGGAAGGTTTGATTATATCGTTTCGCCAAAGGAAAAAATTGTGGGCATTGTTGATTATGCGCACACGCCAGACGCTTTATTAAATGTGTTAGCCACCATTAAAAAATTAAAACAGGGGAATGAAAAAATAATTACCGTGGTTGGTTGTGGTGGTGATAGGGATAAAACAAAAAGACCGATAATGGCCGATGTGGCTTGTGAATATAGCGATAAAGCAATTTTTACCAGCGATAATCCACGAAGTGAAGATCCCGAACAAATTATTGCCGATATGCTGCAAGGATTAAAATCGGCCTATAAAAGGAAACAGATTTCAATTTTAGACAGGCGAGAAGCAATTAAAAAAGCGGTTGAATTAGCCAATGATGGAGACATCGTTTTAGTGGCTGGAAAAGGCCATGAAAAATATCAAGACATACACGGCGTAAAAAACCATTTCGACGATAAAGAAGAATTATTGAAAATATTTATTGACCATTAATAATTAAAAAGTAAAAAATAAAAAGAGGATTTAATTATCCATTATCAATTAACAAATTATCCATTAACGCCACCCATGCTTTATTATTTATTTAAATGGTTACAAACACATTATCAATTGGCAGGTTCCGGCTTGTTTCAATTTATCACTTTTCGCGTGGCTATGGCGGTTATATTGTCGTTGGTTGTTTCAATGGTTTTTGGCAAAACAATTATTAAAAGATTACAGAAATTACAATTAGGTGAATCGGTTCGTGAACTTGGATTACCTGGCGAAGTGAATAAAAAGAATACCCCAACCATGGGTGGTTTTATTATTTTATTAGCTATTCTTATTCCAACCGCATTGTTGGCTAGGCTTGATAATGTGTATATTGTTTTAATTAGTTTGGTAACAGTTTGGTGTGGAGGCATTGGTTTTATTGATGATGTTTTTAAAATAAAATCAAAGCGAAAAGCACTGGCCGCCGGTATTAATTATAAAAAAGCTGATGCCGATGGTTTGGCTGGGAAATTTAAAATTGTTGGTCAAATCGGTATTGGATTAATAGTTGGTGCAACGCTTTATTTTAACCAATATGTAACGGTGCAAAGGGAAGTTGTACAAACAAAAGTGGAGCATCAAACCGCCGACTCGTTAATTAAATCAGGCGAGAAATATTTAGGTGATACCATTAAAATAATTGATGGTATGCCACACAAGTTTGTGCGTGTACAAACACCAATTACCACCATTCCATTTGTAAAAAGCCATGAATTTAATTATGCCAAATTAATGCCCAAAGGTTGGGAAAATTATACGTTTATTCTATATATTATTGTTGTCATTTTTATAATAACGGCCGTTTCAAATGCGGCAAACATTACAGACGGATTAGATGGTTTAGCGACTGGCATTTCAGCCATTATTGGTATTTGTTTGGGCTTGTTTGCCTATTTAAGTGGCAACGTAAAATTTGCCGAATATTTAAATATTATGTACATCCCCAACTTGGGTGAATTGTCCATTTTTATTGGGGCTTTTATTGGTGCATGTATAGGTTTTTTATGGTACAATTCATACCCAGCACAGGTTTTCATGGGTGATACCGGTAGTTTGGCTTTGGGTGGAATTATTGCATCGCTGGCAATTATGGTGCGAAAAGAATTATTGATTCCAATTTTTTGCAGTATGTTTTTTATTGAAATATTGAGTGTCACATTACAAGTAAGTTATTTTAAATATACCAGAAAAAAATATGGCGAAGGCCGACGGATTTTTTTAATGAGTCCGTTACATCACCACTATCAAAAATTAGGTTATCATGAAAGTAAAATAGCAACAAGGTTTTGGATCGTAACAATCATATTGGTCGTTTTAAGCGTGGCAACTTTAAAAATTAGATAAGAAGTTTTGAGTTTTAATGTTTAGAAGTTTAGGTAAATAATAAATTAAAATAAAATAGTGGTTTTAATAGTGGATGCATCCCATTCACTATTCACCACTCACTACTCATAATGCATAAATTAATTATACTCGGTGGTGGCGAAAGCGGTGTTGGCGCAGCAATGCTGGGCAAGCAGCGGGGGTATGATGTGTTTTTAAGTGATAGCGGAAAATTAAGGCTGGATTATAAAAAAACATTGGACGAACAAAAAATTAGGTATGAAGAAGGCGGCCATTCAATGGAAGAAATATTGGTGGCAAATGAAATAGTGAAAAGCCCAGGCATTCCAGAAAAGTCGGCTTTAATGAAAGCCATCAGGGCAAAAAATATTGCGGTTATTAGTGAAATAGAATTGGCTTATCGGTTTAAAGGCAATAGTAAAATAATTGGAATTACAGGTAGTAATGGTAAAAGTACCACCACTGCTTTAACTTATCATATTTGTAAAGAAGCAGGTTTGGATTGCGCCATGGTTGGCAATATCGGTTATTCTATTGCGAAGCAAATGGCCGAGGATCCAAAAGAATTATATGTTACTGAAATAAGTAGTTTTCAATTAGATGATATAAAAGATTTTAAGTGCGAAATAGCTGTGTTATTAAATATTACCGAAGATCATTTAGACCGTTACGATTATCAATTTAAAAATTATATACATTCAAAATTTAGGATAATAGAAAATCAAACAGCCGATGATTATTTTATTTATTGCCTAGACGATGAAGTGACAATGGAATACCTGCCAATATATCTAAAAAAATCTAAACAACTGCCTTTTACCATGAAACAAGAACCAACGCAAGGAGCTTACATTAAAGACGATGAAATGCTGATTAAGGTGAAGAATGAAGAGGTATCCATGAGCATTTACGATTTTGCCCTAAAAGGAAGACATAATTTATACAACGCTATGGCAGCCGGCATTACGACAACTACCCTCGACATCAGAAAGGAGAAAATACGGGATGCGATGACAACTTTTGACGGCCTTCCGCACCGTATGGAAGCGGTTGCAACCATTAAAGGCGTTGAATACATTAACGATAGTAAGGGCACCAATATTAATAGTACTTGGTATGCGTTGGAAAGCATGACAAAGCCTACCATATTGATTCTTGGTGGGGTTGATAAAGGCAATGATTATGAAATGATCCGCGATTTGGTGAATGAAAAAGTTAAGGCAATTATTTGTTTGGGAAAAGATAACGCATTAATTCATGAGGCATTTATGGATAAAATAATTGCCGATACTTTATCAGCAAAAGAAGCGGTTGCGGCTGCTTATAATAATGCTGAAAAAGGCGAAGTGGTTTTATTAAGTCCTGCGTGTGCCAGTTTTGATTTATTTATTAATTACGAAGACAGGGGAAATCAGTTTAGGCAAGCGGTAAGGAATCTTTAAATAAACATGAATGATAAATTATGGATTATGAATGAATCAACCACATAATTCCTAATTAATAATCCATAATTCATAACTCATAATTCATAACTCATAATTCACTAAGTGGAGACAATAAAAAACATAGCACAAGAATTAAAATTGCCTTCGCTCACCGGCGGAACAGGTAAGCTTTATCGTGGTGATAAAGTAATTTGGGCTATTGTGGTCTTATTGGTTTTTATTAGTTTATTAGTGGTTTATAGCAGCACAGGTTCTTTGGCATATCGGCATAATAAAGGCAACGAATTTTATTTATTTAAGCAATTTGGTTTTATTGTAATTGGGGTTTTAATTATTTATTTTTCACACCGAATTAATTATACGCTTTTCTCACGCATTGCTTTGTGGATGTACATTTTCAGTATCCCATTATTGCTATATACATTAATATTTGGCAGCAATTTAAATGAAGCAAATAGGTGGATTATGTTGCCTGTTGTGCACATGACTTTGCAAACAAGTGATTTAGCGAAACTGGCATTGTTTATGCTTTTAGCAAGACAATTAAGTCGTAAACAAGATGTAATTACCGATTGGAAAAAAGGATTTTTACCCTTAATGGCTCCAGTGGTTTTAACATGTATTTTAATTGCACCAGCTAATTTGTCAACGTCGTTGTTGGTGGGTGCCAACAGTATGTTATTAATGTTTATTGGCCGTGTGCAGATTAAACATTTGTTATTGGCTATTGGTGTGATGCTAATTCCGGTTGCTTTGTTAATTCTAATTGCTGTAGGATCATATAAAGCACCAAATAGTGATGTAGCGGCACAACAAAATGCGGTGGTAAAAGGCATGAAATCGCACGGCCGTGTTGGTACTTGGATTCATCGGGTACAGGATTTTATTTATGCCCAGCAAGATGAAATTCCTTATCAAGTACAACAGGCCAATATTGCGATTGCATCTGGCAGTTGGTTTGGTTTGGGGCCTGGTAATAGTCAGCAACGCAACTACTTACCACACCCGTACAGCGATTATATTTTTGCCATTATTATTGAAGAATATGGCATTTTAGGTGGTATTGTTATATTGTTTATTTATATGGTTTTTTTATATCGATGTGTTCGTTTGTTTAAAAAATCGCCTTATGCGTTTGGTGCTTTTTTGGCCTTGGCTTTAAGTGTTAGTTTGGTAATTCAGGCATTGGCAAATATGGCGGTAAATGTAGGATTGATGCCGGTTACGGGTGTTACGTTGCCGTTGGTAAGTATGGGCGGTTCCTCATTTTTATTTACATGTTTTTCAATAGGAATTATTTTAAGCGTAGCAAGAAATGTGGAACAATTGGAAGGGGGAAATGCAATTATGAATTAGGAATTATGGATTATGAATTATGAATAATAAGATAAGATAATAACAAAATTGAATTAAACATATAATAAAACACTACTACAAATTCATAATCATAACTCATAACTCATAATTCATAATTCATAATTAAAAAAGCGGTGGGTAAAAAAATTATAATAGCAGGTGGCGGTACAGGTGGCCATATTTTTCCGGCCATTGCAATTGCTAATGCATTAAAAGAAAAATTGCCCGATGCTGAATTTTTGTTTGTTGGCGCAAAAGGAAAAATGGAAATGGAAAAAGTGCCACAAGCTGGATTTAATATTAAAGGATTGGATATAGCTGGATTTAATAGAAGCTCTTTGATAAAAAATATTGCATTGCCAAGCAAATTATTGCAAAGCTTTTTTCAGGTAAGAAAGATTTTAAAAGAATTTAAACCTGATGCGGTAATTGGTGTTGGCGGTTACAGCAGTTATCCTGTTGTAAGAATGGCGCAACAAAGAAATATTCCAACTTTTATCCATGAAAGCAACGCTTTTGCCGGAAAAAGTAACATGTTGTTGGGTAGAAAATGTACAAAAGTATTTGTGGCAACAGTTGGAATGGAGCGCTTTTTTCCTGCTAATAAAATTGTGGTAACGGGCAATCCTGTTCGCAAGGCAATTGCTGAAATGAAAGCGGAAAAAGAAAATGCGTTGCATTTTTTTGGTTTGCAGGCAAATAAAACAACCATTCTTTCCATTGGTGGAAGTTTGGGTGCAAATTCTATCAATCAAAGTGTGGAAGCGGGTTTGAAGGAAATAAATGCTGATGATTTGCAACTGATTTGGCAAACCGGAAAACCTTTTGTGGAACAAGCGAAACAAGCGGTAAATGGTATGCCAAATGTTTGGGCAAGCGATTTTATAAAAGAAATGGATATGGCTTATGCTGCAGCAGATGTTATAATTAGCAGGTCGGGGGCTATGAGCGTTGCGGAAATTTGTTTGGCAAAAAAGCCGACTGTATTTGTGCCTTATCCATTTGCAGCGGAAGACCACCAAACATTTAATGCAAAAGTTTTGGTTGATAATAATGCAGCATTAATGATAAAAGACAGCGATGCAAAAAATAAATTAATTGATACTGTTTTGGCATTGATAAAAGACAAACAAAAAGAGGCATTATTTAAAAAGAATATCGCAGCATTTGCAATTAAAAATGCAGATGGAATAATTGCCGATGAAATAATAAGTGCGTTGAAGAATTAAAGGAACAAGAAGGCAAAAGAACAAGAATTAAAAATAAAAATTAATTAAACAAGGATCGAGTGCTGGATTCATCATTCACTATTCACCACTCACTAAATGATTGAATTAAAAGACATACAAAATATTTACTTTATCGGTGCCGGTGGCATTGGCATGAGTGCTATCGAAAGATATTTTATCAGTCGTGGAGTGGTGGTAAATGGATACGATAAAACCGAGAACGCATTTACAAAACAATTGGTTAGCGAAGGAATAAACATTCATTATGAAGACAATATTGAATTATTGGATAAATCGGCCCAATTAGTTGTTTACACACCCGCAGTGCCGAAAGACCATAAGGAATTAAACTGGTATAAAAACAATGGTTACGATGTGGTAAAACGTAGTGATGTTTTACAAATTATCACGGCTAGTTCTTTTAATATTTGTGTGGCTGGCACGCATGGTAAAACCACCATCAGTTCAATGATTGGTCATGTTTTACGGCATACTGGTTTTGGTTGCAACGCTTTTTTAGGTGGCATTGCGGTTAACTATGAAAGTAATTTTTGGGCAAGCGAAACGGACAATAATGTATGTGTGGTGGAGGCAGATGAATTTGATAGAAGCTTCTTGAAATTAAGTCCGGATATAGCCGTAGTAACTTCTATGGATGCTGATCATTTGGATATTTATGGCACGGCTGAAGCTATTGAAGAAGCATTTATTCAATTTGCAGAACGGACAAAAGAAAATGGTTTATTAATTAGAAAAGACAGTTTAAATAAATTAGAAAAGGCCAAAGTTTCCACACAAATAACTTACTCGCTAATGCATACTACAGCCAATGTTTTTGCGACTAATATTAAAACAAAAGACGGCAGTTACTTTTTCGATGCCAATATAAATGGTAGTTTAATTGAGAATATAAACTTAAATATTGGCGGATTACACAATTTGGAGAATTGTTTGGTAACAATAGCAGTGGCCAAAAAGTTAAATATTGAAGATGAAAAAATAAAAGCTGCCGTTGCCGCATTTAAAGGTGTAAAAAGGCGTTTTGAATATGTAGTAAAAACAGAAAATCATGTATTGGTTGATGATTATGCACACCATCCTGAAGAATTAAATGCATTAATAAGTGGTATAAGGAGCGTTTTTCCAGAACGTAAGCTGACACTGGTTTTTCAGCCACACCTTTTTAGTAGAACGAAGGATTTGGCAGATGGTTTTGCAGCGGCGTTAGACAAAGCAGACGATATAAAATTATTGCCGATTTATCCAGCGAGGGAATTGCCGATGGAAGGTGTAACCAGCCAATTGATTTTGGATAAAATGGAAAATGGAAATAAAGCAATTGTTGAAAAAGAAGATTTAATAAAATGGGTGGAAAATAATAAACCCGAGTTATTGGTAATGGCTGGCGCTGGAGATATTGATGCAATGGTTGGTAAGGTCGCAAAATATTTGAAGGATTAAATAAATAAGGAATAAGAAATAAATAATAATAAATAAGAAAGTAAAACAAAAAGTTTAAAAAAATTAAAAACGAGAAAAACGATATTATTTTAAATAAACGTAAACCGCTTTTTAAAAGAAAGAAGTTTATCCGTACGTTTTTTAGCGTATTGGGCGGTATTGTGTTGTTTGTTTTATTGCTCAGCGCAATGAAACACAATGATCATTTAACATGCACTGGATTGGATATTTCTATTGATGACGACAATAGCGAAACATTCATCAATAAAAAACAAGTAAAGCAAATACTGGAAACAAAATTTGGTGATAAAATTGAAGGGGCTGAAATAGAACAATTAAATATAAAGACACTGGAAAATACTTTGCGTAAAAATGCGTGGATCAGTAATGTGCAATTATATGTAGACAACCAGCAACAACTACACGTTGGCATTGCCGAACGCATACCGGTAGCAAGGATTTTTACACAAGGCGGGCAAAGTTTTTATTTTGATTCAGCTGCAACGGTAATGCCATTAAGCGATAACCAAACCGCAAATGTGCCAGTATTCACCAATGCGCCAAACCAACAAACAAAAATGCTTTCAGCAGATAGTTTAACATGGCGGCAAGTGTGTGAATTGGGTAAATTTATTAAAGCGGATTCGATGTTGTTGATGCAAATTGGCCAAGTGGATGTATTGCCTAATAACAATTTCGACATGTACCCAACTATCGGTTCGCACGTTATTCGTTTTGGTAGCATCGATAATATGCAAGATAAATTTCATCGGTTGTCGATGTTTTATAAACAGGTTTTTGGAAAGGTTGGATTAAATAAATACGCTGTAATTGATGTGCGCTACGATAAACAAATTGTTGCTACGTTAAAAGGAAAAGAAACGGGAAAAATTGATTCTGCAAAAGCAATGGAAGCTTTCCAACAAATGATTGATCAATCAGCTAAGGAAGCAGTAGACACAACCGTAACTGGAAAATTAAATATAAATGAATTACGTGGCGACACTGCATTGCAACCAAAATCGTTGGATGATGCAGGTGACCAGCAAAGTGAAATGCAGCAGCAAGCAGCAACTGTTGTTAAACCTGTAATTAAACAAATAATTAAACCTGCTATAAAACAACCAATTAAATTACCCCTAAAAAACGTTACAACGAAACCTAAAATAAATATTTTACAACACAATGCGCCAATTGTAAAACATGTAATGCCCAAACCTGTAAAAACTAAGCCCACACTGCAACGCAAGCCTGCCGCAACCAATGTTTTGCAGCATTCGCCACCCAAAAAAGCACCACCGAAAAAGCTAGTGGCAAAACCGAAAGCGAGTGCCACCAAACCGAAGAATGATTATTAGATACGAAATTATAAATAAGGAATAAGAAATTTTAAATAAGAAATAAGGAAGTAAAGGAACAAGAAAATAAGAAAACAAGAAAATAAGGAATAAGAATTCAAGGGACAAGAAAACAGGATTTTAAATAATAACACACTGAAAATTACACGTTGAGTTCTTAAAAAAATGAAAGCCGAGTAGAGGCACCCTTCGCCACTTGTGGAGAAGGGTCGGGATGAGGTAAAACTGCGAAGGAAATGCCGCCATAGAAAACTAAATATGAATGGAGCGTCGCAACAAAAGCCTCATCATTGCTGCTAAAAGCTGGTCTCCAAAAGAACCAAGACACAAATAATAAACACACTAAAAAGAAACACACGAAAAGCACAAATAAAAAAAATGAAAGCCGAGCAGAGGCACCCTTCGCCACTTGTGGAGAAGGGCGGGGATGAGGTAAAATCGTAAACAACTAAAGCACAATAAATAAAATGTCAACCACCAACAACAAACCCATTATCGTAGGGCTCGACATCGGCACTACCAAGATAGCTGCCATTGCCGGACGCAAAAACGAATTTGGGAAACTGGAGATACTTGGCTTTGGAAAAGCCAACTCCAACGGCGTGCAGCACGGTCAGGTGCTGAACATCGAAGCAACCGTAATGGCTGTGCAGCAAGCCATGCAAAACATGTATGCCAGTAACCCCGGCCTTGGGGTAAGCGAAGTGTACGTGGGTATAGCGGGCCACCACATTAAAAGCCTACAAACGCGTGGCGATATCGTGCGGCAATCTGCGGAAGAGGAAATCCAACAGGCGGAAATCGAGCAATTGATTGCCGACCAGCGGAAAACGTACATTCCGGCAGGCGACCAGATTATCGACGTGATTCCGCAGGAATTTACCGTGGACAATTTCACCAACATAAAGTATCCGGTTGGGTACAACGGCGTGAAATTGGGCGCTAATTTCCACATCATTACGGGTGATCGAAATGCAATCCGCAACATTACCCGGGCCGTGAACAAAAGTAATTTGAAAATCAAGGAATTGGTGCTTCAACCGCTTGCCAGTTCAGACGCGGTAATGTGCGAACACGATTTGGAAGCTGGGGTTGCCATTTTGGATATTGGTGGCGGAACAAGCGATTTGGCGGTTTTTGCCGAAGGTACTTTGCGCCACACTGCCGTCATTCCGTTCGGCGGCGAAAACATCACCAACGATATTAAAATGGGTTTGAGCGTATTAAAAACACAGGCTGAGCAAATGAAAGTTCAGTTTGGCAGCGCTTTGGCTGATGAGGCAAAAGCCAACGCTTACATCACCATTCCGGGCATCCGCGGTATGCAGCCGAAAGAAGTTGGCGTGAAAACTTTGGCACAAATCATCCAGGCACGCATGAGCGAAATCTTGGATTTTGTAACCTACCACCTAAAAACAGTTGGTATGGATGCCAAGCAATTGAACGGTGGCATCATTTTAACGGGTGGTGGAGCACAACTGAAACATTTGATTCAACTGACTGAATATGTGACGGGTATGAATGCACGTATCGGGTATCCTAACGAGCATTTGGCTGCCGGCCACATTGATGAGTTGATGAAGCCCATGTATAGCACTTGTATTGGATTGATTTTGAAAGGATATAGCGATTACGAATTTAACAGGAAGCAATTTACTGAAAATTTCAGACCGGTAGCTGTGCCCGAAGAATTGAAACGCGAACTGACCAGGAATGAAGTTTTGGCCGGACAAGAACTGGAAAAAGAAGCGCAAGCACAACCAGTAGCCCCCGAAAAAGTAAAAAAACGCGGTGGTGTTTGGGCCAAATTAAGGGTTGGTTTGTACGATTTATTCAAAGAAGAAGGCGAAGATGTTTCGTTTGAAAAGTGAGTGGTGAATGGTGAATAGTGAATAAAAACCCAATTCATATTTCTTAATTCTAAACTCTTAAATTAAATAATCCCATTAAATTCTAATCCGCTAAAAGGCGAAAAAAACTTTAAATTATGATTCATTTTGATATGCCCCCGATGAGGTCCAATATCATCAAGGTACTAGGTTTTGGTGGTGGTGGCAGCAATGCTGTAAATCACATGTACAAGCAAAATATCGAGAACGTCGATTTTATTATTTGCAATACCGATGCACAATCGTTGGCTACTAGCGATGTACCGGTAAAAATTCAGTTGGGGCCGCACCTTACACAAGGTTTGGGTGCAGGTGCAAACCCAGAAGTTGGTAAAAAAGCTACCGAAGAAAGCTTGGAAGAAATCCGCCGCATGCTGGAAGTGAACACCAAAATGGCGTTCATTACCGCAGGTATGGGCGGTGGAACCGGCACTGGTGGTGCGCCGACAATTGCAAAAGTTTGCCGCGAAATGGGCATTCTTACCGTTGGTATCGTAACTACGCCGTTTGGTTTTGAAGGGCCAAAACGCATGAAACATGCACAATTGGGTATCGAAGAATTGAAGAAACAAGTAGATACTTTGTTGGTCATCAACAACGATAAATTGCGCAAGCAATACGGTAATTTGAAGATGAGCGATGCGTTTGACAAAGCAGACACCGTGTTAAGCACTGCGGCACGTTGCATTACCGACATCATTAATTCCACCGGACAAATCAATGTCGATTTTGCGGATGTTTGCACCGTAATGCGAGATGGTGGTGTTGCCATTTTGGGTAACGCACAAGCCCGCGGTGAAGACCGTGCCATCCGTGCTATTGAACAAGCTATTACTTCGCCATTGTTAAACGATAATGACATTAGCGGCGCTAAATGGATTTTGTTGAACATCACTTCTCCATCTGGTGAATATGAATACACAATGGATGAGGTAGACACTATCCAAAATTTTGTACGTGAACAAACCGGCGAAGAAACCGATGTTATTTTGGGTATTGGATACGATAGCAATTTGACCGACGAATTGGCTGTAACTGTTATTGCCACTGGCTTTGGTCATAAAGATCCTTTTGCTGTGCCAGTTGTTCCGGCTAAAAAAGCGGTAGAAGTTCCGAAAGAAGTTTTTGTTTTGAACGAAGCTGCACCAAAGGTTGACATACCGCAAGTATTTTTTCCGCCAATAGAAAAACCAACGGCAGTAACTACTTTGCCAGTTGAAAATGCGAATCCTTTGGCACCGACTGTAATGGAAAATGTGCCGGTACCAAATACGGTTGAACCATTGCACCACCAAGAGGAATCGGATCCTGTTTTTATGTTATTGCAAGATAAAAAACAAGAACCGGTTGTTGCACCAACTGTTACCGCAAACACTGAAAAGGTGGAAACCAAAACAGTTCCCATTGAATTGCAAATGGAACTGAAGGAGGAAACACCAGTACAAGCAGCCACAACCCGCGAAGATTTGGCAAGCCGCATCAACAGTTTTTTAAGCAGGCCAACACAAATTTATGCACCTTCTAACACTGCGGCTGAAGAACCGATTATGCCATTTTTAAAGGCTGAAGAACCGGTTATAAAACCTGAGCCACAAAAACAGCCTGAGCCTGTAATGAAGCAACAGCCCGTGCTTCAGCCAGAAATGAAGTTGGAAGAAAAGAAATCGGATGAAGATGCAAGTCTTGATTTTGGTATGGTGATAAAAGAAGAAACCGCTCCAAGGGTTCAAGAAAATGTAATCAAACAAGCACCACAACACCAAGATATGACGGAAGAAGAAGAACAGAAACGCAGGGCTTCTGAACGCATGGACAAGATTAAAAAATTACGCAACCTGTCGTTTAATTTCAATTCTGCTGACCCCGGAAATGAATTTGAACAAGTACCGGCTTACATGCGCAGGAATACAGAATTGCATAATACCATTGCCAACGTAGAGAATTTCTACAGCCGTGCACAGGTGAAAACAGACGACAATAATCAAGCTACCATTAGCACCATCAACACCTTTCTCGACGGTAAAAACCCCGACTAGTGCAATGGTGACATGTGTTTTTAGTTGTAAGCCCCTACCGCAAGGTGGGGGCTTTGTTTTGGTTAAATTTAAGTTTTTAAAATGAACAAATTATATAACAAAAAGAATTTTCTAATTGCTTAATGATACTGCTATTATAAGCATGCGTCTTTTAATGCCTACTTAAAAGTATTTTTGTTAGGTGAAAAGTTATTTTTTGCTTTGTTTTGGTTTTATGGTTTTGGTAAATGTTTTGTTCAACATTCCTCTTTTTGCACAATATAAAGTGCGGCAAGAGCGGATCGATTCTCTTATGACAGTCCTATCAAAATCACAAAACGACACAAATAAAGTTTGTTTGTTAACTGATTTGTCAAATACTGCATCATCTATCGGCGAAGCCGAAAAAGGTTTGACTTGGGCAAACCAAGCACTTTCATTAGCTATCCAACTTTCATATAAAAAGGGTGAGGCAAAAGCCTATAATGCTTTAAGCGCCAACTATTGGGTAAAACATGATTATTTAACCGAGCAAAAATATCTTTTGAGTGCTTTAAGCATCCATCAGGAACTGAACAATAGAGCTGAAATTGCAAAAACAATAAGGAGCATAGGTGATATATATGAAACGGAGTATAACTACCCTAAAGCTTTGGAATATTATAAGCAAGCACTAACATATATTGATGATGATAATTGGGATTTAGATATTTTTTTGGCTTATGTTGCTAATATTTACGATTCGGAAAAGCAATATAAAGAAGCGTTAGTTTATTATCAAAAGGCAATAAAGTTTTGTTTTAGCCACAACAAAGTACCTGCTGTAGGTGGACATTACAGAAGGATCGGGCTAGTTTTTGCTAATCAGGGGGATTTTATAAACGCTTTGAAATATGAAAAGAAAGGATTCTTCATAAACATTAGACTAAAAAAAAATAGCATTTTTAAATACCAATATAAATGGAGTTTGAGGGCGTTAGGCATGGTTTATTTTCAAAAAGGCGACTATGAACAGTCGTTAGTTTATTTTAGAAAAGCCTTTAATGAATTTAAACTTTTGCCTGATGCTTATTCTAAAAATGATGCAGGGATATGCCTTTGTAAAATGGGGATTGCATATTTAAAAATTGCCAGAAATACAGCCAAAAATAATCCTTCTTATTTTAGTAATCTAAAGCATGCCGAGGATATTTTAAATATAGCAATTGAATGGTTAAAACCGCGAGATTGGGCAAGCCTAACAGAAGCGCTTCAAAACCTGTCCACAGTTTATCAATTATCTGGTAATCATCTTGAAGCATTAAAGGCCTATCAACAATATTCAATTTATAAAGACAGCCTGAAGAACAACGAAATTGAAAAAAAGATCATTGTACAAGAAATGGGATACGAATACAGCAGGCAGAAAGATTCGATCACCAGGGATAACATATTGCACTCAACCCAGCTCCAGGTCTTGGTCCAACAGAAGGAACTGGATAATTTAAGGGGCAAACAACAGCGCATTTATATTGTTTTGGCGTTTGCCCTTGTTTGTTTGTTGGCCACCTATTTTTTTTACCGTAACCATGTTGCAAACAAAAACCTGCAAGGCGAACTGGACAATGAAAGGATAGGCAAACAACTGCAGGCGGCCGAACATGAAAAGGACATCAGCCGCACCACGCTTACTGCGTTGATCGCACAAATGAACCCGCATTTCCTGTTCAATGCGCTCAATACCATCCAGAGTTTCATTTATTCCAACGACAAAAAAAACGCAAGCAGTTACCTCGGGAAATTCAGTGAGCTGACGCGGAAGATATTGGACAACAGCAGCAAAAAAAACATCTCGCTCGACGAAGAGATTACCTTGCTGCAGTTATACCTTGATATTGAAAAAGTGAGGTTCGGCGACGGTTTTGACGCATCGATCCGTGTCGATCCAAGCTTGGACGGGGAAGGGATCTCTTTCCCGCCCATGTTGGTGCAGCCGTATGTTGAAAATGCCATTAAAAACGGGTTGCTGCACAAACAAGGCAAAAAAGAATTAAGGGTGGACATACGTAGGATAGACGGTACAAACGGAATAAAGATTGTGATAGACGACAATGGTATTGGCCGTGAGCAAAGCACAAAAATCAACAAAACCAAGATTGGTCATCAATCTTTTGCCAATACCGCCACCCAGAAAAGGATAAATCTAATAAACCAAACGCTAGATCAAAAAATTGTGTTGGACATCATCGATAAAAAGAATGAAAACGGGATTGGGATAGGAACGACAGTAATATTAATTATACCTTGACAACTAATCGTAAACAATTTTAAAGTATAATGCTTTTAGCGATTTTATTGGTTGTAATTTACAAAATATAGCATTATTGTTTAGTAATATATGAGATTAAAGGTTCTTAATTATTTTTATTGGGTGAAGAAGTTTTTGATGACACGGATTATAAGTGTTTTGATAATGCATGTTTTATTACATGTACAACCTTATGCGCAAACGAAATTGCATAATGAAAAAATTGACTCTCTAGTAAAAATACTTCCCAAGCTGCAAAACGATACAAGTAAAGTGCTAATACTTAACGAATTGTCTTATACAGCGGCATCTATCGGTGAAGCTAAAGAAGGCTTGGATTGGGCAAATCAAGGACTTTTATTGGCCATTCAACTTTCATATAAAAAAGGCGAAGCTAAGGCTTATAGAGCTTTGGGGGCCAATTATTGGGTAAAACACGAGTATCTCACGGAGCAAAAATTCCTTCTTGGAGCATTAGGCATTTACCAAAATTTAAACGACAGGGTAGAAATTGCAAGAACTTTTCGTAGCATCGGTGATATTTATGAAACGGAATTTAATTATCCAAAAGCATTGGAATATTATCAAAAGTCGTTATTAATTGCACAGGAAATCCATTCACCCGGCGATCAAATAGCATATTTTTCTTATATCGCTAATGTATATGATGCAGAAAAAAATTATTCTAAAGCGTTATCATATTACCAACAAGCAATAAAAATGTGTTTAGATAGTATAAATAGCAGCGATACACATGGTCTTGGCGGCCTTTTGCGCAGAACAGGGCTTGTTTATGCTAACCAAGGCAATTTTGACAAAGCACTGGAATGTGAAAAAAAGGGATTAGACATCAATATGCTTCTTAAGAATGAAAAGGGTTACGAAAGCCAATATAAATGGAGTTTAAGGGCATTGGGCACGGTTTATCTCCAAAAAGGCGATTATATACTGTCAATAAAATATTTTAGAGAGGCTTTTAATTCGTTTAAACTTTTAACCGATGCGTATTCTATAAATGATGCTGGTATATGTCTTAATAAAATGGGCTCCGCTTATTTGCGAATTGCACAACAGGCGGTTAAAAAAAATGAATTTTATTATGCTCAGTTAAAACATGCAAAAGATACATTGAGTTTAGCCGTTAAATGGTTGAAACCCCGAGATTGGATCAATTTAACGGAAGCGCTTCAAAACCTTTCCACAGTGTATCAATTGTCTGGTAATATGGCTTGAAGCATTAAAGGCCTATCAACTATATTCAATTTATAAAGACAGCCTGAAGAACAACGAAATTGAAAAAAAGATCATTGTACAAGAAATGGGATACGAATACAGCAGGCAGAAAGATTCGATTACCAGGGATAACATATTGCACTCAACCCAGCTCCAGGTCTTGGTCCAACAGAAGGAACTGGATAATTTAAGGGGTAAACAACAGCGCATTTATATTGTTTTGGCGTTTGCCCTTGTTTGTTTGTTGGCTACCTATTTTTTTTACCGTAACCATGTTGCAAACAAAAACCTGCAAGGCGAACTGGACAATGAAAGGATAGGCAAACAATTGCAGGCGGCCGAACATGAAAAGGACATCAGCCGCACCACGCTTACTGCGTTGATCGCACAAATGAACCCGCATTTCCTGTTCAATGCGCTCAATACCATCCAGAGTTTCATTTATTCCAACGACAAAAAAAACGCAAGCAGTTACCTCGGGAAATTCAGTGAGCTGACGCGGAAGATATTGGACAACAGCAGCAAAAAAAACATCTCGCTCGACGAAGAGATTACCTTGCTGCAGTTATACCTTGATATTGAAAAAGTGAGGTTCGGCGACGGTTTTGACGCATCGATCCGTGTCGATCCAAGCTTGGACGGGGAAGGGATCTCTTTCCCGCCCATGTTGGTGCAGCCGTATGTTGAAAATGCCATTAAAAACGGGTTGCTGCACAAACAAGGCAAAAAAGAATTGAAAATCGGCATCCAACATTTGAATGGTTCAGGCGGAATTAAAATTATCATAGACGACAATGGTATTGGCCGGGAAAAGAGTTTTGAGTTAAACAAACATAATAAAATTGGTCATCAATCTTTTGCTAGTACGGCCACACTAAAAAGGATAGATTTAATTAATCAAACACTCGACAAAAAAATTGTGTTGGATATCATCGATAAAAAAGACGCAAATGGTTTGGCTGCAGGTACAACGGTAATCATCGTAATTCCAGCTTAGTTTCTGTAAATAACCAATTTTAATCATAACTGCAACCATTCCCATTCATTCCCCGAAATTTGCAGCAAATCATTATTCTTAAATCTTAATTATTTTTCATGTACGTTGGATTATTGCATCTCCACAGTTTTTTGCGTTGGGTTATTATTATTTTGTTGTTGCTGAACATTGGCCGTTTATTGTTTTCAGCTGATAAGCCATTGTTGGGCACAGATAAAAAGCGAGCCTTATTTTTATTAATTTCAGCACACACCACTTTGTTGATTGGCCTTTATCAGTACTTTTTTGGGGGAAGCGGTTTTGCTTTGATCCAAAATTTTGGTATGTCAGTGGTTATGAAAAATAGCGCCTACCGTTTTTGGGCGATAGAACATATTTTTGGAATGATTGTAGCTATTGCGCTAATTACTGTAGGTTATTCTACTGTAAAAAAAGGGTTGGGAAATACTACTAAAAGTAAAAAAGCCGGTGTTTTATTTTTAATTGCCTTGCTTATTATTTTGGCAACTGTTCCGTGGCCATTCCGTGCAGGAATTGGCAGGCCTTGGTTTCCAGGCATGTAATAAAGTAGTTGGATATTAGTAGTTGGTATTAGAAAAAGCTCAGCTATAAAATTAATCTGTATGGGTTTAAAAGTTAAAAAATGGCCGTGAATTTAACGGCTATTTTATTTGGGAAAAATTTGATTTTTTAAAGTCTAATTCCCATTAATCTTTTTAATCGTCATTAATCTAGGTTTAAGTTCGGATTATTTTTTATTTGTATGATTTCTGCTGCAATACTAATGGCTATTTCTTCTGGCGTTTGACTATGGATTTGAATGCCAATGGGTGAATGGATTTTACTGATTTTATCATCCGTCAAACCTTCTTGTTTTAAATCGGTAAATAGTTTTTCTATTTTTTTTGAACTACCTAATACGCCAATATATTTAAATGGTTTGTTGATTAAAGTTTTTATTGCAATACTATCTGTACGATACCCAACTGTCATAATTACTACATAATTATTATTGCCTTGTAATTCAATGCCATCAAGGGTTCCGTAGCTTTCAACAATATGCTTTTCATGTACAAATTCATTTAATTCCAAGGTGTTTAATTCGCTTCGTTCATCAAATAATTGGATATAAAAATCCATTGTTGAAAAAAGCCTGCTTAATGCAAAAGAACAATGCCCACCGCCAATAATAAATAACCGGTTTTTAATACCTAATTTCTCTTCATACAACCATTCGTTTTCTGAATATTGATTAAACAGAAAATCGTTTTTAGGCAAATTATTTGCATCAAAAAATAAACGATCTGGTGTAAATTTTAATAACCCATTTTTATTGTTTTCAATACAATTAATAATGCATTTAATTGTAGGCTGATCATCTTTTTTAATTAAATAAATTAAAATGGTTTGATCACCGGAGCATATCATCCCACTTTGGTTTTTAGCTGCAATTTTATCGTGAAATTGTTTACGGATTTGAGCTTTTAGCTTTGAGCTTTTAGCTTTTAGCTTTAAACTTTCCTTGGCCATTTCCACAAACTTATATTCCATAATGCCGCCGCCAATGGAGCCTTGCATATTGCCATTTGCATTTACAGCCATACAAAAACCTTGTCTGCCGGGGCTGCTGCCATTGCTTTCAAGCACATAAAGCAACATTACGGCAATGTTTTGCTGTAAACTTTCTGCTATTAATTGCCAGGTTTTTAATTGTTTGTGCATGTTGCAAAATTCCAAAAAATAAAATTCCAAATCCCAACAATTCCAATATCCCTAATGACTGTCGAAAATCATTGGAATTTGGAATTTTGATTAAGCCAATAAAGCTTCTTTTTCGGCCAATTCTTGTATAAAAATCTTTTTTTCTTCTTGTGGATATAGCGCCATCAACACTTTTTCAGGCGTTATTGGCGCATCAAAAGGAACAATGGCCGACGGCCTAAAAGCCTTAATGGCATTACGTATGGCAAAAAAAGCACCGATGCCGTACATCAGTGGCGGCTCACCAACAGCTTTGCTGCGGAAGATGGCCATATTGTCGGTATCGGTTTCCAAAAAATGGATAGCAATTTCCTTCGGAACAGAATAAATATCTGGGACTTTATAAGTTGATAATGCGTTGGATTTCAATATACCATCTTTATTATAAATTACTTCTTCCATCGTCATCCAACCAATGCCTTGAACAAGGCCGCCTTCAATTTGACCGCGGTCAATAATTGGGTTCATGCTACTGCCAAAATCGTGCACCAATTTTACACTATCAACTTCATAACGGCCTCTTAAACAATCGACTGTAACGGTTGTAATAGCGGTTCCGTACACGTGATATGCAAATGGGTGGCCCTTTTCTTTGGTATGGTCGAAATTAATTTCGGGCGTGGAATAATGCGCATGTTCCGACAAGCTAACACGTTGTAAAAATGCCGTCATTACTAATTGTTTCCAATCCATTTCGGTTTTAATGCCATCGTTAAAAACAAATTCATCTTTAATTTCAATAACGTCCACGTCTACCTTAAACACTTGCGCAGCAACGGTTTTAAGCCGTGCAATTAAATTGTTGCAAGCAATTTCAACTGCTTTCCCATTTAAATCGGCAGTTGCACTTGCCGCTGATGGTGACGTATTAATGATGCGATAAGTGTTGGTGGAATTAACTCTGATTCTATCAGGACTAATTGACAAAACATGCGCCGCCACTTGCAACATTTTGGTGTTTACGCCCTGGCCCATTTCCACAGCACCAGTGGTTAAATTCACGCTGCCGTCGCTATAAATATGCACTAATGCCCGTGCATTGTTCATCACCGTTTTGGTAAATGAAATGCCAAAACAGATGGGCATAAAACTAATGCCTTTTTTAAAAATTTTATTGCTTGCATTAAATTGTTCAACCTCTGTTTGTAGTTGATCAATTCCGTAAATATCATTAGCTTTATCCCAACATTTTTCGGCCTCACTCACCGCTTTTTGGCCGTAAGAAAATTCGTCGCCGGTTTTTAATAAATTTCTACGCTGGATGATCGATTTGTCGATACCCAATTGTTCGGCAGCCATTGCAATGGCGGATTCAATCACAAACATTCCCTGCGGGCCGCCAAACCCGCGGAAAGCCGTGTTGGGTGGCAAATGCGTGCGGCAACTGTAAGCAGTGGCACGTACATTCGGCACAAAATAAGTATTTGTGGCATGAAATAAAGTCCGCTCCATTACGGCCGGCGAAAGATCAGCCGCAGCGCCTGCATTTTGAAAAAAAGTAGCTTCGTAAGCAATGATTTTCAAGCCTTTATCCAGCCCAATTTTAAAGTCGGACGAATAGGGATGACGCTTGCCAGTCATGCGCATATCTTCCATGCGGTTCAATGCATATTTCACTGGTTTTTTTAGGTTGAAAGCAGCCATGGCGCAAAGCGCAGCCCACATATTGGCTTGGTCTTCTTTGCCGCCAAAACCACCGCCCAGGCGGGTTACATCAATTTCGATGCGGTGCATTGGGATGCCCAACACTTTGGAAACTGCCCGCTGTACCGCCGTTGGCCCTTGTGTAGAAGTATAAATTTTTATTGACTCGTTTTCGGCTGGAATGGCATACGCACCCTGCGTTTCAATATACAAATGTTCCTGCCCGTTGGTGTCGGCAACGCCTTCAAAAACATGCTCGCAACTTGCCCAAGCAGCATCTGGATCTCCCATAAAAAAAGTGCGGGCCGGCACAATCAATTCGCCTTTTTGTTGGGCTTCACGTGGATCGGTAATTACGGGTAACGGGTCAATTTCTACCTTAATTTTTTTTACCGCAGCTTGTGCAATTTCATAAGTTTCGGCTACCAATAAAGCGATCGGCATCCCACAAAAATCAACATGGGTATCGGCCAATAAAACTTCGTCGGGAATAATTCCACCAATCTGGTTTTCGCCAGCAATATCTTTACAAGTAAAAATTTTTACCACACCCGGCATTGCTAAAGCTTCGCTTGCATCAATAGATTTCAATTTTCCATGTGCAATTTTAGAATCAAACGCAGCCGCAAAAAGCGTTCCCTGCAATTCTGGAATATCATCCAAGTAAATGGATTCGCCGCGGGTATGGGTTTTTGAATCTATGTTTTTCATGGCTAATCTTTTGTTTCAAATAATGGACTTTTCAACTATTCCTTCTTCTTAATAATCTATTTAAAATTGGGTGAATTAAAATTGAATAGCATCTAGTCGTTTATCATTTTACAATCCTGTTTATTAATTAAATTATTGAGAAATGCCCTTATCGCTGCGCCAATATTTTTTCTACGTCCAATGTCGGGAAAAGTGTAATAAAATGCGCTTTGATTAATTGCTGCAATAATAGCCTTTTATAAGTTTCAGTTCCACGGGCATCGCTGATGGGGCTAATTTCTTCCTGCACTTTTTCGCATAATTCCAATATCAATTCTTCATTTAATATTTTGCCTTCTAAAAAAGCAGAGGTATTTGCTAAATATTTGGGAATTGGACCAACACCACCTGCTGACAATGAAGCACCGGTAATGGTTTCAGCATCTATGGTTAGTTGAATAGCTGAGTTTACGCTAGCAATATCTAAGTTGGTGCGTTTGCTTAATTTTTCAAAATTAAATAGACTGTTTTTAGGTGGTAATTCAAACCAAACTTGTTGAACGTATTCGTCAGTTTTTTTATCCAATTGTTTATACCCTTTGTATAAATTTCTTAATGCAATTTGCCTTTTATTTATTCCATCACTTAAAATTAACTGCGCATTTAAAGTTAAAAAGAAAATGGTAAAATCGCCAATTGGCGAAGCGTTAATAAAGTTACCCGCAATAGTGGCAATATTGCGGATAGGTGTAGATGAAACCAATTTTGCAAACTTTCCAAATTGAGGGAAGGTTTGTTGGATGATGGACGATTCCATTAAATCGGTAACTGTTGTGGCAGCGCCCATCACACATTTATTTCCTTCTTGCCAAATGCCATTCGTTTCTTTTTTATCAAACAAAAAATCGATGCTGGCATGCGCCATTTCCTCGTGTTTTTGTACATACAAATCGGTGCCGCCACCTACAAAATAAGTTTTTGCTTCATCGGTGCCAACTCCATTTGAATAGCTATTTATTTGTTGTAACCGTTGTTCAATTGTGGCAAAATAAGCTGGTAAAATATTGTTGTTTGTTACATAATCAACGGCTGTTTCGCCTTTGTTTCCCTGCATTAAAACGGCAACTTTATGGGCGGCACGTTCAATAGATTTATAGCCTGTGCAGCGGCAAATATTCCCATCAATTGCAGCAATGGTATTTGTAGTAGTCGGTTCTTTTTCGCTTAAGCAAAAACCAGCCATTGAAACTATAAAACCCGGGGTGCAAAAGCCGCATTGCGTACCGGCCTCATCGCACATAAACTGCTGTATGGGATTGAGTTCTGACATATTTAAACCTTCAATAGTGGCCACATGTTTGCCCTGCACATTACCAATGGGTGTAAGACAAGAAGTAACCGAACGATATCTCAATTTACCGTCTTTCAATTCGCCAATCAGCACGGTACAAGCGCCGCAATCGCCTTCGCGGCAACCTATTTTGGTGCCAGTTAAATGTTGGTGATAACGCACATAATCCAGCAGCAACGTGCCCGTTGGCAAATTCACTGAAACTTCTTTGTCGTTTAAAATAAACCTTATCAAAATAATATATTTGTGTAATGGATAAAGATAACATTTCTCCATGATTCTAAAAACTGGGAGTAAAATAAATGCAAATTTTCATGTCATTTTTAACTAATTTGTTTCATTTCAGGCTGATTGTTTATAAATTTTTATAAAATTGGGTTTGTTCAATATTTCAACTTATTTTTAAAATCTTAATTAGACGTATAATATTTATGCATTTGTCACCTAGGGAAACGGAGAAATTGCTGCTTTTTTTAGCAGGTGAACTGGCCGAAAAAAGAAGGGCTCGTGGATTAAAATTGAATTATCCTGAATCGATTGCACTCATTAGCAGTCGCTTACAAGAGGCTGCCAGAGACGGTCAATCGGTAGCGGCGTTAATGCAATTTGGTACCACCATTTTAACCCGAGAAGATGTGATGGAAGGCATCCCTGAAATGATACACGAAATACAAATTGAAGCGACTTTCCCCGACGGGACAAAGTTGGTGACGGTGCATGACCCGATTAGGTAATTTTTGATCGGAAAATTTGCTAGATTTATCATATCAACAATAACAATCATTATGAGTACAATATTGACACAGCAAATTACGGCGAACGAATTCCGCAATATGTACTTTGATGAGGAAGAAAACGCCCACTTGTACGAATTGATGGAGGGCGAAATTATTAGGCGTGGAGGAGCGGCAACTTTGCATCAGTCTATATCTAGAAATTTATTGTTTGCGATTGAAACATTTAATCGAGAGAAACAACTCGGAACTATTTTTTATGCACCCATCGATGTTATCCTAGACAATTACAATCTTTTTCAGCCCGACCTTGTTTTTGTGGGTAATTGGCAAAAGGAAATCATCACGCCAAAATATATCAACGGCTCGCCCGATTTGGTGGTTGAAATTATTTCCCCAAGTTCCGTGATTCGGGACAGGATTAATAAAAAACAAGTGTACGAAAGAACTAGCGTAAAAGAATACTGGCTGGTTTCGCCAGAATATGCCGAAATAGAAATATTTGTTTTGGAAAATGGCAAATACCAATTGCACAGTGCAGCCACGGCCGATGAAGGAACGTTAAAATCAGTTGTTTTAAAAGATATTGAGCTGGATTTAAAATCGTTGTTCGCTGTTTAAGATAAGTCTCAAAATAAAACCCAAATTACAACAACTTGATTTTGTTTTGAATTAATCATCAAATTTTCAAATCGTCAAATTTCAAATCCATGATTCCAGGCGAATACATTTTAGCAACAGGCAGTATTGAAATAAATACTGGTCGGAAAACAGTAAATATAACAGTCGTAAATAACGGCGACCGGCCTGTGCAAGTCGGTTCGCATTTCCATTTTTTTGAAGTGAATAAAATGCTACAGTTTAATAGGGACAATAGTTTGGGCATGCGATTAAATATTGCTGCGGGAACGGCAATTCGCTTTGAACCGGGCGAAGAAAAAGAAGTGGAATTGGTTGAATTCGGGGGTAATAAAAAAATATTTGGATTTAGAAATTTAGTGAATGGCAGTGTTTAGTTATGACGAACGAAATAGAAAATAAATTATATCAAACCATTAAGCAGGTTTTGGAGCAAGCCCGTAACACGGCTTACCGAGCTGTGAATAGTGCCATGGTTTTTTCTTACTGGGAAATTGGCCGTTTAATTGTTAAAGACGAACAAAAAGGAGAGCAACGGGCACCTTATGGGAAAGGTGTTTTGAAAGAATTATCCCAAAAGCTTATTCGTGATTTTGGGAAAGGTTTTGATGAACGCGAATTAAGGCGTATGCGGCAATTCTTTTTATGTTTTTCAATTAGGGACGCACTGCGCCCCGAATTGACTTGGACACATTATCGGTCATTGATTCGCATTGAAAATAAATCAGCGAGAGATTATTATTTGAATGAATCCGTTGCAGCCAATTGGAGTTCCCGTGCTTTAGACCGCCAAATAAACACTTTGTATTTTGAAAGACTATTGTCTAGCAAAGAAAAAGAACCTGTTAAAAATGAAATGCAGGAAAAAACAAAGGAACTAACGGTTAAACCACAAGATTTTATTAAAGACCCTTACATCCTCGAATTTTTAAATCTTCCAACCAATTTTGCCCATAAAGAAAAAGATATTGAGAATAATCTTGTCTTGCATTTACAACAATTTCTGTTGGAATTAGGCAATGGATTTGCATTCGTAGCGCAGCAAAAACATATTAGAACAGAATCATCAGATTTTTTTATTGACTTGGTTTTTTACCATATAAAATTAAAATGTTATGTGCTAATAGACTTTAAGCTTGGCAAACTTGTCCATCAAGATATTGGACAAATGGACATGTATGTGCGTATGTTTAATGATTTAGAAAAAAGTGATAGCGATAATCCAACTATAGGAATTATTTTATGCTCCTCAAAAGACGAAACAGTTGTGAAATACTCTGTTTTGGCCGAAAATAAAAATCTGTTTGCATCTGAATATATGACCTACTTGCCAACGGAAGAGCAGCTAAAAGAATTAATTGAAGCCGATAGATTTATGATTGAGCAACAATTACAATAGGAATTAAATTATTCTATTTTATTAAAGTTTTTTTACTTTTTACTTTTGAATTTTTACTTTCAATGGAAATATCCCGCATAAAATACGCCAACATGTATGGCCCAACAACAGGCGATAAAGTTAGGTTGGGTGATACTGAATTAATCATCGAAATCGAAAAAGATTTTACCGCAGGTGCTTATGGCGATGAAGCCAAATTTGGCGGCGGCAAAACAATCCGGGATGGTATGGCCCAATCGGGTACGGCAACCAGAAGCGAAGGCGTGTTGGATATGGTAATTACCAGCGTCATGATTATTGACCATTGGGGAATTGTAAAAGGCGATATCGGCATAAAAAATGGTAAAATTGTAGGCGTTGGCAAAGCTGGAAATCCTGATACGATGGACGGCATTTCAACAAACATGATAATTGGCGCAAGCACCGAAGTGCATGGTGGTGCTGGATTGATTGCAACCGCAGGAGGTATTGATACGCATATCCATTTTATTTGTCCGCAGCAAATTGACCATGCTTTGTTTAGCGGTATTACTACGATGATTGGCGGAGGAACGGGCCCGGTTGATGGAACGCTTGCCACAACAGTTACGCCAGGTGCCTGGAACATCCAAAAAATGCTGGAAAGTGCCGAGGCTTTTCCGATGAATTTGGGATTTTTCGGCAAAGGAAATTGTGCAACCATTGCACCGCTGGAAGAACAAATTGAAGCTGGTGCTTTAGGTTTAAAAATTCATGAAGATTGGGGCAGCACGCCTGCGGTAATTGACGCTTCCTTGCAAGTGGCCGATAAATACGATGTGCAAGTTGCCATTCATACAGACACATTAAATGAAGGCGGCTTTTTAGAAGATACTATGGAAGCCATTGCTGGGCGAACAATTCATACTTTCCATACGGAAGGCGCTGGTGGTGGTCACGCACCGGATATTATTAAGGCGGCGATGTATAATTATGTGTTACCGTCGTCTACTAATCCAACGCGACCATATACAAAAAATACTATTGATGAACATTTGGATATGTTGATGGTATGTCATCACCTTGATAAATCCGTTCCGGAAGACGTAGCTTTTGCAGATTCCCGTATCCGTCCTGAGACGATTGCCGCTGAGGATATTTTACATGATTTGGGCGTTTTTAGTATGATGAGCAGCGACAGTCAGGCCATGGGCCGTGTGGCAGAGGTGATTACCCGCACTTGGCAAACCGCCCATAAAATGAAGGTTCAACGAGGCTTTTTGCCCGAAGATTTAGCTGGTGGAAACGATAATTTTAGGGCAAAAAGATATGTGTCGAAATACACGATTAACCCTGCTATAACGCATGGTATTTCGGAATATGTGGGCTCGATTGAGCCTGGAAAACTAGCCGACATTGTTTTATGGAAACCAGCTTTGTTTGGTGCAAAACCTGAAATGATGATAAAAGGCGGGATGGTTATTGCCAGTAAAATGGGCGACCCGAATGCTTCTATACCTACTCCGCAACCGGTGATGTATCGCTATATGTTTGGCGCTTATGGCAAAGCCTTGCACAAAACCTGCATCACTTTTGTATCGCAATTATCGCTGGACAAAAATGTGGTGCAGCAATACGAATTGCAAAAAATGGTTTTGCCTGTAAAAAATTGTCGGAATATTTCTAAAAAAAACATGATTCATAATGATGCCACGCCGCAAATTGATGTGAACCCAGAAACATATGAAGTGAAAGTGGATGGCGTGGCGATTACTTGTGAGCCGGTAAGTGAATTGCCTTTGGCACAACGGTATTTTTTGTTTTAAAGGAATAGTAGTTAGATGTTGGTACTTAGTAGTTGGACAAAGCAAATTCGCTTTTTGCATTAATGATAAAAGTACAAATTGACGATAGCAAGAAAATACAAAACACTAGTGTGACCGTGCGCCCGGGATGGGCAGTAGTACCACGCAAAGCGCCTTACAAAGTAAAAATTAAAAAATAAAAAGTAAAAATGTATTGAGTGAATTGGCGCTGCGGAGTACTACAGACAGCCCGATAAGGCGCCCAAAAAGAAATAAGAAAAAAAAATTATAAATAAAGAATAAGGAAAGAAAATACCTAATGCTAATCCAACAAAAAATAGGAAATATTAATTCAACGCCGACAAATAAAAAAAATGACTGGCTTAAATTAGAATGGCATGAAACATCAAAACGGATACTGCATAAAAAAACTAATAATGGTATAAATATTTCTTTAAAATTTATGGGCGAAAACCAGCAATTGACCCAAGGTGATATTTTATGGGAGGATGATGAAAGCCTTATTGTTGTTGACATTGAGCCTTGTGATGCAATTGTAATTGAGCCAAAAGATATGGCTGAAATGGCTAGTATTTGTTATGAAATTGGTAATAAGCATTTGCCATTATTTTATCAAGAAAATAAATTGTTGGTACCTTTTGAACATCCGCTATTTAAATTATTAACCGCGGCTAATTATCAATTAAAAGTGGAAAAACAAAAGTTGTTAAATCAATTAAAAACAACGGTTTCTCCGCATGGAAGTAATGCACAAAGCAGCGGTAGTTTGTTTTCGAAAATAATACAATTAACAAGTCCGAAAGAATGAGTAGTCACTTAATTAATCTATTGCATTTAAGCGACCCGACATTACCCATTGGCGGTTTTTCCCATTCAGCTGGATTAGAAACTTATGTGCAATTAGGTATTGTAAAGAATGCGGCAACTGCAAAAGAATTTATTATTGGCATGTTGGCACAAAACATTAAATACTCAGATGCGGCGTTTATGTCGTTGGCATTTACAGCTACGCAAAATAATAATTGGGATAAAATAATAGCTTTGGACGAAGAATGTACGGCTGTAAAATTACCAAGGGAAATTAGAGAAGCCAGTCAAAAAATGGGGATGCGATTATTAAAGATTTTTGTTGATGTTCACCCTCAAAGATTTGCTCAGGAATATTTGCAAGCTATTCAGCGCAAAGCTTTACTGGGTCATTATTGTATTGTTTTTGGCATGTACGCTTTTTTGTTAAATATCCCTTTGCCAGATGCGCTGATTGGTTTTTATTACAATGCAGCTGTGGGTATGGTCACTAATTGCGTAAAATTAATTCCGTTGGGACAAATGGATGGACAACAATTGCTATTTTCTTTACAGCCGTTAATTGAAAAATTGGCTAGCGAATCTATTCAACCAAATGAAAATTTACTAGGCCTTTGTTGTGCCGGGTTTGATATTCGTTGTATGCAGCACGAACAATTGTATTCGAGGTTATATATGTCTTAAATTCAAAAAAAAGTTTAATTTTATAAAATGAAAGAAATTACTTTTTTAGTGCATGAGGCCGAAGAAGGGGGTTATTATGCGGAAGCTGCTGGACTTGGAATTTTTGCCGAAGGTGAAACTATGGCTGATTTAAAAGAAAACATAAAAGGGGGGATTGATTGTTATTTTGATAAACTTGAGGATATGCCCACATTTGCACATTTGCATTTTGTTAAAGATGAAATAATGGTGTTATGAAGACGCCAAGGGATATTTCAGGAAAAGAATTGATTAAATATTTAAAACTGTTTGGATATGAGCCTGTTCGACAGAATGGTAGCCATATTATGGTAACCACATACAATAAAGGCGAACATCATTTAGCTATTCCAAATCATGACCCTATTAAAATAGGGACGCTAAATGCAATACTGGCACAGATCGCCACACATCTTAATTTATCAAAAGATCAAGTGTTGCAGCAACTCTTTGGCTAATCTTATTTAAATAAAAATTGCCCTAAATCCAATTTGTGAGCGATTATTTGTTGTTTATTGATACGGAAACATCGGGCCTGCCAAAAAGCTGGGAAGCGCCGTACAGCGCAAAAGACAATTGGCCTTCAGCCTTGCAAGTGTCTTGGATCGTTTATACAAAAGACGGTAAAAAAATAAAAGAAGAAAATAAATATATTTACGAAGCTGATGTTGAGATTAGCCCCTCGTCTATAAAAATACATGGCATCGAAAGGCATTTTTTAAGGGTATTGGGTGAACCGAGAAAAGATGTTTTAACTGCTTTGACAAACGATTTGAATAAATTTAACCCACTGGTAATCGGGCATTTCATTGAATTGGATTTTCATGTTTTAAGCGCCGATTTTTATAGACTAAATGCCGAAAATCCATTGGCAAAACTATCTACTTTTTGTACAATGGTTGCCACTTCTCACTTAATGAAAAACCCACAGAAAAAGTTTTTAAAATTGGGAGAATTATATGAGTTGTTATTTAATAAGCCATTATTGAATCAGCACAATGCTTTATATGATGTTACTGCAACTGCCGACTGTTTTTTTGAATTAATCAAAATAAAAGAAATAAATAGTCTGGATCAACCGCCTATTAAATTGCAACGAAATAATAAAGCAATCAATGCTTTAGGATGGTTAGTAATAATTTTAATTGTGATTTTATTGATAATGATAATTGCATTTAATAAATGAAAAGTCCATTTGAATTTTTAAAAACAGTGTCACCTTTTAATTTGTTGCCCGATGAAGTAATACAGGCAACAACAGATTTGTTGAGGGAAATTAAATATAATAAAGACGGTGAAATATACCATCAAGAAACCACAAAATTAAAAGGTGTAGACATAATTGTAGAAGGTAAATATGAATCTTTTTTTTATGATGGTAGTAAAAATAAAAGATTGGTTCAAATTTATGCAGCTGGTACTACTTATGGCAGCACCTCTATTTTATTAAACCAAAAAAAGTCGTTACGTACGGTTTTTGCAGAAAAAGGAACAGTGGTGTATCAATTGCCACGTAAGGATTTCAGGGTTTTATGCCAAGCTTACGAACCTTTTTTTCAATATTTTATTTCAGGTTTTGCCAAACGGATGCTGAATGATGAATATTCGCATTTCTTTAAAAATCCTACGGCGTTTGAAAATAATTATATCACTTCCGAACAGATTTATTCGAAAAGAATAAGTAGCATTGAATATAAAAATATTGTTGCGTGCGAATCAAACACGCCTATTTATGAAGCTGCAAAAACAATGGCAGCTTATAAATTAAGTTGTTTGTTTGTAAAAGATGCAACAAGTAAGATAATTGGTTTTTTAACCGATATTACCATTCGTGATAAAGTGGTAGCCAAGCAGTTTGACGTTACAAAGCCGGTAATTAATGTAATGGATGCGCCTATAATTACCATTCAACCAGAAGCGTATTTATATGAAGCGGTTTTAAAAATGTTTAAAAATAGGATTCGTTTTATGGTGGTTGAAAAAGACGGAAGTTATTTAGGTTATGTAAGCCGGAACAAATTATTGAACGAACAGGACCAATCGCCATTGGTATTTATTCAATCGGTTCGTCAATCGGTTTCTGTGGATGAATTAAAGCGTAAATGGGAACAAGTTCCCGAAATTGTTTTACAATTATTAAATCGCGGCGTGCATGCCGAAATTGCGAATCAAGTAATTACTGCCATTTCTGATACCATTGCTATAAAAGTAATTGAGAGTGTTATAAAAGAAATCGGGGAACCACCAGCCAAATTTGTTTTTATGGTGTTAGGAAGTGAAGGTCGGAAAGAACAAACTTTAAAAACCGATCAAGACAATGCTATTATTTATGAAGATAAAGCAAACGAACATCGCGAAGAAGTACGGGAATATTTTCTTGATTTTGCAACACGTGTGTCAGACAAATTAAATTATATCGGTTTTGTTTATTGCACGGGCGATTACATGGCGAAAAACCCCAAATGGACACATTCTTTATCGCATTGGAAACGCAATTATGAAGCATGGATGATGGAAAGTGTGCCAGAAACGGTAATCCAGATTTCCACTTTTTTCGATTGTAGGTATTTGTTTGGAGAAGAATCGATTATGGAAGAATTAAAAGATTTTTTGGATATTGAATTCCAAAAACCTATGGAAAAATTATTTTATTTCATGGCAAAAAATGCCTTGCAATACGAACCGCCATTAACACCATTATTTAAAAATATTAAAACATTTACTGTTGGTGAATTAGAAGTGTTTGACATTAAAAAAGCTATGACACCAATTGTAGATTTGGTTCGGGTGTACGCATTAAAAAATAGAATTTTTGAATTAAATACAGGTGAGCGTTTAAAGGCATTAAAATCGGCTGAAATCTTTACGGAGACTGAAACACAAGAATTATTACAATCGTATTATATTTTAATGGGCATGCGTTTGAAAAGACATGCACATCAAATAACAAAAGATAAGACTGCACCGGATAATTATATTCATTTAGATAGTCTTACAAAAATTGAGCGACTTACTTTAAAACAAATATTTAAAACAATTGAAGATTTTCAGTCGAAGATTAAAATAACTTTTACAAATAGTTTGTTGTGATGTTAATTGGAAGGTATCTGTGCAAATTGGTTTTCATTCTTTCAATAACTCCATTTTCCGCAGATTTAAGTAGATTACTTTCGCAGATTAAAAGGGATTTCATAACTGGAAAAATCAATTTAAATCTGCGTTGTATTAAATCAATTAAATCTGCGGAAATAACAAGCTTTGTAATAAACAGTTTTAAAGAAAAAAACAAAAATGTCCACTAGAAATTATATAAAAATTGGTGTTGCGGGGCCGGTTGGTTCAGGTAAAACAGCACTGATAGAAAGGCTAAGCCGTAAGCTGGCAAACGATTACAGCATTGCCGTCATCACTAACGATATTTATACAAAAGAAGATGCCGAATTTTTAACGCATAACAGTTTATTACCTGCCGAACGG
>CAWJTH010000130.1:0-13827 GCA_963845495.1 uncultured Chitinophagaceae bacterium
CAATGTATTGCTGTAAACCAAATATTGCCATTCCGCTGTACGAAACATTTTTACAACAACTGGAAACGGCTTTCGGCAAACAAATATCAACCGGCACTTTTGGTGCAGATATGAAAGTAGGTTTGGTAAATGATGGGCCCATTACAATAATTATTGATAGCAAAAACCGGGAATAAATCTGAACACTTATCTGGCAGTTGCAAACAACTTTGCAAACGATCGACTATCACATTTGCATCACATTTAAAGGCGCATCATTAATCCGTTCAAACAACAAAAACCCCTTTTATCAATTTTAGCTAATTTTTTTTAACCCACTAATTATACTTTTGCCACTTAATTATTTTTAATCAAATGAAAATCAATAAGATTTATGTCTTCGCTGCAGCAATTGCAAGCATGGCAATTATGCAAAGCTGCAAAGACAACGGCAATGCAACAACGATAGCTACCCGTACCGTTTTCTTAGATTCCACCGCCATGGACACCACCGTAAAACCGGGCGATAACTTTTGGCTGTATGCCAATGGCAACTGGAATAAAACCGCAGTTATTCCATCAACCGAAAGTGCAACTGGCGCTTTTAACGATCTTCAAAAACAAAGTAGAGCATCGTTGCAAAGCCTTTGCGAAGCAGTGGCTGGCGCAAAAGCGGCAGATGGAACTATCGAACAAAAAGTAGGCGATATGTATGCCAGCGGTATGGACACCGTTGCTATCGATAAGCTTGGTTATCAGCCTATTAAACCAACTTTAGACGAAATAAATGCATTACCCGACGCAAAGGCGGTAATGGCATTTGTTACCAAGCAGCAAGCCATGAACGAAAACATATTGTTTAGTTTTGGAATTGCTCCTGACGACAAAAACGCAGGCATCAACATTTGCGGTTTTTACCAAGGCGGTTTAGGGTTGCCCGAAAAAGATTATTATTTTTCAAAAGATGCCAAAATTGCCGATCAACGCAAAGCTTATGTAGCGTATATCGCCAAACTTTTTCAACTAACAGGCGATGATGCCGCAACAGCCACCAAAAATGCTGATACTGTTTTGGCTTTTGAAACCAAATTGGCCACTGGCCATAGCACCAATGTCGAGCTACGCGATCCTGTTGCCAATTACCATAAAATGAGCAAGGCAGATTTGGCAAAAATTGCTCCTGATGTAGATTGGACAAGCGTTTTTGCGGGTTTAAAAATAAACATGGATTCATTTAATGTTGGCCAGCCAAAATTTTACCAAAATTTGGATGGCATGTTAAAGTCTGAACCTATTGCTGACTGGAAACAATATTTACGCTTCCACGAAATAAATGGTGCCGCAGGTTTGCTAAGCAAAGATTTTGACGATGCGCATTTTGATTTTTTTGGCAAAACATTAAGCGGCCAACAAGTGCAAAAACCACGTAGCGAACGCATAGCCAGCAACGTAGATGCTACGCTGGGTGAGGCTTTGGGCCAATTGTATGTAAAAAAATATTTTCCAGATTCTGCCAAACAACGCATGATGGCTTTGGTGAACAATTTGCAACAAGTATATAGCAAACGCATACAAGCGCTCGACTGGATGAGTGAAGCAACTAAGGTGAAAGCAGAAGCTAAACTGGCCGCTTTTTTGAAAAAAATTGCATTCCCCAGTAAATGGAAAGAATATAAAACCGATGTAAAAAGGGATGATTTTTTTGGCAACAACCAGCGTTTGGCACAGTTTGCTTATAACGAACAAATTGTAAAACAAGGCAAGCCCGTTGACAAAACCGAATGGATTATGACGCCGCCAACCATAAACGCGTATTACAATCCATCTTACAACGAAATTGTTTTTCCGGCAGGCATTTTACAATTTCCCTTTTTTGATGCCAACGCCGATGATGCCATTAATTATGGTGGAATTGGTATGGTAATTGGCCACGAAATGACGCACGGTTTTGACGATCAAGGTAGCCAATACGATAAAGATGGTAATTTAACCAACTGGTGGACAGCAGAAGACAAAGCAAAATTTGATGCAAAAACAGGTTCGGTTGCAAAGCAATATGATGCCTACACGGTGCTGGATAGCATGCACGTAAATGGTAAATTAACGTTGGGCGAAAATTTGGCCGACCTAGGCGGCTTAAGTATTGCGTTTGAAGCATTTAAAAATACTGACGAGGGGAAGAAAAATGAAAAGATCGGGAAATTCACAGCTGAACAACGGTTCTTTTTAAGTTTCGCCCAAATTTGGCGCATGAAATACAAAGACGCAATCACTTTAAAACGAATTAAAACAGATCCGCATAGTCCGGCCATGTGGCGTGTGAATGGCCCGTTGAGTAATTTTACACCTTGGTACAATGCTTTTAATGTACAACCAGGCGATAAAATGTACAAGCCAGAAGCCGAAAGGATAAAAATTTGGTAGGTGAACCTCCGGTTCGTCATTTAGATGATAAATTAAAAGAGAGCCTTTTTCGGCTCTCTTTTAATTTTTACTGATATTTGATTTGATGAACGCTAAATTAAAAAAGAAAACTTTTAATGGATAATAAAGAAAAAGACCAGCAAAAAAAACTCATTGATTTTTTGGATGAAAAAGTTGCATTATACAACCACACTTCTTTTATCGAATCAGACCCGATTTCAATGCCGCATTTATTTACCAAAAAACAAGATATTGAAATAGCCGCATTATTTGCTGCTGTATTTGCTTGGGGAAACCGTACCACCATCATCAATAAAACAAAAGAATTATTGACAATGATGGACATGGCTCCGCATGAATTTATTCTACATTTAAATAATAAATCTGTACAACACTTTACCGGATTTAAACACCGCACTTTTAAAGACGATGATTTATTTTACTTTTTAGAATTTTTACATGAACATTATAGTAAAAATGAATCGCTGGAAACAGCTTTTAGCCAATGGATTTTACCAACAGATACAACAATAGAAAATGGATTGATCGGCTTTAAAAAATACTTTTTTTTAAACGAGCATTTACGAAGAACCGAAAAGCATATCAGCTCACCATTACAAAAATCTACCTGCAAAAGATTAAATATGTTTTTACGTTGGATGGTACGCAAAGACAGTACTGGCGTCGATTTCGGCTTATGGAAAAATATAAAACCATCACAATTAATTATGCCGATTGATGTACATGTAGCACGGGTAGCTAAACATTACGGCATGTTAGAAAGAACACAAATAGACTGGCAAACTGCTACCGAATTAACCGAATATTTAAAATGCTTTGATGCCGAAGATCCGGTTAAATATGATTTTGCATTGTTTGGGTTGGGCGTAAATTCTACCAATGAATTTAAATGAGTTGAATAATTTAAATGATAGAAAATGGATAATAGTTTAATAAAATATTGCAATGAATATTTTAATGAAAATTTAGTTGAAACAATGGGTTTTGATGAGTTAAAAAAAGTTATCGAATTAAAAATAAATGATTTAATTACTAACAATTTTCAACACCTTATTTATGTTTTGTATAAGGTAGATGTTTCAGAAAATAAATTAAAAAAGGTTTTAAGTGAAAACAAACAAACAGATGCTGCTTCAATAATTGCCGATTTAATCTTAGAAAGATTACAGCAAAAAATTAATGCCCGAAATGAATTTAAAACCAATAATCAAATTATTCCAGATAATGAAAAGTGGTAGTTATAAAACGCAACAACGCCTGTAATTAAAATTAAATTACAGGCGTTTTAAATAGAAAGATAGTAAACCTAATTTTAAGATTTATACGTTATTATTCGTTTAATAATTTTTGTCGGCTTTCCTTTCTCGTTTAATGTGGTTTGTTTTGTCCAATTGCCTTTCGCATCAATATCCTCATATTTATAAGTTGAAATAGTAGTTTTAGAAACACCCTTTGTTACTTCTGTTTCATTTAATAACGAGTCATCTTTGTTTGCATTCAGCAATAATTTACCGGTATACGTTGTTTTGCCCACGCTATCGGTAGAGGTACCACCAACCCAAAAGATGCTATCGTAATCGTTTGTAAAAGAAGACTTTAAGGTACTATCGGCGTGGTAACCCTTGGCTCCGGTTACTAGTTTGAATTTGTTTTGGGTAACAGAAGTGTAATATACATCCAGCTTTCCGGTAGAATCGTACGATTTTGCCAATGTCACATTGCCAACACTATCCGAATTTATCGTCATAGAAGATTTCTTCTTACCCTTTCCGTCAGTTACATCTATCGCAGAAATAAAAAAAGTTGGATTAAAAACATAGTTGCTAACAGATATCAGCGAATCTTTCTTACCCATTTTAGTGTAGCTTTTGGCGTATCCGCTGTCAGTATAAAGGGAAATTGTTTTACTATCCATTTCGCCCTGTTTGCCGGTGCTGTCAACCGGATAGCTATCAGTTTCTACCATTGTCACGTTTCCTTTTAAACGGTCTTGTAAAATGTCAGGGATGCCTACAATGGCATTGGAAGATTTTTTTTCAGTGCAGGAAATCATGGCCATAGCTAGTACAATGGCTGAAAACGATAAGATTTTAAGCATAAATTATTGGATTTTAGGTTAGCCCAAATCTATATTTAATTTTTGGCAAATGCAATAGCCGTAAAAATCATTTTTTAAGCTGTTGCATTTGACAAATTAAGCCGATGGTACACAATAAAAAATTATGTAATTTATTTGTAAAACAATACAAACAATAAACCGCAACCAACAAAATGAATGATTGTTGAAGTAATATTCTTTTTACTTCTCCAGATACTTTTATATAAGCTTAAGAGCAATAAAATTATACTAGTCGGGAAAAATAGTAAGATAGATAGAACATCTAAATTAGGCGTACATGGCCCGGATCTATAATTTCTACTACAATAAAAAATTGTTGCAATTGCAACTAAATAATAAATAACAACTATTATAGGCTTTTTCATTATTTATTAAATTACGGCTTGGCCGCAAAATAATTACTTACCACCACTGCTTTGCTTTTTCCAACAACCGTTGCAATATCTTCCATCTTCGCTTCTTTCACTTTTTTTACGGATTTAAAATGTTTTAGCAACGCTGTAGCAGTCGATTCTCCAATGCCTGGAATTTCTTCCAATTCATTTTTAAACGTGCCGCGGCTACGCTGATTTCTGTGAAAAGTAATACCAAACCTATGCACTTCATCGCGAATGCGACGAATTAATTTTAAGCTATCGCCATGATAATCAAGCCGTAATGATTCCATATCGCCTGCAAAAAAAATCTCTTCTTCGTTTTTTGCCAAGCCAACCAAAGTCATCCTGCCCATCATGCCTAATTCTTGAATCGCTTCAACAGCCATACCCAATTGGCCCTTACCGCCGTCGATAATCACCAATTGTGGCAAGGGTTTTTCTTCCTCTTTCAAACGTTTATAGCGGCGGGTTACCACTTCTTTCATGGTTGCAAAGTCGTTAATGCCTTCTACCGTTTTTACGTTAAACCTCCGATAATCATCTTTGCTAGGTTTGCCATTTTTAAAACAAACCATTGCCGAAACCGGATACGCACCTTGAAAATTAGAATTATCAAAACATTCAATATGATAAGGGATTTCAGACAATTGCAAATCTTTTTTCAACTGAATCAATACTTTGTCTATTTCGTCCGTCGTTTTACCTTCTACGTGCAGCATTTTTTTACGGCGGATTTCATCCTTAAAAATCAGCACATTTTGCGTCGATAAATCCAATAATTTTTTCTTTTCCCCACCTCTTGAAACGGTAACAGTAACATTCGGTTCAAAATATTCCATTTCCATCGGCACCACAATTTCTTGGGCGTCGCTTTTAAAAGTGGTGCGTATTTGGCCGATGCCAAATGCCAATACTTCACTTTCGGTTTCATCCAAATGCGGGTTTAATTGTAGCGTGTGCGTTTGTACAATTGTACCGTTTCGCACCATCATATAATTAATGTACGCAATGTCGCCGTCTTTTAAAATACTAAACACATCCACATCGCCAATACTTTGGCTCACAATCACCGATTTAGCTTGGTAGCTTTCCAAATGCTCCAGCTTTTTCTTGATGATGGCGGCTTTTTCAAATTGCATGTTGGCCACATATTCCTGCATTTCTTTTTTGTAGTGTTGCACCACTTCGCCCACACGTCCTTTCAAAATTTGTTTTATCCATTGCAAGCTTTCATTGTATTGATGCTGGTTTTGAAAGCCTTCGCACGGGCCTTTACAATTGCCCAAATGGTATTCTAAACATACTTTAAACTTACCAGCGGCGATGTTTTTTTCGGTGAGGTTTAAATTGCAATTACGCAGTTGAATATGGTGGCGGATGAACGCGATCAAGTCACGCACTTTAGCAACCGAAGTAAACGGACCCAAATATTCGCTACCATCTTCATGCTTGCTACGCGTTAAAAAAACCCTTGGAAAAGGTTCTTTTTTAATAACGATGTAAGGATAGGATTTATCGTCTTTTAAATCGATATTAAACTTGGGCTGGAATTCTTTGATGAGTGCATTTTCCAAAAAGAAGGCATCTTGCTCAGAATTTACAACGGTAAATTCAATATGGTGGATGCGTTGAACCAATTCGTGTGTTTTGTAACCCGTAAATGTTTTATTGAAATACGAGCTTACCCTTTTACGTAAATCTTTAGCCTTACCTACATAAATAATCACATTGGCTTCGCTAAAATATCGGTAAACGCCCGGCTGGTGAGGTATGGTTGGTGCAATAATTCTAAAATCTTCGGCGGTCATGTTGCAAAATTACGGATGGGAGGGAAATTGCCACAGATTCACAGAAACACTGAGAATAATGTTGTGTTTCTGTGAATCTGTGGCAATTTTCTTATAACAATCCCTTCACCGCATCAATCACTTCTTGCAATCTGCTTGCATCTTGTCCTCCGGCCGTGGCCATGTTTTTTTGACCGCCGCCGCCGCCTTTTATGAGCGGGGCAATGTGTTGTTTAATGATTTTACCCGCATCCAATTGCTTGGCTGCCACCACATTATCAGCAATGCAAACAGCTACAGATGATTGTCCGCCGATGTTGGCACACAGCACAATTACAAAATCTTGCAAATGATTTTTTAAATCGGTGCAAAGTTTGCGCAAAGCTTCAGCGTTTGTAACTTCTACGATATCGCCTATGAAATTTATTTGGTTGATAATCTCGTCTTTCGTTAATAACTCGTTGCGGATACCAACCAATTGCCTTGCTTCAAAATGCTCGATCTGTTTTTTTAGTTTGGCATTTTCGGTTTGTAAATATTCGATTGATTTCAGGATTTCCTTCGGATTTTTCAATGCTTCGGAAATGGTGGCTAATTGATTTTCTTTTGCCGAAACAAAGTTTTCAGCGGCTTCACCAGTCACTGCTTCTATTCGGCGAACGCCAGCAGCAACAGAACCTTCGGAAGTTATTTTGAAAAAACCCAATTCGCCCGTTGCGGCGACATGCGTACCGCCGCACAATTCAACGCTGTAATTTGGATCGATGACAACCACCCGAACAATATCGCCATATTTTTCACCGAACAACGCCATGGCACCGAGTTTCAAGGCTTCCTCCTTGGGCAATTCTTCGATGACAACCGGAATGTTTTCACGTATTTTTTCATTTACCAATTTTTCGACGCTGGCAATTTCTTCATTGGTCATTTTGGCAAAATGGCTAAAATCAAAACGCAGGTTTTCGGCTCCGTTCAAGCTGCCTTTTTGCGCTACATGCGTACCCAACACTTTGCGCAAAGCGGCTTGCAGCAAATGCGTAGCAGTATGGTGCAAAGTAATTTTTTTGCGACGATCGACATCCACTTTTGCAATCACCGTTCCGGATAAATACAAATCATCAGGAATAGAATCTGCAAAATGTATAATCAAATCACCTTCTTTCTTCGTATCAAAAATGGTAAGTGGTGCATGGTGAGTGGTGAGTGGGTTGATGAAAGTCAGCGTCCCAGCGTCTCCAATTTGGCCGCCGCTTTCGGCATAAAATGGCGTTTCTTCCAAAACAATTTGAAACACATCTTTGCCTTTGGCATTTACTTTCCGGTATTTGATTACTTTGGTTTCAGACTCCAATTTTGTGTAGCCAACAAAAGTATTTTTGGTGGTGGGTTCAAATTCTATCCAATCACCAGCGTTGATTGCTGTGGCAGCACGGGAACGGTTTTTTTGCTGAAACATTTCATTTTTAAAACCATCTAAATCGACATCCCAACCTTTTTCCTGTGCAATAAGACACGTCAAGTCTATGGGGAATCCATACGTATCAAACAATTTAAAAGCTGTTTTACCAGAAATAAATTCTCTATGAATTTTCGGGGCTACACCAACTGTAAAAAACTTAGTTGCCTCAGTTAATTTTTCTTTATTGAAAATTTCTAATCCTTTTTCCAACGTCCTCAAAAATCCATTTTCCTCTTCCAAAATAACCTTGCTCACAAAATCCAATTGGCTATTCAATTCAGGAAAAACATTTTCAAATTGCTTTGCAATCATTGGAACCAATTTATGTAAAAGCGGTTCTTTCGTTTCCAAATAAGAATAATAATACCTTACTGCCCTGCGTAAAATGCGGCGTACCACATAACCTGCGCCTGTGTTTGAAGGCAATTGTCCATCGGCAATGGTAAAACAAATAGCCCGGATATGGTCAGCCAATACCCTGAAAGCTACAGCTTCTTTGCTATCGCTGTAATCATATTTTTTCCCCGTTATTTTTTCAATCTCAGCAATCGTTCCGCTAAATATATCGGTGTCGTAATTACTGGTTTTGTTTTGAATAACACGCACCAAACGCTCGAAACCCAAACCAGTATCCACGTGTTTGGCTGGCAGGTTTTCCAGACTGCCGTCTTTTTTGCGGTTAAATTGCATGAATACATTATTCCAAATTTCAATCACATCGGGGTGGCTGTTTACCAAACTAGCGCCGTCCACGGCTTTTCTATCTTCCTCGCTACGGCAATCCACATGTATTTCGGTACATGGTCCGCACGGGCCGGTATCGCCCATTTCCCAAAAATTATCTTTTTTGTTGCCCAGCAAAATACGGTCTTCACCGATCCACTTTTTCCATTCGTCATAGGCTTCATAGTCGCGGGGAAGACCTTCTTTTTCGTCGCCCTCAAAAATGGTGACATAGAGTTTGTCTTTATCCAACTTGTACACTTCAGTCAGCAATTCCCAGCTCCAGGCAATGGCTTCAGCCTTAAAATAGTCACCAAAGCTCCAATTACCCAACATTTCGAACATGGTGTGGTGATAAGTGTCCACGCCAACTTCTTCCAAATCGTTGTGTTTGCCGCTCACCCGCAAACATTTTTGCGTGTCGGCCGCACGTTTGTACGGCGCAGGTTTGTTGCCCAAAAAATAATCTTTAAACTGATTCATGCCCGCATTCGTAAACAAAAGCGTGGGGTCGTTTTTAATAACAATTGGCGCACTTGGCACAATGGTGTGGCCTTTGCTTTCAAAAAAGCTTAAAAATTGCTGGCGTATTTCTGACGAGGACAGGCTCATAATTTTGATCATTAAAATTTGGTCAATAGGTCATTGGTCAATTAGTTACCATTTAATATTAATGGCTTGTTGAAATGTACACTGGGGCTGCAAATGTAAAGAAATGGGGAAAAGTTTGGCCGTGGGTTGAGAATAACAATCATTTCTAGTTCTTTATCTTGGTTTCAAAAAAACTTTACCGTTTTTTAGCACTTGAGCTTTTACTTTTGGGCAACCCTGTCGGGGCTTGTATTTTTGCCCAGACAGGGTTTTTAAGATAACCGCAACTTGTTTTGAAAATAAAGTAAGAAAGACAGCGAAATTTAAAGTGTAAAGTGTGATGTTGTTAAGTGAATGCCACCATGGAAAACAAACTCACTCCGCCTCAGGTGGACGCCACAAAAGCCACATCGTTGCTATCAAAGCTGGTCGCCAAACATCTGAACGTGGATTTTTGGGAGATTAAATTGGCTAGGGCGATGGTTTGTTTTTACATTTGAACAGTTTATAAATCACACACTTTTCATTAAATCATTCAATTATTAAAATCATCGGTTGAAAAAAATAAAATATTTTTATAACACGCATAGCTTGCGCTACGAAAAAATGGTAACCCCGTTGCGGGTTATTTTGTTGCGGGTGTTTGGTTTTACGGCCGCGGTGCTCACTACCTCGGTATTAATTTGGTTGGTGGCGCAAAAATATTTTCCAAGTGGCAACGAAAAGATCCTTGAAAAACAAAATGAGCAATTAACTTACCAATTAAAAATATTACAAAGCCAATTAATAGAAGTTGATCAGCGCATGGACGCCGTGGAAAAGCGAGATAACAATGTGTACCGCAGCGTTTTTGAAAGCAATCCCATACCTGACAGCGCAAGGGCAAAAGCGGTTGAAAAAATTGATGAGCTGAACAAAGTGGCCGCCATGAACGAAAATCAACTGGTGAAAAGCATTACGGGGAGTTTACAAAACTTGTTCGCCAGGGTCGCCAATCAAAATAAATCATTCAATGAAATAGAAGGTTTGGCCAAGAATAAACAACAAATGTTGGCATCTATCCCTGCAATACAACCAGTTAGCAATAAGGATTTGGAGCGGTTGGCATCAGGTTTTGGTTACAGAACAGACCCAATTTACAAAGTGCCTAAAATGCATGCCGGACTTGATTTTGCCGCCCCGATTGGAACGCCGATTTACGCAACAGCCGATGGCAAAGTGGAAAAGGCAGAGTTTAGCGCAACGGGCTATGGCAATCACGTCGTAATTGATAATGGTTACGGTTATGAAACATTGTTTGGCCACATGGTGCGTATAAAAGCGCATGTTGGAGAAAAAGTAAAACGTGGCCAAGTGATTGGTTGGGTGGGCAGTACGGGCAAAAGTACGGGCCCGCATTGTCATTATGAAGTGCATAAAAACGGAACGCCGGTCGATCCTATCTACTATTTTTATAATGATTTAACGCCTGCCCAATATGACCGTTTACTAAAATTGGCAGCCACACGAAGTCAAAGTTTTGATTAATTTAACCACTGCTGCAACCTGAGATATTTTAGTTTTTGATGAGTAAAACTTAGGTTTTATTTAGCTTCCAAGTGTTTTAGCAAACTAATTAGCAACAACAATCGTTTGCGGAGGGTTTACTAGATTTCCGAAAACATTCGTACTGACAAATTTTAACAAATAGCTATTACTTTTACTTTACGCAATCGTTCCCGCCGGGGGAACTTGCGAACGAGCGAACCATGGAAGAAAGGCTACAACTACAACTATTGCTGCAAAAGATTGCGAAACACGAGGATGCTGCTGCATTTAAACAGCTGTATCTGCGGTTTTTTCAACCGCTAAAACATTTTGCTTATACCATTACGCATAGCCATGAGCAGGCGGAGGAAGTAGTGGAAGATGTATTCATCCAACTTTGGATGCAAAAAGAAAAATTATTGGCTATCGATAACCTGAAAGTTTATTTGTATGTGGGTGTAAGGAACATTTCCATCAATTACCTAAAAAAAGAAAACAGGCATACCCACGAATCGATTGATTATGCGGATGCGGATATACAAAGTACGGATAGCAATCCTGAACAATTGGTGATAAGCACAGAATTGCGCAAACGCATCGATTCCGCTATCCAAAACCTGCCGCCTAAATGCAAGCTGATTTTTAAAATGGCTAAAGAAGATAAATTGCCTTATAAAGACATGGCTGCCATTTTAAACATTACCGTAAAAACCATTGATTGTCAACTGGCTATTGCTTTGAAAAAAATTAGTACCGCTATTAATTTTGATTTAGAGAAAAAACAGAGGGTTGGGAAAATGATAAGTAATTAGGTCAATAGGCAATTGTGTACAATTCACAATTTAAAGGTTCCAATTATTTAAACTATTGGGTTTCGCATCGCTAATTTTCAAGAACTTTTTTACATTTATTTTAGCTAATAAATCATCTTTTACTTATTTACCCAATTACTTATTAATTATTGGCCATTGACCAATAACTTATTGGCTAATGACCATTGCGCTGCGAATTGTACCTTTGCACCATGCAAGATTATTTGAAGGGGTTGAATGAACAACAACGTGAAGCTGCCATTCATAAAGATGGGCCATTGATGATTGTGGCTGGTGCCGGTAGCGGCAAAACAAAGGTATTAACTACACGTATTGCTTACTTGATGGGTTATTATGGCGTTGACGCCTTTAACATATTAGCACTAACTTTTACCAATAAAGCCGCTGCCGAAATGAAGGAGCGGATTGAAAAAATATTAGGCAACAACGAAGCTAGAAACCTGTATGTAGGCACTTTTCACAGTGTTTTTGCCCGTATTTTACGGGCTGAGGCCCACCATATTGGTTACCCACGCAGTTTTACTATTTATGACACCGACGATAGCCGCAACGTTATTAAAAGCGTGGTGGAAGAAATGAATTTGGATGTAAAATGGTACAAACCAAACTTGGTTGGCAACCGCATTTCGGCTGCAAAAAACGGGTTGGTTGGTCCGGCAGAATATGCATTGGATTATCATATTCAGCAAGAAGATACCCGCCAAAACAGGCCGATGATTGCCAAAATTTATGATGCCTACGTGAAACGGTGTTTTAAAAACGGTGCTATGGATTTTGACGATCTGCTGTTTAAAATGTATGAATTGTTGAATACACAACCCGCTATTTTGCATAAATACCAACATAAGTTTAAATATGTGTTGGTTGATGAGTATCAAGATACCAATGCCACACAGTATGCTATCGTAAAATTATTGGCCGCCGCCAACGAAAATATTTGTGTGGTGGGCGATGATGCGCAAAGTATTTACTCGTTCCGCGGAGCAACGATTGAAAATATTTTGCAGTTCCAGAAAGATTATGATGATGTAAAAGTGATAAAGCTGGAACAGAATTATCGCAGTAAAAGCAATATCCTAAATGTTGCCAACGAAATTATCGGCAACAATAAAAACCAGATCCAAAAAAACCTTTGGACCGACCAGGAAGCGGGTGAAAAGCTACGCTTGGTGCGTACGGCAACCGATAATGAGGAAGGCAAATACATTTCCGATGCCATTCAAGAACAAAAACTACGCAACCACTACTACAATAAAGACTTCGCCATTTTATACCGCACTAATGCGCAAAGCCGTGCGTTTGAAGAATGTTTGCGCCGCTTAGCCATCCCTTATAAAATTTATGGCGGTATTAGCTTTTACCAACGCAAAGAAATCAAGGATTTCCTCGCTTATCTACGCATCATCGTAAATACACGAGATGAAGAAGCGTTGAAACGGATCATCAATTATCCCGTTCGCGGCATAGGCAAAACTACCATCGAACGTTTGGTGACGATTGCAAACGAGCAAAATATTTCTATGTACGAAGTGGTGGATACCGCTGGCCATCATGGTTTTAAAGCTGGAACGTTGGAAGCCTTGCAGGGATTTGTACAGATGATCCGCTATTTTCAAAGCATGCTAAAAGTGAATAATGCTTACGATGTAGCCGTACAAGTTGGCAAGCACACCAATTTTATAAAAGAATTATTTAATGATAAAAGCGTGGAAGGCGTTGCCCGTTACGAAAACGTGCAGGAGTTATTGAACAGCATCAAGGAGTTTATTGAAACGCCGATGAACGAAGAAGACGGCGAAGTGGGCGACAAAGGGTTGGGGGCTTATTTGCAACAAATTATGCTGTTGACCGATGCTGATAAGGACGAGGCGAATCCAGATGTTGTAAAACTAATGACGGTACATGCTGCCAAAGGATTGGAATTTCCTTGCGTGTTTGTAGTGGGCATGGAAGAAAGTCTTTTTCCAAGTGGCATGAGCATCAACAC
>CAWJTH010000131.1:0-18480 GCA_963845495.1 uncultured Chitinophagaceae bacterium
CAGCTTTTGCCATACCGTCGGTAAAAGCATTTCCCACATTGATGTCGGATTTCATTTCAGGATTGTTCATGTAGATGTAATTAATCCAGTCTTGCTCATACACGGCCACGCCTGAATTTTTTAAATATGCCATGATATCTTTCCAAAAGGCAGGATCGATGGCGCCAATGCCCGAGATTTTATATTTCGCATGGTAAGGACTTGCAGAATCAATCCAACGGTTGTGTGTTATTAACGGCAAGCCCATTTGTTTTTGAAAATAAGCCAACCCATGGGGGAACAAAAATGTATCAGCTTTGTATTCCATTAAACCGCCTGATTTGTTCCAAGGGCCGGCTGGCAAATTTTTTATTTTTTTAGCAGCGCCGTGTTCGTTATATACATTGTTCGATGATTTTTGGTACCACCAACTATCCAATTGCATGTAACCCAAGCGGTATTCCTTCTTTTTTATAATGATCGTGCAGGGCCAACAGTGTGCCCGCATATCCTTTGGTTGTATCGTAATTGTAATAATAATCGCCGCCAACATCCGTCCAGCAACCAAAATATTTTAGCAACACATCCGCATCATTTGCTGGGCGTTTTCGCTTGTACATCGTTCTTAATGCATCGCCCCAGGCATCCCAAGTATTGCGGATACCTTTTTGCATCACCATTATTGTTGTGTGGGTAAAACCGGTTGGTAATTTTTTCACTTCGGGATTAATGCCACTTCTTATGTGGTTTATGCCATCGCCACTCATTAGCGAAACCATAAAATCGGAAGCCGGTGAAACGACGCAGGCATCCATTTTATCATTAAAAAATAGCCACGGTGTAGACGTTTCTTCTAAAAAGAATTGTGGCAGCGGGAAAATGCGGTTATGGTAACTGAAATGATATAGAGAACTGGGTACACCGGTAAAATCTGGAAATGCCTCTGTTGATTGCCCGTTAGCTCCGCTGGGTGTTGATAAAGAAAACAGTACAACCGGGGAAGTTGCGTACCAACGGATATTACCGGCATACTGGTTATTTGATTCCCATTCAAATGACACGGCTTTGAATTCGCCCATGGCGTCTGTACCTTTTTCTTGTTTCAGGTTTTTCAACGGCATTCCGACACTTCCACTCCAAGTCCAATTAAGTTTGGAAGAATGGACGTTATAATTACCCGTTTTTGCATCCACAACTACTGAAATATCTGCATGAGGTTGAGCCAATAAAGCCAACTTGAAACCAAACAAAATGATGATGCAGACAAAGCGTAGTAATTTCTTCATTTTTATTTTTAGGCTTAGTTTATTGATTTTGATGTTGTGCAAGTTTTCTATTTCTTATACATGCGTAGCATAACAACCCCGTGGTATCGGATCTCGGTTTTAAATTTCCCCTCAAATGCGCCTACATCTTTTTGCCGCCATACATCTCGTATTTTCCATTTGCCGTTCAATCCAAATTTGGCAAAGTCAAACATATATTGTTTAGCCGGCTCATCGCCCCAATGGAAATAAGATTGCGGCGTTTTACCAAAATTGTCGGTATTAAAAAGGCCGATTGCGTAGGCTCCATTTTCTATTGGCTTTAACCAAATCTGGATACCGTTTTCATCTGAAACCAATCTGGCCGGCTTTCCCAGCGGATCTTGGTCGATTGCAATCACTTCATCGTTGGTTAATAAATTCAAGGTAAAAGGATCCAATTGCTCAATTGGGCAACCAATTAAAAGCGGGGCCGACAGCAGGCTAAAAATGCTAACATGGCTGTATTGCTCATCGGGCGTCAATCTTGTGGGATGCAGATCAGAACCAGTTGTAACGTTTCCCAAAATCAACATGTCTGGATCGTTCCAATGACCAGGGCCGCCGTACGGAGCCCAATTATCAATGGTAAAAGCGGAGAGATAAAGGCTTGTCCAACTGTCGCGGATATCTGGTCCGGTGCGGTAAGCATTTGCAATCCTCGCCCAATCTTTGGCATTTGAAAACGGGGCAGAATTGGATAAACTATATAAAACATCACGACCCGAATGCTTTAATGCGATGGACATGCGTTCGGCTGAATTTAAATCAATCCGCCAATCGTATTTTAAATAATCAACGCCCCAATTGGCAAATTGCAAGGCATCTTCTTTTTCAAACCGATATTTTCCGATGTAACGATAAGCACGTTTATTGTTGCGGACGGAATCAGGAAATACCCCGCTTTCAAAGTTCGACGAGCCGCCGGGATAACCTGCATAACTGGTAATCCACGGCGTAGAATATAAGCCTAGCTTCAATCCCAACCCATGGATGGAATCGATCATCTCCTTAAAACGCGGAAATTTTTCATTGGGCTGAATAGCATGTGAAGCTCCGCTTCTTTCGCCTTGCCACGCATCGTCGATGTTAATATACGTCCAACCATGATCACGCAAACTCATTTTTACCATTGCGTTGGCCGAAGCAATTACCTTTTCACGGTCAATATTTCTGGCCCAAGAATTCCAACCATTCCAACCGATTGGCGGCGTTAATGCTATGGTATCGCCAATTTTTATGGTCAAGGGTTTGGTGGCTTCGCCTAAATTATTTTTTGCTTTAAGCATTACTGCGTAAACACCTTTTTGTTGCACCGAACCTGAAATGATACCTGTTTTTGAATCAATAGAAAGACCTTGTGGTAAATTTAACGCAGCAAAAAACATTGGTCTTTCACCCGTTGCGGCAATGGTAAAAAGAAACGGATTACCGGGTGTTGCACCAAAAACTTTTGCTGTATTTATTCTAGGCGTTTTTGCGACGGATGGCGTTAAAATATATTTTTCATCGTTATTAGGGATGTGCTGCGGCCTATTTTTTCCATCCATCACCAACATAGCATTTGCCCAATTGCCATATAATTTTCCGGTTTTTTTATCTTCAACCGTTACCAACAAGCCCAAACGTTGGATGCCGGTAAGATCAACATCAACTTTTTTAGCCAAATCGCCCACCATCATTTTCCCACTGGCGAAAATGATTTTTTTATCTCCGATTACGAAAAATTCAACCGCAGCATTTTTTGTTGCGATATCATCAACACCAACCGTTGCGGTAAATTGCTTGGCCTTCCCGTTTAGGTAAAAAGCCAACACGCTAATTGGGTCAACGCCAACACCATGGCCAAAACTTATTCCGTTCAGTCGCATGGTATCGCCGGCAACATTTGTCTTTGTCACCACGGACGGAATGCCTTCAGAAAAAGATTTGATAGGCAAATCATCGAGCCAAATGCTGGTTGGTTGAGCTTGTGCAAATGAAAATAGGAAGATGAAAAACAGGGAAAAGAATAACCTCACCCCCAGCCCCTCTCCACAAGTGGAGAAGGGTGCCTCTGTGAAGCTTTCCTCTTTTTGTTCCAATGTTCCGTTTGTATTATTTAAAGCTTTTTGCATGTAATAGATTTTGTTTCATCTGCAATCGTTATGTCTAATATTCCGTTTTTTATTTCAGCAAAAACATTGGCTTGAGCACTTAAACTGATGGTTGTTTTACCATTCTTTTTAAAGTTTGAAAAACCAGTGGCGGCCAATTTTTCAAGATTTCCGTTGGTATCAACTTTAATAGCCGCCAAACCTTTGTAGCTGCCGCTAAACGTATTGCCTTTGTAAGTGAATGAAAATAAAGCTGGTTGATCCGTTTTTAATGATTCGGCGTTGGTAAAAGTATAGGAGCCAGTTTCGTTTTCAACACCATCTACCAATTCATTTTTGGGAACCCCAAGCTTCGCAACATTTTCAATGGAATAAGAATTGGCAACTGATTTCTTGATGATGTTTTGCCATGCACCTGAAATATCTTTTCCGTTAAAATCATAGTTGGCATCCCCTTCCACCAATAATTTACCGCCTTTATTTACATAGTTTTGGAAGAAATTTGTGGTCGATTCTTTTGCATATTGTGGGTTTAACAAAACGATTGCATCAAATACATGGCCGTTAAGCGTTGGTTTTCCTTCCTTGTTTAATTTCAATCTGCCATCTGCAATTACATCAGTTGGAACGGAAGCATTTAAATAACCATTGTTCCACAATTCCATCGATTTTTTATCCATGCCCAACTTATCGTTTATATCGTATAAGCCTCTTTGGCCGTAATCGGGATACCAATTAAACAGTGCTTCCATGCCATATACTACCAACAGTTTTATATTAGGAAACGGCGGGTTAAATCGGTTCAGCAGCCTTGCACCATTTTCTACTTTGTTTATTTTTTCTAGGGCAATGGGGTTATCAATCGAAACGCCCCAACCCTGCACATCATTAGCAGCATGGTAATGGGTGCGCACACCAAAACGTAGATCGTACAAGGCTTTGGTCCAAATAGCATCCACGGTTTTATCGTAATACATATTGTACATGGCGTTTTGTTTATATGCCATGCCAATGCCCATTTGTATAGATGTTGGCGTGTTCTCGTCGGTGTGGCCATAATCCCTTTTAATACTCCACCAGGTTACGCCGGTTTGCCAAACTTCATCCCTATCTAAATTGTTGTGAAACGTATTGTGCAAGCCGATAAATGCATTTTTTCCATACATACTTTTCCCAAGATCGTACATGGCCGCTTCAATATCGAGCGTGGCCGTGCGAAAAACGCTAATATAAGTGTTAATGGCTTTTATGCGGATTGCGGGATTGCCTGTTGGTGCAAAACGCATATCAAACAATATTTTGTCAAGGTCCATTCCCATACTTTTTATTTTTTTGGCCATGCCAACAGAATAAACCCTTTCCCAAAACGCATCTTTGGTTGCAATTAAAATGGGTTCGCGGGCAATGGTCATGTTTTTGTATTCGTCAAGGCCAATGCCATCAAAAGATATATCGGCATAAGCCTTAAAAGCATCAAGGATAAGGCTTTTAGCTTGCGCTGAAAAATTACTGCAAGAGTTGTAATAGTGTTGCGTTAAAATGTAAGCCGTGTAACCGCTTTTGTCTTTTCCCGCATTGATGGCCACGTTTACTTTATCGATGCTGGTATCAACTTTAGCTGAACCGCTGATCTCCTGCAATGTGGCTGGGTCGTAAAACCCATCAGCCGTTTTTTTAAACGCATATATTTTAAACAATTCGCTTTTAATAATATGGTTCATTTGGCGGGCGCCTTTTGCTTTTACGCTGTAATTGGCGGTTCCGTTTGCATCCAATGTCACTTCGCCTTCCTGTATCAGGCGGTCGGTGTTTTCCAATAATGTCCCGTTATCGCTTTTCCATATTTGCAAACCAATTTGCAAACCTTTTTGGTGCGCATAAGCCACTAATTTTTGAAAAATGGGATGCATTTTTGGTGCGTCATAAAAATCGGAACCTGAGCCACGATCCGTTAAAAACACCAGCGTGTATTTGCTGAATTGTACAAAGCTGTCGATCTTGGCTTTGTATCTTTTTTCATCCATCATGCTGCCGGTGAAAAACCAATAAGCCACTTGTGGGTGATTGATATTTTCAAATGCTTTTACGTAATTTACCTTTATCTTTTGTGCGTTGACCGAAAGATTAAATATTGTTGAAATGAAAAGGATGGCAATCGTTTTTGGTAAATGCATTAGTTTATATTGTTTAAATTTTTATAGCCACCTCACCCTCATTCCCTTTCCACAAGTGGAAAGGGATGCCTCTGCGCAACTTTTCTCATTTTTTATCATCATCAAGCCCTATTTTTTATATTAAATCCATTAGGGTTATTCCTTTAAAACTTTAATGTTATGGAAGACTGAATAGATTCACGGAATATTGAAGAAAAGAAACAAAGCTGAGCAGGGGCACACCTTTCCACTTGTGGAGATGGGCCGGGGGTGAGGTTTTACTTATAATTCGTTTTCATCACGCCCGAAGCTTCGCTTACCGGCAGTTTTAAATTTTTAGTGGTGATGTTTGAGGCATTGTTAAACAAAACAACCGGCATTTCTTTAGCAGTGGTAATGTTTACATCTGTTAAGTCAATCGATTTGGCGTCATCAAAAACAAAGGCCGGGCGGAAGTCATCTGCCAAGTATTTTATAATTACATTCTTCATTTTGATGCCATCGGCGTGGCGTACATAAAAGCCCCAAGCTGGCAATTCTCCCCACATAGAAAAATCAGGGTAACCAGCTTCGTTTTCAGGGATGGATGTAATAGAAGTAAGTGGAATATTGGCAATATCTTTGCTTCCGTGGCCACCAAAACTTATCTCGATGTTCTCTAAAGTCACATCTTGAACGGGGTAACCAGGAATGCCCACAATTGAAGATGGGATTAAATTATAAGGCAAATATGGATGGCCGTAAATATGAAAACTCGATGGGCGCACCGGCATTTTATCGTAACCGGGATGAAGATGATCTGGCGGCCCTTCAATTGGATAACCTTGATCGGGTTTTAAGAATGAAACTTCCACTTTTACATTGGCAATATAAATGCCTTTGGTCGTTACATTTCTTGCGTCTGTATTTCTGTGGCCGCGGCGAATAAATATAGCATTGCCTGTGTTAACCGCTACAATATTCTGTATATCAATGTTTTCGGCACCACCGCCGTCCACACATTCAATGGCAATTGCTGATCGGTAGGTATCGTAAATATATAAATTGCGCACTTTAATATTCCTGAAACCGCCAGCCGAAGAAGTACCAAATTTTAACCCATTTGCGCTTGAACGAATTTTGCAACTATCGATGTACACATTTTCGCAACCACCATTTGGGTCGTCGGTTTTTAAGCAAATTCCATCATCGGTAGAATTGATATTGCAATGGATAATTTTTACATTTTTAGAATCGGTAATATCCAACCCATCGTTGTTCCAATATGCGGTGCTTTGTACAGTCATTCCATTAATCACTAAATTGTTGCAACCCACATAATCTTGCACCCAGTTGGATGAATTTTTTAAAGTAATATCGTTGATTTTGATATCGTTGCATTTAGTAAAAAGTACAATTTTGGCTCTGATTTCGGGTCTTTTGTACATCCACATCGAATCCTTTTCTTTTATTTCGCCACTTCTTAATTTTTTAAAAACATCCACCATCAATTCTTGGCCTTGGCCATCCACAATACCTTTTCCGCTAAGGGCAATGTTTTTTTGGTCTTTTGCCATAATTAAAGCCCTGCCTTTATCATTAAAATAATCGTTGATATTGGTTGAGCCTAACAACCTTGCACCTAATTCCAAATGCAAATCAACGCCTGATTTTAAGAAAATTGTTCCGGTCATAAAGTTTCCCGGTGGAACAATTACCCGGCCGCCGCCTGTTGCTGAAACTTGATCGATTGCTTTTTGAATGACTTTGGCATTGTTGGTTTCGCCATCGGCCACCGCACCAAAAACAATAATCGATTGGTCTTTTTTTTGCCCGAACGCACAAGCGGCGCACAGCGAAAAGACAAATAATACAACACTTTTTTTCATACTTAAAGTTTAATTAAAACACTATTTGGTAAAGAATTGAATGCTTTTGTAACAATCGCGTAACCATCTTGCGCTGATGGTTTTATAGCCGTTTCGATGCTGATATGTTTGCTTTCGCCGGGCAATAAAGAGAAAAAATTATCGGTATAAAATGATGGACGAACAGGCTTTTTATCTTTATCCAGCAATTGTATTTGGGTGAAAAAGGCAATGACTTTCGATTCGTTTTTTACGTCTAATTCGATAAGGTAATTTTTATCTTTTTTGATAATACTAGCTGTTGTTTTCAAGGTTGCTTTTTTCATGTTAACAAGCGGTTCGAAACCACCAGATGTAGGCCCAGTCATCGTTTCCTTGCCCAAATATTTATTGGTCGAGCGCCAATAAAAGCTACTTGCTACGAGTTTCCCTTTATCATCAAACAATCTTAATGTAATAAAATGAACAGGGGTAATATTCGCATCAAACTCAATTTTTAACACATTATTTAGCACGGCATCTTCGGCAATGGTTGGTAATGTTTTTGTTTGGGAAAATACTTTTTTACTGTTCAAATCATACACTTCTGCTACAAGCTTGTAATTGGAAAATGATTTGAAATAATCGTTGTAAACCGAAACCGTATTTTTTAAATAATCAAACTGCGCATGCAAAGGTTCCAACGCATTTTGTGTATGGTACAAAGATGCCGTTGGCTCCAGCGACCAATCCCACATACGGGCACAAACTTGCCTGTTGGGGCAATTGAGATACCAAAAAAGCAACCCTGAGCAATACCTATCGCCGTAAGCAAACTTGTTTTCATTCCAAATTTCCCATATTGATTTTGAGTTCATAGCACCAACCAACTGGCCTTTTTCGGCAAACTCGTCGATGGATTTTGATGGGCCGTAATTATTCACCAAATCGGTGTATTTAGTCGTCATTAAATGAAATCCGCCACCGTCCAATCCACCATCCAAATAATCCCATACGTTTTTATTGATGGGCCATAAATCTTTTTCGGGCATCATTTCCCGCAAACATTCAACCGTTGGCAAAGTTGGCGCACCATATTCTGGATTAAAACCATCAACTCTACTGCCGCGGTTTGAAGCCGTATTTTCATAATGTTGCATGGGGTTTACTTGCTGATACGGGCTTCCGTCGTGCACGCCATCCGTTTCTGATTGCATTTGGTAAGGCTTGGTTCCATCCAATTTCGTCAACAATTCTTTAGTGCCGGAAACTTCGGTGCTTTCGTTGGAAGCCACATAAAAAGCCAGCGAAGGATGATTCCTAATCCTTTTAATAGTTGATGTTAAGTTATTGAAATACAGGTCTTTATCTTGTGGATGTTTGGTATCGCCAGTCAACCAAAATTCTTCCCAAACCAACAAGCCAAATTCATCGCATAGCTGATAAAAATAGTCTGATTCCGCAATGCCGCCGCCCCACAAACGCAATAAATTAACGCCCGATTGTTTGGTGTAGCGCAACTCCGCATACATTCTTTCGTCAGAATTTCTAAGCATAGCTTCTGGCACCCAATTGGCACCACGAATGAATATTTTTCTGCCATTTACATAAAACGTTTTGGAACTGTCTGGCGTATTCCTATCAGCCACAATTTCCCGGATGCCAAATTTTGTTTTAACGGAATCGGCTAATTGTCCATCTACAAAAACTGTTAGCCTTAACTCGTACAATTCGGGGTTGCCCTTAAAACGTGGCCACCATAATCTTGGATTTTTAATTAATAATTGGGGGAATTCTTGTGAAGTGAACTGCAATTCTTTGTCTTCGCCGCGTTGCATGCTAACGCTTTTTTCAAAAGAAATTCCTTCCCCAACAATTTCACCTTTTACCAAGCATTTTACGGTTCGCATGGCAACGTTGTACACTTCAACCGAAACTGTTTCATCGGCTTTATCATAATTGGGCTTTGATAAATTTGACTTTACAAACGGATGCCGAAGCGCAGCTTTGTTAGTGGCATATAAAGAAATGCTTCGCCAAATGCCTGTATTTCTATCGCGTATGCCATCTTTAAACGTAAAATCCCAACCAACCGACATCAACATGGTGGTGTTTAAACCGATATTTCCATCGCCGCCATTTTTGTTTTCACCCCTTGCCCGCCAAGGTTTTGGCTTGTTGGCGCCAGGCATGTCAGGCGGGTAAACTTTTATGGCTAAACCGTTTTTCTCACCAATTTTGGCAAAGTCAGAAATGTCGACGACATCTTGTTTGAACATGCCATTAACGGTTGTCACCAAGTTTCCATTCACCCAAATTTCGGCTCTGTAATTAATGCCGTCAATTTGTAGCCAAACATTTTTGTCTTTGTAATTGGCGGGAATAATAAATTCCGTGCGAAACCAATACGTGTAAAAATCGCGACCAACCAAAGCGATATCCGGAATAAGATTACTGGTAATTTTATTGTTGATACCAAAATAAGGCTCAGGGTATATTTTATTGTAAACCAATGAATTAAGCACCGTTCCGGGAACAATCGCTGGCATCCAACCTTGCACATCCACATCAGGTTTTGAGATTGCTTCGGTTGTCATTTTTACTTCATCTGCCCGTTTCATTTTCCACGAAAAATTGCCGCCATGTTCTTCTTTTGAATCGAAATAAATGCGGTCATCATTTCGCTCATCATTTTTTGGTTGGGAAAATGATTGGGAAAAGATGAGGCAAAAAAGAAGTTGTGCGATGATATTTTTCATTAAAATGGGTTCTATTTTAGGAACATAGGGCCTTGCACATATGCTATTGGATGTCGTCCCTTCAGGGCTTTTGAAAGAAATAAATTTGTTTTTTATAAGTTATTTACCAAAGATTTTATTGTTTTTGAACCGTCTGCCACAACCATTTTCACTTCTTTTCCCTGCCTTTCAACATATACATCAATAGGGTTTTTAAAGCTTAAAATTGGCTTTCCGTTTCGGGTTAATTCTTTTAAACCCGTGGCTGCCAACTTTTCAATACCGTTTTTTTTGCTGGCTTTAATAACCACCAAACCTTTGTATTTTCCGGTATAATTTTCACCGTCTAATTGAACATTGAAAGTGGCCGAATTATCGGTTCGCAGGGATGTTAACTCGTTGAAAACGTAGGATCCGTCTTCATTTCGGCAGCCGTCAGGCAACCAGTTTTTTTGCAACCCAAGCTTCGAAAGATTGTCGATGGAATATCCTTTCACGGTTGCTTTATCATAAATTAATTTAAAGCGATCTGAAATATTTTCCCCAAAGAAATCGTGGTCGGCATTACCTTCCACCATTAATTTCCCACCCTTGTTTACGAAAGTTTCGAGAAATTTTATAACCGGTTCACGGGCATATTGTGGGTTTAAATAAAGGATGGCGTCAAATTTGTGACCGTTCATTGTTGGCTTTCCATCTGCACCAATAACAAGTTTGTTATTCACAATTAAATCAGACGGAACCAACGCATTTAAATAACCGGCTTTCCAGATATCAACCGCTTTTTCTTCAATCCCTAATTTGTCGTTGATGTCATAAATACCTCTGTTTGAATCGTTTGGATACCAATTTGATAATGCTTCCATCCCAAAAATGACCAATAATTTTATATCCGGCAACGACGGATTAAATTTATTGAGCAGTCTTGCGCAATTCTCATTTTGGTTAATTCCTGTGATGGCATCGGCATCTTCCAAATCAAAACGGTTGGGGCGCTTATCGTTTAAAGCGTGGTAATGTGTACGAACGCCGTAACGCAAATCGTTGAACGATTTTACCAATACCGGCTCTAAATCCTTATCGTAATATTGATTGTACATGGCATTTTTTACATGCGCCATGGCCACGCCCATTTGTGTAGGCAAAGGCGTTTTTTCATCGGTTTGGCCGTAAGCCCTTGGGGAATTCCACCAGCTAATACCATTTGCCCAAATCTCATCGTTTATCAAACTATTGTGATAAGTATCGTGAATGCCGTTGAAAATTTGTTCACCAAAAACCCTTCTCGATTTGTTATACGCAGCCGTTTCAACCCGCAAAGCACCCGTACGCATGAATTCCATGTACTCGTTTATGGCTTTTATCCGCACTTCGGGTTTTCCTTCGGGTGCGAAACGGCCATCGAACAAAGTTTTTTCCAGCGAATGGCCGGTTGCTTTTTGGTACGCAGTTGCCATGGCGGTTGAGTACCAGCGCCCACGAAAGGGTTCCATGTTCAATTCCGCCAGTCGTGCCACAAACTTATTTCCGTATTCGTCCAGGGCAAATCCATCAAACGGAATGTCGCTGTAGTTATCCATCGCTTCGCCAAAACCGTTTATTTCAACATCGTCCCACATGCTGCTTTGGCTGCAATATTCTTCGGTCATGATGCAGGCCGTTAAATTTTTTGCTGCATCGCCGCCTTTTATTTTTACCTGTACGGTTGCTTTATCAGGCAAAGTTGTTTCACATTGTTGGGTAATATCTTTCAACGTTGTTGGATCATAAAAACCATCGCTTGTTTTTTTAAAGACATACACTTTAAACAAATCCGACTTTAATAAACGGTCGGGGAAACGGATAAATTTTGCTTTGGCCGTAAAGTCTGCATTGCCTGAAACGTCCAACTGCACTTCATTTTCAACGATCATCCGTTGCGAACCGTCGATGGTTTTATCTTTATAATTGCCCCATAATTGCAGTCCAACTTTCAATCCTTTTTTATGGCCTTCGGCTACCAATTTTTGAAAAATGGGATGTAATAATTTAAAATCGTAAAAATCAGCGCCTTCGCGGGCCGTTAAAAAGAGCAAGGTATAATTGCATTTTTTGGCGATACTATCAATATTAGCCACAATTTTTTTTTCGTCTTTTATTAAATTGGGCGAAATAAACCAGTAGCCGATTTCAGGGTGGTTTTCATTTTTAAATTGCGGAACATATTCGATTTTTGTTTGGGCAAAAAGCGAATTGCTAAAAGTCAATATCAATAAACAAGCAATTATTTTATTCATCTTTTATTATTTGTATTGTTTTCCTTTGGGCGCATTTTTAATGCTTTCTAATAAATCAGTGAGTTCTTTTACTTTGTCTGGATATTGGTTGTAGAGATTATGGTCTTCATGGATGTCGTTATCCAAATTGTATAATTGGCCGATGGGTTCGCCTGGTTTTGGCGTTACGTCCGACGGAACCGTAAAACCGCCGGAGCCTAGTTTTGTAATCAATTTCCAAGGGCCTTTTCTAACATCGTAAGTGCCTTTAGATGAAATGTTTACGATGGCTTTTTGCGTTTCAATTGTTGCCGATTTCCCCATCAATATCGGCCAAATGGAATAACTGTCTTCGGTTTCAAATTTGGCTGAATGTTGGCCAGTTACATCGGCGCAAGTTTGCATAAAATTGGCCAAAGTGGTGGTGGCAGTACTAATTGTTCCGGCCTTTATTTTGCCGGGATAACGCACAATTAATGGCACCCGATGACCGCCTTCAAAAGCATCGCCTTTCATCCCACGGAACTGGCCAGCGGCTTTGTGGTGGTACATTTCCACAAAATTATCCCGCCAATACGGGCCGTTATCGCTGGCAAAAACCACAATTGTATTTTTTGTAAGGCCAAGATTATCAAGTGTTTGCAATACTTTCCCAACAGCGTCATCAACTTCTTGCACATAATCGCCATAGTCGCCAGCTTGTGATTTGCCTTGATAAATTTTACCTGGCATCCAAGGTGTATGCGGTGCCGGCATAGCAAAATATAGAAAAAAAGGCTGTTGAGATGTTGATTCTTTTTTGATAAAATCGTTGGCCTTTGTAGTAAAAGCAGGCAACACATCATAAAAATTGAAACCGGTATTCATTAAACCTTCCCGCCAAAACGGGCCGGTGTAATCACCAGGCAACTTATTGCCTTTTGTATAACTGTCGAGCGGCGCCGTTAAACGGTCATTTTCTAGATAACAATATGGCGGCATATCCAGCGAAGCTGGTAAAATATAAGAATAATCGAAGCCTTGCGTGGTTGGGCCGTGCACGGGCGGTTTGGTAAAATCAATTTGGTTTGGATCCATGTCGTTCGTGATCCCATACAAATTTTCCTTGTTATATTTTGGATTAATGGAATCTTTGAAAGCGTCTTTTAGCACCCAATCTAAACCCAAATGCCATTTGCCCACAACGCCTGTACGGTAAGCTTTTGTTTTAAGTAAACTAGCTACCGTGGGTTGGCCATCATCAATTAAGGTTCGGCTGTAACCCCGCAATACGCCGATGGACAACCGACTGCGCCAAGGATATCGACCAGTTAAAATAGAATATCTGGATGGTGTGCAAACCGAAGATGTGGTATGCGCATCGGTAAAACGCATGCCTTGTTTGGCCAACGCATCAATATTTGGCGTGGCAATTTTTGCTTCGGGATTGTAAATGCCAACATCGCCATAGCCTAAATCATCAGCCAAAATATACACGATATTTGGCAACGCATTTTTTTGCTGCGCATGTAAATTTGAAAAATACAGTAACAGCGAGCAACAGCAGAAAACAACAACAAAACAGCTCCTGTTCCTTTTTGGAATAGTATTTTTTACCATATTATTATTTTGAAATCTTTAGACTACGTTTTTAATCAACCATTTTTTTCTAACCTAATTTGCCATCGCCAATATTATTTTTTGGGTGACGAATCCCTGACAATGATAACAGGTTGTATAATTTTACCGATTGGCTTAGTTTGCTTTTTTTCTTTTTTAATAATCTTCAATAACAAATCAATTGATTGCGTTGCCAGTTCTTTGATTGGCTGCGATGCTACGGTGATAGATGGTGTAAACAAACGGAACAGGTCGTTGTCGTCGAAACAAACCATTGCTATATCTGCAGGTATTTTCAAGTTGCTTCTTTGTAACGCTTCAATGCCCATTACGCCTAAATAATTGGTTGCAAAAAATAAGGCCTCCAATTTTGGATTTTTAGCAAGGTATTTTGTAATGGTTGCAATTATATTTTCATCCGTTTCTTCAAAAGGCACTTCCAAAATTGTTTTTAAAGGAAAGAGGATTTTAGCTTGAGTCAAAGCGTCTATAAAACCCTTTTTTCGATCCAGCATTTGCGACATGCCTTTAACGATAGAAATAAACCCGATTTTGGTGTAACCGTTATCCAGTAAGTGTTTCGTTAAATCGTAAGCACCATTGTAATTGTCTAAAATCACATAATTTGTTTCAATCTCCGGCATCAATCTATCCAACAAAACAAACGGTACATTTTCTTTTTTCAGCTTTGTTAGTTCGTCTTTTAATCCATCGGTGGCTGTAATAATATAACCGTCTACTGAACTGTTTTTCATTTTATTGATTAAATCCCGAGCGGTATTATCGTTGCCTTCTGTACTACTAAAAAAAACGCTGTAGCCATTTTTATGTGCTTCTATTTCAACAATTTTCGCAATGTTTCCAAAAAAGTAATTGCCGATATCTTCTACAATCAATCCCAATGTTTGCGATTTTCCGGTCCGTAACATGCGTGCAGCACTGTTTGGATTAAAACCTCTTTTTTTATTAACTCGTGTACTTTATTGGCAGTTGCTGCACTAATACCCATTTCCTCGCTTTTCCCGTTTATAACAAATGAAACCGTTGTAATGGATATGTCCAATTCGTTGGCAATATCTTTCATAGAAACTTTTTTCATTGCCATAATCATTATTTTGGGTGTTGTGCTGAAATTTTCATACCAATTATTAGTTTTAAAAATATTCTTTTCATTATTTGTTAATTCAATATGCTTTTAGTAAGGCAGCAAATGAAATGTTCATCCAATGTTCAACTACTTACATTCAACCACTTAACAAAATAATAGAACGATATTGACTATTAAGTGTTGAACATTGGATATTCAATATTTAATTAATTTTTTAATAACCAGGATTTTGTGCAATTCGCGGATTTGAATTATCTAACATGCCTTGTGGAAGCGGCCTTAAATAATGTATGGCATTGATTAGCGGCGTTCCCGTGGTTCCAAAAGCCGTCCAAGGATTGTATTTGGTGGTGCGGGAAATTAATGTTCCGGTACGTTTTAAATCGTACCATCTTTGGTCGCCTTCGCCCAACAATTCTCGGGCTGATTCGTCCAAAATTAAATCAACCGTAATATTTGCGGGTGTTGCCCTGTACGAAACCACATTAGTAACCGGATCGTTTACCAATCCTGGGTTTGCGGCACACATCGGGCTTTTGCCAGCATTTGCACCCAAGGCACGGTCTAGCACTTTGTTGTAGTAAACATCTGCTGTTCCCAATTGTGCGCCGGTTGCTCCTTTTACAATTGCTTCGGCAGCCATCAAATAAACTTCCGCGGCACGGAACAATGGATCGTTAAAAGTTGAATAACCATCGCCATAAGTAATGCCGGGTTGAAAAAACTTCCAGAACAATGGTGCGCCGCCTGCCAAATTATCAACAATAGGTGTTGTGGAAGTGATATAACCCAACCCAACATATTCGTTTGGATTGATGACCGAATATTTTTTGGTGCCGCCTTGAATATCAACGCCCCTTTGCGCAGCAGTTGTGGCAGGATTCGTCCATGGCAACGCAATAGCCGTTGTATCGTTCACCGCAAAACTTAGCGTAATACTTTGTGGATAGGGTTTGTTGGATGCCAACGAAACAGTGCCTGCGGCAGTGGCATAAGTTACACTGTTGAAAGTGCCATTATAACGAACATCCAATGAAGGGTCAAACAAACGATAAGCGGCCCAAGTGCAAAGCTGAGGGTTATTGAACCTGTTGTACAAATTTGTTCTTGCTTGCTGTGCAACCGTATTTGGCCCAATACCAAACTGACCGTGCATATTGTTGCCAATTAAAGTGGTTCCGTTGCTCGGATCACCTTGATAATCAGATGCATTGGCATATTGAACGGCGAAAATGACTTCAGCACTTTTGTTGGCCGTAGCAACCGAAGTAGCCGCGGAAGCCGTTTCTTTATTTGGATTGGTGTTGTGCAAAGGCCATAAATTATTCCAGTTTGATTCCAGCGGATACAAACCCGATGAAATTATTTGATCGCAAAGCTGCAACGCACTGGTAAAATCGGCACTGGTTCCGCCAAGCGAATTATTAAAATTCCAGCCCCGTGTTAAATAAACCCGAGCCAATAAAAACTTGGCTGCGGCTTGCGTTGGGCGGCCGATATCGGTTTGTTTTACAGGCAATTTGGCAACGCTTTCGGTAAGGTCGGTAATAATTTGGGTGTACACATCTTTTGCCAAAGCTTTTGTTACCGTTAAACTTCCTGAGGTAGTTTCAACCAATGGCATGGGAATATCGCCCCATTGTTGCACTGCCCAGAAATAACATAACGAACGCAAGAATTTTGCTTCACCAATGCGGAGCGTTTTTAACGAATCGGCTTCGCCCACAGCACCCGGAGCCCTTGATACCACTGCATTACACCTATTTATTTCGCGGTATAAATAATCCCAAAGCGTTTGTATTTCGGCTAAAGAAGCGTTCAAGCGAATATCGTATTGATCATAAGCGCTGCCCAACGGATTAGGTTGGTTAAAATAAACGCCACCCCAACCGGATGCTGCAAAAACATCGGTTCCCGGCAAAACCAAAGCACGTTGCTGCGTAATATCCCGCAACAAAGGGTAGCAAGAAGTAACCAAACTTTCAAAACCCGCAGCAGTTGCATAATAGGTGTCAGTTGTTCTGTTGCCTGGATTGTTTTCGTCCAAGAAACTTTTTTTACAGCCCGCTACCGCCATGCAAATCAATAATATGCATATTGAAACAAGCTTAATATTCTTGAAAATATTCATATAAAATTATTTTAAATAGTTTTAGTTTGATTGTTTAGAAACCGATGTTTAGGCCAAATGTGTATACAATGGTTGGCACATCATCAATGTAAGAACTGGAATTATATTCAGGATCAAGCCCATGATATTTGGTAAACACAAACGGATTGATAATTTGCAGATACAGCCGCATACGGTCGATGCCCCATTTATCTAAAGTAACTTTTGGCAGCGTGTAACCAAGTGTTATATCGGAAACCCTTAAATAACTTGCTTTTTCATATTGAATGGCAGTTTTGTATGGCTGAGAAACGCCCGGCGCATACCAAGTATTAATTGGATTGGTTTTTGTCCAATAATTTAATGCAATGTGATTGTACCGCTGGTTGGTATAATCGCCCATGGTGCCGGTTAGTAACTGGTTGTTGTAAAGCGTTCCGTTTCTGTAATAAAGTAAAAACGAAAGATCGAAATTTTTATAACTGAATTTATTGGTGAAACCCATGATATAATTTGGCAATTGTGTGCCCAACACAACGCGGTCATCTTTGCCGGTTGAAGTAGAAATAACGCCATCTTTATTTTGATCAACCACTTTTACCGAGCCTGGTAATTGACCAAAAGATTTGGCCGCAACGCTATCGGCCTGTTGCCAAATACCGGCAAGTTTGTAGTCGTAGTAAGATTTTACAGGTTGGCCAACAAATAAGCTACTACCAATAATTGAAGTAACACCATTGGCTAATTGTTCAATTTTGTTATTATTTTTTGAGAAGGTAAATATGCTGGACCAAGAGAAGTTTTTGGTCATAATGTTTTTGGTATTTAAAAGCACTTCAATGCCTTTATTTGAAATTTTACCCACGTTTGCATACACAGTATTAAAGCCGGTAGAGGTTGGCAAATTTTCTTGTAAAATCAGGTTCTTGGTATTTTTATTATACAGTTCAACTGCTGCTGTGATCCGGTTTTTAAAGAAGCCCAAATTCAAGCCCAGATTATATTCTTCGCTTCTTTCCCATTGCAAATCTTTGTTGCCTAAATTACCCGGCGCAAAGCCGTTGCCCAATGTTTGGTCGTAGCTGTAAATGGTATTTAGCACAGTTGCCTGCGTACTATATGGCGATACGTTTGCATTGCCCACTTGACCATAACTTAAACGCAATTTTAAATCAGAAAAAACAGTCGAAATCTTTGATTGTTGGAAGAATTTTTCATCGATAATGCGCCATGCAAATGCACCTGATGGGAACAATGCCCATTTGTTTCCGTTGGCCAATTGCGAAGCACCATCTGCACGGCCAGTTAAGGT
>CAWJTH010000132.1:0-82633 GCA_963845495.1 uncultured Chitinophagaceae bacterium
GGTATTTCAACTGCCGATAGGGCTAAAACCGTTCAGGCATTAATCGACCCAACTATAAGGCCCGAAGAACTGGGGCGCCCAGGTCATATTTTTCCGCTAAGGGCACGCACAGGTGGCGTCCTTCGCCGTACAGGTCATACAGAGGCTACAATCGACTTAGCTCGTTTGGCAGGTTTTGAGCCGGCTGGCGTTTTGGTTGAAATTATGAATGACGACGGCACAATGGCTCGTTTACCAGAATTGGAAGTGATTGCTAAAACACACGATTTAAAAATTGTTTCCATCAAAGATTTGGTTGAATATCGCCTAAAACAAGATTCATTGATTGAAGAAGTGGTACGGGTGGACATGCCTACCAAAAACGGCCATTTTAAATTGGTTGCTTTTAAAGACAAAACAAATGGCTTTGAGCATTTGGCCATGGTAAAAGGCGAATGGAAAGAAAATGAACCGGTGCTTACGCGTGTGCATAGCAGCTGTTTTACTGGCGATATTTTAGGAAGCTTACGTTGCGATTGTGGCGATCAGTTGGCTAAAGCCATGCAATTGGTTGAAGCTGAAGGGAAAGGGGTGATTTTATATATGAACCAAGAAGGCCGAGGCATTGGGTTGATGAATAAATTGAGAGCGTATAAATTGCAAGAAGAAGGGATGGATACTTTAGAAGCAAACTTGCATTTGGGCTTGCCTGGCGATGCCCGTGATTATGGAGTTGGGGCGCAAATTTTGCGGCATTTGGGCGTAACAAAACTGCGGTTAATGAGCAACAATCCCAAAAAGAGGGTGGCATTAACGGGTTATGGATTAGAAATTGTTGAAACTGTTCCTTTGGAAACGGCCATTAATCCCCACAATGAAAAGTACCTAAATACCAAAAGAGATAAAATGGGCCATGAATTGATGGCATAGTTAGTTACGAATGTAGAATGTAGAATTACGAGATAAAAAAATCCTAGCCTATGATAAGGTTGGGATTTTTATTTATAGGATGGATTAATACTTTTAGGATGGATTAATACTTTCTGTTCCACTAAATCTATTTAAGCCCTATTAATCCAAGTTCATAAATAAAAAAAAGCCATCCCAAAAGGGACGGCCTGTAAACTTTTGTTCGTAACTAATCAATATTAATCGATGCGTTTAACGTTCACGGCGTTCATGCCTTTTTTGCCATTTTGCAAATCGAACTCAACCCTGTCATTTTGTTGGATTTCGTCGATCAGGCCAGTGGCATGTACAAATGTTTCAGATTTTCCATCATCATGCTTAATGAATCCGAAACCTTTGTCGGAATTAAAGAACTTTACAGTTCCTGTTGTTTTGTTGTCCATTGTATTGTTTTATTAAAATGCAAATATACATCTTTTTACATAAGGGGATGTTATTTTATTCTGATAAAAATATATTGTATAACGTTATATGTTTTCAAAAACGGCATCATCAAAGTAATTTTTTTCGTTTACAAAAAAAATAAGCATTTATCAAATATCTTTTCTTTATTTGGGGTGTTAAAAGCGTAATTATTTAGTAATTTAAAATTCAAACAATGACACCAGATGCTGGCAACCTCAAATTTAAAATGGCCGCAGATTATGTAAACCTCACCAACCGCCATGTTTTCTTAACTGGTCGTGCCGGAACCGGCAAAACTACCTTTTTAAAATATATTAAAGAAAATACGCATAAGCAGGCAGCTATTGTAGCGCCAACAGGCGTTGCTGCTATAAATGCGGGTGGCGTTACCATGCATTCGTTTTTTCAATTACCTTTTTCGCCCTACATACCTGCTGGAAAACGAGGTTTTTCTCCCGGTGGGGAATTATCAACCGACAAGCATAGTTTGCTTGCCAAGCTTCGTTTCAATAAAGAAAAGTTGGACTTGGTACGTAGTTTAGAACTGTTGATTATTGATGAAATAAGCATGGTTAGGGCCGATACATTGGATGCTATCGACACTATTTTACGGTTTGTTCGCCGCAATACACAAGAAGCTTTTGGTGGCGTACAAGTTTTGTTTATCGGCGATATGTATCAATTGCCGCCAGTGGTACCAAATGAAGAGTGGACGTTGTTGAGCGAATATTATAACAGCCCTTTTTTCTTTGATAGTCAAGTGTTACAAGAAGAAGCTCCGCTTTATATTGAACTGGATAAAATTTATCGCCAAAACGAACAAGATTTTATAGATGTTTTGAATAAAGTACGTAATAACCGACTGGACGATGACGGTGTAGAAATGTTGGAAAGCCGCTATCTGCCTAATTTTCAACCAAGTATCGATGAAAAATATATTCGGTTAACCACGCACAACCGTATGGCAGACGAAACAAACAACACCCAACTAAATAAATTACTTGGTCCGCTCGAAAAATTCAAAGCAGAAATAAAAGGTGAATTCGGGGAAAAAAGTTATCCGGCAGAAGAAAATTTGCATTTAAAAATAGGAGCGCAGGTCATGTTTATTAAAAACGACATGGAAAAAATCCGTCGTTATTTTAATGGTAAAATTGGCGTTGTAAGTAAAATAGACAAGGATAATATATATGTGCAATGCGATGACCAAGAAGTAAAAGTAAAAAAGGAAAAATGGCAAAACCTGCAATATTCCGTGAACCGCGATAAGCAAGAAGTTGAAGAAAAAGAGATTGGTTCGTTTACGCAATATCCATTGCGTTTGGCTTGGGCTATTACCATCCATAAAAGCCAAGGATTAACATTTGAAAAAGCTATAATCGATGCTGGATCTGCATTTGCGCCTGGCCAAGTGTATGTGGCACTTAGCCGCTGCACATCGTTGCAAGGTATGGTTTTGCATAGCAAAATAAATCCGCATAGCGTTTTTACCGACCCAAGGATTGTGGAATTTGCCCGAAAAAAGGCAAACGACAATGTGTTGCAATCACAATTAGACGGTTCAAAAAAAGCATATCAATGCAATTTATTACAGTCGTTGTTCGATTTTTCTGATCTTGAAAAAGCCGCTAAAAAAGTAGAACAAACTTTAATGGATCATACCGTTTCTTTTAACGGGGAAGCTTTGCCGTGGGCCGCTAATTTGTTGGCACATATCGTTTCACTCAAATCAGTAGCAGACAGGTTTAGGCCAGTTTTGCAGGTTTATTTGCAAGAAGATGTTTTGCCGGAAGACAACGAGGAATTGAATAAAAGGCTAAAAGGTGCCTCTGTTCATTTTAATGAGAGAATTGGGCCTTACATTGTCGATAACATCTTAAACTATCCCGCCATAACCGATAGCACTGTTTATGCCGTGGCTCTCGACGAAGCTTTACTTGAACTTTTTGGTTTAGCAAAAGAACTGCAAGGATTGATGGATAGTTGCAGGGATGGTTTTCATATCGAACTGTTTACGCAAGCTAAAGCACAATTGCAAATTGCAAAACTATCGCTGCGGTTACGGTCGTCTTATGCAGGTGCAGCAAGCAATAATTCGTATAAAAATAATAGCCCGCACCCAATTTTATACAAACAGTTAAAGCAGTTGAGGGATGCGATTGCGAATGAAAAAAATCAGCCTATTTATTTAGTGGCATCAAGTTCCACCTTGGATGAATTATCGAGGTATTTGCCGCATGATTTAACCGAACTGGCCAAAATAACCGGTTTCGGGCCAGTAAAAACAAAACAATTTGGCCAAGATTTCATAGATATTATTATCGCTTATTCTAAATTAAATAACCTTACCAGCCAAATCGACCAAAAAGAAAAAGATCCAAAACGGGTTAGAACAGACAGCAATGGAATCCCTAAAATTGATACCAAGCAAGAAAGTTTAAGGCTTTTTAAAGAAGGAAAATCCATCCAACAAATTGCCACCGAACGAAATTTAACGGTAGGCACGATCGAAACGCACTTGTCACATTTTATTCCGACCGGAGAAGTAGTAGTGTTTGATTTAATGCTGGTAGAACAGGTAGATTTGGTTGCCAAAACCATACATGAAAACCCCAATGCAAGCAATAGTGAACTGAAAGAATTGTTGCCGCCCGAAATTGGTTACAATCATTTACGTATAGTTAATTCGTATATGATGCTGAACGATGCAAGGGAACAATCAGAAAATATAAAACCATCATAAACATTATTTTATTTGAAACATTATATTTCGTACACCATTTCCGAACCTTCATCTGAAGCGCAGGAAATTTTAGTGGCCATGTTGGAAGGCTTTAATTTTGATGGTTTTGAGCAAACGGATATTGTGTTGATAGCTAATGCGTTAGAAGGTACAATCGATGAGAGGGAAGTTGAGCGTTTTTTACGGGAGCGAAACGCAGTTTTTTCAAAAGAAAGGTTGCCCGAAGAAAATTGGAACAACAAATGGGAATCTGATTTTCATCCCATTGTAATTGATGATTTTGTGGCAGTGCGTGCAAATTTTCATGAACCAATTAAAAGCGTGAAGCATGAAATTGTTATTACTCCCAAAATGAGCTTTGGCACAGGGCACCACGCCACCACTTGGATGATGATGAAAGCGATGGAACAAATTGATTTTGCCGATAAAACAGTTATTGACTTTGGAACCGGTACCGGCATTTTGGCTATTTTGGCGGAAAAGATGGGAAGCAAAAAAATTATAGCTTTAGATTATGACGAATGGTGCATCAATAATTCAGAAGAAAACAAAGCCGCTAATCACTGCAAATACATCAATCTGTATTTAGCAAATGATTTGGCGGCATTTGAACCGGTTGACATCTTATTGGCCAACATCAACCGCCATATTTTACTGGAACACTTAACAAGTATTGCCGAACATGTAAAAGAAAATGGAGTGCTTTTGTTAAGTGGTATTTTGGTTACCGACAAAGAAGAAATGGTAGCAGCTTGCCAAAAATTAGGTTTTGAAAATGTTGTATTTTTTGAAAAAAATACATGGGAGTGTATTTTCCTCAAAAAGGTTGCATGAAGCCTACATTATTTTTTTAAATCAGTTACTTTTTTGTTATATTTGTCTTTCACACCTAGATTTACGATTTGATACTATCTTGTAGCAGATAATTTTTTAACCTAGGCAATGGCTCAAATCATCCTTATTCTAATTGCTTATTTATTAGGCTCGGTTCCTACGGCGGTATGGGTAAGCAGGTACTTTTTTGGTATCGATATTCGCGATTATGGTAGCGGAAATGCTGGTGCAACAAATACTTTTAGGGTATTAGGCACAAAGTGGGGCATTTTTGTAATGGCCGTTGATATATTAAAAGGTGTGATGGCCGGTTTGCTTTTTTTATTATTGCCAACGCAATATTTGGGTGCCGACCACGAATTACAGCGTACCAATTTTCAAATTTGTTTAGGTATGGCAGCTGTGGTAGGCCATATATTTCCGATATGGGCCAATTTTAAAGGTGGCAAAGGTGTGGCTACTGTTTTTGGGATGGTATTGGCCATCCAACCGCTAGTTGCAGTTTTTTGCGTAGCCATTTTTATTGTGGTACTGTACTTGACCCGTTTTGTATCGCTAAGTTCTATGTTGGCTGGCATTGCTTTTCCTATTTTTATTTTGCTAATCTATCATGAGCATGTTCCACTTTACCGCGTTTTTGCCATAGCGGTTGCTTTGTTGATTGTTTTCACCCACCAAAAAAATATCAATCGATTGTTGAGTGGTAATGAAAGCAAAGCCCGTATCCTTAAATATCGTGATCGCCGTAGAAAGCGTAATTAACATATGTTTGTTAACTAAACGGCACTTTTGTTGTTAACCTTTTGAAGAGATCTTGTTTCTAGCTGATCACTTCATTCACATAAATTTGCTCAATTCAACCTTTTGCTGGCTATATAAAAAGAAGTGTTTTATTTTATTTTTTCAATTGTTTATTGGCTTGTAACCGCAGCATTAACGCCGTAACCGAGAAAAGCCAAGCGTTTTATTAGTATTTTAAAGATGATATGCAATTATGGTATTAACCCAATAATGCCCTAAGTAATGGCGTATTACAAATTAGCATTGCTATTTTTTACATTTTAACTGATTTTTGTACATTTTATCCCCCAAATCGAAAATTTTCTAAAAATAATTACTTTTTCTTTTGGTTATTCTAATATATTTTGATTAATTTTGCAAACCAAATTTCAGTAAATTTTATATAAGAGTATGTCGCAACCAAGTATCACGGAAAAGTTGCTCCTGAAAGACGAGAAGAATCTATTGATTCAAGGCTTGCCTTCTTCTATCGAAAAGCAATTTGCTAAGTTATCTTTTGCAAAGAATGTGACACCACTTTTGAAAACCAGAAAGATTGAATGGGCGTTGATTTTTGCCGTAAACGAAAATCAATTGAACAACATCTTGAAGGAAGTGATGCCTGCAATGCACAGCGAAAGCAAACTTTGGATTGCTTACCCAAAAACAGCTTCAAAAATTGCGAGTGACCTTAACAGGGATTGCAGTTGGAGAGCATTAACGGGTAATGGTTATGAAGGTGCTGGAGAAGTAGCTTTAGATCACGTTTGGAGTGCACTTTGGTTTAAAAAATCAGAAACAACAGTGCTTGAACCGGTTGTTAAAACACCCCGTAAAATAGGGAAGGCAGAACCGGTTTAAATGGTGAAAACCGATTGTTACAATCTTTAAAAAAAGCTGCTCCCACAAGGGCAGCTTTTTTGTTACCACCCTGACAGGGCTTGTATTTTCGCCCTGTCAGGGTTTGCAAGAAGTACAAAGCAATTTGATGGGCACTTTTTTAGCGAAGTCCTAAAAACCCTGATGGGGCGAAAATACAAGCCCTGTCAGGGTGGCAACCAAATTTCACACGAAACACATATTAAAACCAACTAATTTTAATGCCTATTAAAATAATTTATGTCAAAAAAGCAACATCACAAAAAGAAACATGGTTCTTCACATCAAGGAATTAAAGCCACACTTGATATTACCCGCAGTGGGATGGGTTACGCAATTACAACTGATGGAGAAGGAGATGTATTGATACGTCCACAAGATTTTGGGCAAGCGTTTCACGGCGACACTGTTGAGGTAGTTGTTAGCAAAGAAGGGTTTGGTAGCCGCAAACGCGAAGGACGCATTACAAAAGTTATAAAAAGAAGGCGCACGGAATTTATAGGCAGACTACGATTTACAAAAGGGCTGTTATTGTTTGTTCCGGATAGTGAAAAATCGATGCCTTATTTTGAAATGGGTACCGTGCCGAGACGAGATATTGATGAGGACTGTAAAGTGGTGGTTAGGTTAATGGATTGGCCCGAAAAAGCCCGCCGACCAAAAGGAGAACTGATGGAAGTGCTGGACGAGACCGCCAAAAACGATATTGCCATGAAGGAAATATTGTTGGAAAGTGGCTTCCCGCTTGAATTTACAGATGAAGCTTTAGAAATTGCCGAAAGAATTCCAGACACAATAGAAACGTTTGAACTGAAACGGCGCCGTGATTTTCGTGATATCCTTACATTTACTATTGACCCGGTGGATGCGAAAGATTTTGACGACGCCATCAGTTTTAGAAAATTAGCCGAAGGCTTATACGAAATTGGTGTACATATTGCTGATGTAAGCCATTTTGTGGAAGAAGGCAGTATTTTGGATGCAGAAGCTTACGAACGTGCCACCAGCGTTTATTTGCCAGACCGTGTAAACCCCATGTTGCCCGAACGAATTAGTAATGAACTTTGCTCGTTGCGACCAAATGAGGACAAATTTACTTTTTCCGCCGTTTTTAAAATGAACGATAAGGCTGAAGTGAAAGATATTTGGATCGGCAAAACTTTCATCCATAGCAATCATCGCTTTACGTACGAAGATGTACAAGAAATAATAGACGGAGCAGATGGTTTTTACGATAAAGAAGTTTTATTCCTAAACAACATAAGCCAGCAATTGCGCAAAAAGAGGTTTAAAAATGGAGCTATTAATTTTAGCAGTACCGAGATTCGTTTTAAGCTAGATGAGAACGGAAAGCCGATAGGCGTAATTGTAAAACAAAGCAAAGAAAGCCATCAACTGATTGAAGAATTGATGCTGTTGGCTAACAAAGCGGTGGCAGAGTATGTATCAAAACAGAAAATTAAAGACAAGCCAGTTCCGTTTCCATATCGCATACACGATAAACCAAACGAAGAAAAACTGCTGCCTTTTATAGCGTTTGCCAGAAAGTTCGGTTACAAATTTGATACGGATAAGCCCGAAACAATCGCAGCTTCTTTCAATAAAATGTTGCAGGATGCGCAAGGTACGCCGCAACAACATGTGCTGGAACAATTGGGCATTCGTACCCAATCGAAAGCGATTTATACATCAGAAAATATTGGCCACTACGGCTTAGGTTTTGAACATTATTGCCATTTTACATCGCCCATTAGGCGTTATCCCGATGTAATGGTGCACCGCGTTTTGTTTGATTTGTTGAACGGCGAACAGCCTTTCGACAAAAAAATGGAAAGCAAATGCAGGCACAGCAGCGAAAGGGAACGTGCTGCCATGGAAGCTGAACGTGCGGCCAATAAATACAAACAGGTTGAATTTATGCTGGATAAAATTGGCGAAACATTTGATGGCGTTATTAGTGGCGTTGCTGGTTTTGGATTTTGGGCCGAAACGGTGGCACATAAATGCGAGGGCCTTATCAGCATCAATCAATTAAATACGTATGATGAATTCCGCTATTTTGAGGCTGATTATCAATTAGTTGGTATGCGAAGTGGACGTAAATTCCGCATTGGCGACCAAGTAAGGATAAAGGTTATTTCGGCTAATTTGGAACGACGCCAAATTGATTATGAGTGGATAATGTCGCCAGTTAAAAAAATTGAAATTGAACCGAACAAATCAACAATTGTTGACGATTTGCCGAGTGTTGTTTTAACAAAAGAAGTTGCCGAGGTTCCAGCCACAACCACTCCAAAAAAGCGCACACCTAAACCATCAAACACAGGAAAAGGAGGTTCTAAATTTATACCTGCTGTTAAAACGCCAAAACAAGTAAAAGTAACACCAAAGCAAGTTGTGAAGACGCCACTGCAACCGACAGTTAAAACGTCAAAAAGAATAAAAACAACGCCGTCACAAGTTGAAGAAACTATTACAGAGCCAGTTACCAACAAGGCAAAAAAAGAGAAAGCTGCAACTAAAATAGTTGAAAAAAATGTTGTAGCGGCAAAAGCGCCCAAGCCAGTTATAAAACAAGCGGAAGAAGAAAAATTACCAATAAAAATAAGCGCAGAAGCGCCTGAAACAACAGTAGCCCAAAAGATAAAAGCAGCAACAGCCACACCAAAAAAAACGACCGTTTCACCACCTACAAAAAAGAAAATCACTCCCCCAACGGCTAAAAGTAAATAATTATTGCGTTCTTAAATAAGCAGCCCATTCAAAAATTAAAACGGCACAACATTTTTTGTTGTGCCGTTTTAATTATAACTCTTTGTTATTTAAGCTATTCTTTCTTTATCAACACTACTTTAGCCCGATCGGCTTTATACATAGCTTCGTAAAATTTAGCAAGGTCTGTAAAATCGCTTGCAGGATATTCACCACTATAATTTTCTCTATTGCGGTAATAAACAATTTTATCGCCAACCAATTTTGCGCTGCTGGCATATTTGCCAAACTTGCATGCAATGTTGCTGGCTGCTGGTAGCGCCTCCACACTGTAACCACTTGGCACGGCAATTTCTACGGTGTCAATATCATTGTAGGCATAATTTATTTGGATCGGATATTTTCTCACATCGTCGTTTCGCAGTTTGCTGTGGTTACGCGTCATTACATTTGGAACAATAAAAATCCGTTTGCCGCTTACTTGGGCATAACTATTGGCCGTAATATTCAACGTTTCATAAATAGAAGGAATTATTTGTTTGTCCTCAACATAATTAAAAGAGGCGACATCGTAAGTTGGCAATTCCAGTTCATTTTTTAAATATTCCATTACTTTTTCTTTAGACAATGCATTGATAATCCCCTGAACATCATCTTGTTGCAAAGCTTTGTATTGCGTGTTGATGGTAGCCGTTAAATGACCCTCATCGTTTAAAGTAGCATTTATTTTTCTTATTTGTATATTGTCATTCATTTTATAAATAGGCGTGTGAACCAATACACCACCATTTTCGGTGAGCATAAGTCCCCAACGGTTGGCCGTAAATCCACTTAAATAGCCTGCGGGTAAAGTTTGACTGGTACATTCTAACCAAATTGTATCCTTTGCCATTGGTATGCAGCATATAGCATGGTTAAAAGGATCGTTGCAAAAACTGGTATCAAGTGGGGGTGGATAACCGTCAGCTTGAATAAAAACCGTATTTCCTTTGATGCCCGCTTCCTTTAACAGTGCCACCATAAAATTGGAGAGTGCCTTACAATCGCCATATCTTTTTGTGGCTACATAATTGGCGTCAAAAGGCTGCCAGCCTCCAATGCCTAATTGTATGCTTATGTACCTGGTATTTTTTTGCAGGAAATCATACAAACTTGCAATTTTCTCTTTTGGGAAAGCAAGATGGTCGGTTAAATCATGTACTTTTTTCTTTAATGCATCGGGCAAAATATCCCTATCTTTTAAAAGTTGGTACATAAAAAGCCCATAATCTTTCCAACTTGCCATGCTGCCACTGTAGCCGCTTACTTCAAAATTAGAAGGCTCGACAATGACATAAGGCAAAAGCTGTTTCCACGATGGGCTAAGGGTTTCAGTGGCTTTGGGCACCAAATTTTTAATCTCCCAGGTATATATTTTTTTGCCATCTTTTTCGGTAATAACTGGTTCGATAGGACATTGTATCGGTTTGTATCGCAATTGATAATCTTTTGGTGCAATAACCGTAAACTTGCTGTATTGAACCGCAATTTTATCCCTGCTTTGCGGCATCCAGTCATCAATGCCCAATATGCCGTTTATATCATCTTCCTCTTCATATGCAACGGTGTATGGATAAGTACGGCAATAAAAATCGTTGGCTTTATAGCGCCTGTCGGTCATCAAACTTTCCTCTCCGGTGCCGCTTAAATCCTGCATGTCTTTCTGTTTTACATGCTTTATTTCTTTTCCTTTTGCATCGTACAAAGTGCCGGTTATGTAATTGATACTGTTGAATTTATCATACCCAGATGCGTATCCGCCATATCTATCTCCAGCTTCATTAAGGATGGTATAAACATAACGTTTATGTTCAATCGCTTTGCCGGGCGATTTTATTTCGAACACTTTTTCATCGGAGCGTGTTACCACATTGGCATTTGCTTTAAGCGAATCTGGTATTAATGCTACGTCATAATTTTGGGCACGTAAAGTAATTGCGGCAAGCAAAGTAAATATGAAAGGAAGTTTTTTCACAAGTAAGTGGTTGAGTATATGATGTTTATGTAATGGGTATTATTTACTTAATCTTTTTAAAAACAACTTGTTCACCTTGTTTTTTTACGATGTAAGCAAAGAAATCGCGTAATGGTTGATAATCTTCAGTTGAAAAATTGGCTTTATTTATTACAATCCTGCTGCGCATCATTACAACGCCATCTTTTTTTGAGATTAGATATTCAAAAAAGCCATCGTCATCATTTAAATTTACGCGTACCGATTTTGGCACCTCATCTATTTCGTATCCTTTGGGCGGATCGATGTTGGCGAAAAATTTCTCATCCATTGTATAAGGCATTTCAACCGGATATATGCGCTGGGCTGCTTTAAAAATGTTCTCTTTATATGCTTCCGACATCATCGGATTGAAGTAAATGACATCCTCGTTATTTGCCGTAGGGTCGAAATCGTATTTTATAGTGATGGGATAATCGTATTGATCCAACGAGTCCAATTCAACATTTCCCATTTCAATTTCGCTTGGCAATTGGCTTTTTATCTTTTTAATAAATTCATCTTTGCCCGATTTTTTTATGCGGTTCCGTATATCGAAGGATTCGTAATAACCCAACTGGCTTGAAAAGTTACCCGACCATTTTCCTTTTTCATCATTTGCAATAACTACGGAAGATATTTTGCTTTCTTTTAGCGAATCGGCCATAAAGTAAGTTGCAGCTGCCAATTCTTTTCCAATTACCCGGGCATGGCCGTTGTAGCACGAAGCGTCCAATTTGCCAAAGCCCAGCCTTGGCACACCGGCATCCAAATAATATTTTTGACCATCAATTTCCGCTTCGCAAACCACATAATTAAACCGGTCCATTAAAGGGTAAAAAGTATGTGTTGCTCCATTTTCCCTTGTGCTTAAAATAACGGGCAGCGCAGTAATTTTTTCGTGATTAAGCATTGCGGTAAGCAACAAATTAACGTCTGCAATATTGCCAGATTTGTTTTTAAAAGTGTTTTTTGGGGAACTGGACATGTAATATGCCCGATAATCGGTGCAGGTAAAATTATCTCGTACCCAAGCAAATATTTTTTGTGCTTTTTCAAGATTGTTTTTTGTACCAGCGGTAATTTTTTTCAAATCTTCTGTTAACCACCCGTTTGCATCAAAAAGGTTTGCGCCAAATTCTTCATCTTTCATCAATCTTTCAGAAACCTTAAACCAACTAGGCATCATTACAATTGGCTGATTATCAGGATACTGTATTTGCGATAATTGGAATTCCAGCTTTGAAATGTGGTTGCCGATTGATGTGGTAAATGCCTCAGGTTTCATGGCGGGCACATTTTTCATCATCCACCGGGTAGAAGTTATATTTGAGTTGAAGCGATAGCTTTCCGAACGTTCGGCACCATTTTGAATCAACACATTAAAATCACGATAATTGTTTTTGACCGTTCTATCATAAAACTGTTGGTAACCTTGAAAAAGTACCACATAATTATAAAAATCGGGCATATCCACTGTGTACTCCGACCATAATCTTGGATAAGTTCCCTGAAAATTCCAAGGTTGAAGATTGAAAATAAAATCGGATATAATAGTGTACTCAATGTCGATGATCGACCCGGCTTTTGCCGCCGGCATGGTAAACTTCCTTACGTTTAAGTGCTTTGAAAGTTTGTCTTTAAAAATAGAGGCAGCATCTAACTTGTTTTCAACAACTGCGTCGTTTTCTAAATTGTAAGTAACGGCTTTTACTTTATCTAGTTTTTCTTCCGCATCGTTAGAAAAGTACAAATGGATATGAACTGTTGCGGCATCTAATCCATTCTTATTCAATATTTTAATCCGTTCGTGGCGGTTATATACCAGCGAAATACTACTTTTGGTATTGCCTTCAAACGATGTATTTCCAACATCGGCAATTACTACGGCATCGGCGGAACTGTCTAGCTGATCAGCATTTATTTTAAAATCAGCAGCGGTAATTTTTTCGAATTTGTAAGGTTTTGTTTCTTGTTTTTTTTCTTGGGCGGAAATGGCGTTTAGGCAGAAGAATGCAGCAATAGCAGCTAACGTTTTGGACATAGGGTTTAGTTGATTGTGAAGTTTAAGAAGTAAATTAATGTAATAAGTTTGTGACCACAAAATTTATAGCATGATTTATTTATATCAGCAGTACACGCAACCTTTATTGTGTAATTATGTTTAATTTTATCTATTTACAAACAAAATAGCGAAACAATATTCTAATGGCAGTATCGAAAAAAATAAACGAACAAATAGGAAGTATTCACGAAAACAAGGCGCAAGATGTACAAGTAAAAAGTAAAAAGGAAAAAGTAAAAAAAGAAATTTCCAACAATTTGGGATCCACCACTCACAATTCACGTCTCACGTCTCACCAAAAAAATCCCATTTTCATAAAAGGTGCCCGCACCCACAATTTAAAAAATGTGGATGTGGAAATACCACGCAATAAATTTACCGTTGTTACCGGCGTTAGCGGTTCGGGTAAATCTTCCCTTACCATTGATACGCTTTTTGCCGAAGGCCAACGCCGGTATGCCGAAAGCCTGAGCGCTTATGTGCGCCAGTTTATGCAACGCATGGATAAGCCGGATGTGGATTACATAAAAGGGCTTTGTCCTGCCATTGCCATCGAACAAAAAGTAACTACCCGCACGCCACGCAGCACGGTTGGCAGTATGACGGAAATTTATGATTACCTGCGGTTGATGTATGCCAGGGTCGGCAAAACGATTTCGCCCATCAGCGGCAGGCAAGTTAAAAAAGATGATGTACCGGATGTGGTGAAAGCTATTACCACACAGCCTTTGGGCGAACGTATGTTGCTATTGGTGCCGTTTAAACAACATGCCAAACGAGATACGAAAGAGGAGTTAGGTATTTTGGTACAAAAGGGTTTTAGTCGGATGTACATTAACGGCGAAACGATTCGGATCGATGATTTATTGGAAAACGGATTGGATGGCAGATGGCAGATGGCAGATGGCAGTAAGCAGACTATAATTAAAAGCAGTCCAAAAAATATTAATAATCCCGCCTACAATCTGCCATCCGCCAACCGCCAACCGTCAACTGAAAATCCGCCATCTGCCATCCACCATCCGCCATTCATTCTCATCGATCGTTTTGTGGGGAAAGATTTCGATGAAGATGATATTCACCGCATTTCCGATTCGGTTGATACGGCTTTTTTTGAAGGCGAAGGCGAATGTTATGTATCCTTGAGCTCCGCTCAGGCTGTTGTACCACCGACCTCTGGTCAGGGCGATGTACCAACGACCTCCAGTCAGGATAACAACCAACTCCTCCATTTTTCTAATAAATTTGAATTGGATGGAATTGTCTTCGAACCACCTGTTCCCAATCTTTTTTCTTTTAACAACCCGTTTGGCGCTTGCCCCGTTTGCGAGGGTTTTGGACAAGTGTTGGGCATCGATCCAGAATTGGTAATCCCCGACAAACGCTTAAGCATTTACGAAAATGCCATTGCACCTTGGCGGGGCGAAAAATTGGGTGAATGGAACAAATTGTTGGTACGCAGCGCTGGCAGGTTCAATTTCCCTATTCACACACCAGTGCAAGATTTAACTAAAGAACAGTACAAATTATTATGGACTGGCAACGAGTATTTTGAAGGACTGAATGCATTTTTTAAAGAAGTGGAATCGAATCTGTATAAAGTGCAATACCGGGTTTTGTTAAGCCGTTACCGAGGTCGTACTATTTGCCCAACTTGCCAAGGTTATAGGCTTAGGCAAGAAGCGTTGTATGTAAAAGTTAGCACCAACCACATTGGCGAATTGTGCGAGATGCCTATCCGTGATTTGCAAACTTGGTTCGATAAACTGGAACTGAGCGATAACGATAAAGAAATTGCAAAACGTATTTTAATAGAAATAAATGTTCGGCTGAAAACCATGCTGGATGTAGGTTTGGGCTATCTAACCCTTAACCGTTTGGCCAATAGTTTAAGCGGCGGCGAAAGCCAGCGTATACAATTGACGCGTAGTTTGGGAAGTAATCTTACCAATTCGTTGTACATTCTCGATGAGCCTTCTATCGGGTTGCATTCCCGCGATACCGAACGGTTGATTTCGGTATTAAAATCGCTTCGCGACTTAGGCAATACCGTTGTGGTAGTGGAACACGATGAAATGATGATGCGCCAAGCTGATCATATAATTGACGTTGGCCCCTTGGCCAGTCATTTGGGAGGCGAAATTGTGGCCGAAGGAAATTACGATGCCATTGTTGCCAATCCTAAAAGCCTGACAGGCAAATATTTAAGCGGACAGTTAACGGTTGAAGTGCCAACAACGGAAAAAAAATCGCCATACCAATTAACAGTGGTTGGCGCTAGACAAAATAATTTGAAAAATATCGACGTCACTTTTCCCTTACAATGTTTGTGCGTGGTAAGCGGCGTAAGCGGAAGCGGCAAAACAACATTGGTAAAACAAATTCTTTATCCCGCATTAAAAAAGATAAAAGGTGAATTTGCCGAAAAAGTTGGCGCACACCAAAAACTAACCGGCGATATCGAATGGTTGAGCCAAGTGGAATTGGTAGACCAAAATCCGATTGGTAAAAGTAGCCGCAGCAACCCCGTAACGTATGTAAAAGCTTACGATGGCATCAGGGATTTATATGCCAGTCAACCGATGAGTAAAATGCGTGGTTTTCAGCCGAAACATTTCAGCTTTAATGTAGATGGTGGCCGTTGCGATGCATGCAAAGGCGAAGGCGAACAAGTGGTAGAAATGCAATTTTTAGCCGATGTGCATTTGGTTTGCGAGGTTTGCAAAGGCAAGCGTTTTAAAGAAGAAGTGCTGGAAGTAACTTACAATACCAAAAGCATTTACGATGTGTTGCAAATGAGTGTGGATGATGCCGTTGAATTTTTTGTAAACGAAAAGGCGATTGCTAATGCGCTGAAACCATTGCAGGATGTAGGTTTAGGGTACGTTAAACTTGGACAAAGCAGCGATACTTTGAGCGGAGGCGAAGCGCAACGGGTGAAACTGGCCAGCTTTTTAGGCAAAGGCAAAGCAGCTGGTCACATGCTTTTTATTTTTGATGAACCCACAACTGGATTACATTTCAACGATATTCAAAAACTATTGAAATCTTTCCATGCGTTGATACAACAAGGCCATAGCATTATTGTGATTGAACACAACACCGATGTGATAAAAAATGCGGATTGGGTGATAGACCTTGGCCCAGAAGCTGGCGATGCTGGTGGTAATTTGGTATATGTTGGCAAGCCGGATGGTTTAAAAAACTGCAAAGAAAGTTATACGGGAAGGTTTATGTAGAAAAATGATAATGAGGAAAAGTCGCCAATCTACAGTTGGCGACTTTTTTGTGATAACTTGTTTTAAAAAGGTCACTCTAGCAATTCCGAAGCCTTCTCTAGCAATTCCGAAGCCCCCTCTAGCGATTCCGAAGCCTTCTCTAGCAATTCCGAAGCCCCCTCTATCGATTCCGAAGCCCCCTCTATCGATTCCGAAGCCTTCTCTAGCAATTCCGAAGCCCCCTCTAGCAATTCCGAAGCCCCCTCTAGCAATTCCGAAGCCCCCTCTATCGATTCCGAAGCCCCCTCTAGCAATTCAGAAGCCATCTCTAACGATTCAGGACCTATCTAAAATAAAAGCTTTGAAGGGGCACCTATTAGTGCGACAACGTCCACGGATAGAACAATGTCGAATTTTTAAAGAAAGCCCTTTTAAATGATTACAACAGCAACAATTTATAGTTCTTGTAATTGCTATCTCAAACAGCTACAATACTCACTTAAAGTGCTATGCATGCTTAATGCGTTTATTTTTAGCAAAATATATACGCTATGAAAAAAATGCTGCTACTTGTCATTTTAGCTTTTGCATTTAAAGCAAATGCACAATCTTGCTCCAATTATTATTTTTTGCAAAACAACAAAACCATCGAAATGGCGATGTTTGGAAAAAATGATAAACCAACCGGTAAACTGGTTTATAATGTTACCGACGTGCAAAAAGCAGGCGGCGTACTTAGTTCCACTATCAATTCAGAAATGTTTACCGACAAAGGGAAATCAATGTCAAAAGGCGTGGTGAACATGAAATGCAACGGTGGTATTTACATGATGGATTTAAAATCGTTCATTCCGCAACAGCAAGTGGAGCAAATGAAAAATATTGACGCCAAATCCGAATTTTATTTAGAATATCCTTCAAATATTAAAGTAGGGGATATGCTAAAAGACGGTGCATTTACCATGGATATGAACAATGGCATGGGTTTGGAAATGAACATCACCAACCGAAAAGTAGAAGGCGAAGAAGAAATTACCACGCCGGCCGGAACTTGGAAATGTTTCAAAATAACCTATCATTCCAAAATAAAAACAAAAATGGGTGGCATTGGTATTCCGTTTAATTTAGATGAAACAGAATGGTACGCCCCCGGTTTTGGCGTTGTGCGAACTACCAGTAATAAAAACACAAGGATTGAGATTGTTTCGATTAAGTAGTGTTGAGGTTTAATTTATTTAGACCAATTGGCTAACTCAATACCTTTTATCCGTTTAAAATGAGCGATATTATTTGTTATTAATTGAAACTCATTAGCCATTGCTATACCCGCAATTAACGTGTCGGTATGACCAATTTCACTACCTTTTTTTCTTAAATCAGCTTGGATATTGGCGGAAATTTTTACGGTTTTTATTGTAAGAGGAATAATTTTATTTAAGTTTATGAATTCTTCAAATCTTTCCATTTGCTTTCTGGCATCTTTATACAAAAGGCCATTCAATATTTCATAATAAGTAATGATACTAAGATTCACATATCCAAACTGATTTAAATGTTCGTCAACTTTTTTATAACTTTTATATTGCCCCTTAAAAACTCAGAAAGTATATCAGTATCTAAAATTGATAATTTCATAAATCGATGCTGCGGTCAAAAAGATTTTTTCTGGTTTCCTTTATTTGGTTTTGATAATCTTTATAATCTTTTTCATTCATGTCGCTAAATATACCGCCAAATGATAATATCTTTTTACTTACATCTTTCGATTGCTCAATAGCACTGGGCGTTAGCGAGTGTACAAATTGATATACTTCCTCCAATCTATCAATTGGAACATTTTCAATTTCTTTTAATATATTGTTGAGTGTAATCATTGTTTAACAAGTTTAATTCAAAGTTACGGGATTGTATAAATACCAATTGCTGGCTGTTTATGGCACATTCCTATAATTTTCATTTATTTGTAAAAACGCGTACATGAAAACGATAGGAATAATTGGCGGCTTAACATGGATTTCAACCATTGAATATTACAGATGGATAAACGAAATGGTGCAGGAGCGTTTAGGCGGAAACGAGTCTGCCAAGCTGCTAATGTATTCTGTAAACTTTGGTGAGATTATAAAATTTAAAGAAACAGACAATTGGGACGGTATCGCCGGAATAATAACCACCGTCGCAAAAAAGCTGGAAATTGCAGGGGCTGATTGTTTATTGATTGGTGCCAATACGATGCATCATATTTACGATAAAGTCGTATCTGCAGTTAACATTCCTATTATCCACATTGTTGACGCAACCGCAAAAGCCATTCAAGAAAAAGGCTTGAAAAAGATTGCATTGTTAGGTACCAAATACACCATGCAACTTGATTTTTATAAAAACAAATTGGCAGGATACGGCATCGAAACGTTGATACCGAACGCCACCGAAATTGAATTCATTAACAATGCTATTTACCAAGAAATGGGCAAAAACATTTTCTTGCCCGAAACAAAAGCCACATTTCTGCAAATCATTAATGGCTTGGTAAGTAAAGGTGCCGAAGGTGTTATTTTGGGCTGTACCGAAATCCCGTTGTTGATTGCACCTGATGATTGCAATGTGCCGTTGTTCAATACCGGTTATTTACATGCAAAAGCCGGTGTTGATTTTGCGCTTTCTGCTTAAAATTTGATAACCTTTTTTGCTTTGTTTATATTTCAGCCACTTGCAAAAGGTTGTCAAATTTTATCGCCATCTAAACAACAATTGCGTAAAAATTACACGGCAACCTTTGCGTAGATAAATAAAACCGTAACGTTGTATGGTTAAAGCTTTGCCATAATTTCGTTACCCCTAATTAAAACCAATGCTATGGAAATGGAAGAAAAATTGCGCCAGCTTTTTGTGCCAGAAGAAGCTATTCCCGAACAATACAAGCTGGCCACAGAACTGCACCAAAAAGAATACCTTACCAATGGCGAACTGAAAGTTTGGAAAGGCACTGTACATGAAGTGTATTCACCCGTTTGCTTTCCTACCGACGAAGGATTGAAACGGAAATTAATAGGCACTTATCCCATTTGTACCGAAACCGAAGCCATGGAATCTTTAAATGCCGCAGTGGCTGCTTACGACAATGGCCGTGGCGAATGGCCGACCATGGGCGTAGCCCAACGGATTGTATGCGTTGAAAATTTCACCCATAAAATGTTGGAACAAAAAAATGAAGTGGTGAAATTGATCATGTGGGAAATTGGTAAAAGCTTCGCCGATAGCGCCAAAGAATTTGACCGTACCGTTGAATATATTTATGCCACCATCGATGCGCTAAAAGACATTGACCGCGAATCTTCCCGCTTTGATATTGAACAAGGTATTGCTGCGCAAGTGCGCCGCTCACCGCTTGGTGTGGTGCTTTGTATGGGGCCGTTCAATTATCCGTTGAACGAAACTTTCACCACTTTAATTCCAGCCCTAATCATGGGCAATACCATTTTGTTTAAACCACCAAAACATGGTACATTGTTGTTTTGCCCTTTGTTAAATGCTTTTAAGGATTGTTTTCCAAAGGGTGTGGTAAATACTATTTATGGCCGTGGTAATACCATTATACCCGGATTAATGAAATCGGGCAACATTAATGTACTTACGTTAATCGGTTCTAGCAAAGTGGCCAACGAATTGAAAAAACTGCACCCTAAAATAAATAGGCTGCGGGCTATTTTAGGATTGGATGCAAAGAATGCCGCTATTATTACCGCCAAAGCCGATTTGAAATTGGCCGTTTCTGAAACGGTTTTGGGTTCCTTATCTTTTAACGGACAAAGATGCACGGCGCTAAAAATTGTGTTTGTTCACAAAAGTATTGCCGATGAATTCTTGAAAATGTTGTCTGAGGCAGTCGGTAAACTAAAATATGGCATGCCTTGGGAAGCTGGAGTGTCGCTCACGCCTTTGCCCGAACCCGGAAAACCTGCCTACTTGCAAGCTTGCTTGGAAGATGCCAAAGCAAATGGTGCAACTATCATCAACGAAAACGGTGGTAAAATGGCTGAATCTTTTGTTTATCCTGCTGTTGTTTATCCAGTAAATAGTAAAATGAAATTGTATCGCGAAGAACAGTTTGGGCCAATTGTTCCAGTGGTGCCGTTTACTGATTTAGAAGAAACAATCCAGTATTTGATCGATTCTCCGCACGGCCAGCAAGTAAGTATTTTTAGTAACGATGTGGAAGAATTGTCCACTTTAATCGATCCGTTGGTGAACCAAGTTAGCCGCGTAAACATCAATTGTCAATGCCAGCGTGGGCCAGATGTTTTTCCGTTTACCGGTAGGAAAGATAGTGCCGAAGGCACTTTGAGCGTAGTAGATGCTTTGCGTTCATTTTCCATCCGCTCGTTGGTGGCCACTAAACTCACCGAAACCAACAAGCATATTTTAAATGATATTATAGAAAGCCATAGTTCTAATTTTTTAAGTACGAAATATATTTTTTAGGCTACTGGAAAGTAATTAAGTAATTGGGTAAATAAGTAATTAATTGGGATCTTTTTAAACATTCGTAAGAATTAAAATGTAAAAATAGGTAAACAAGAAAGTTGGAAATATATTTTGCCAATTACTTATTTACCTATTTACTCAATTACATAATTACTAGTCCCTACGGGTTTTCCGCATCTTTTTCCTGTGCCAGTTCAGCTTCGTCCGGCGTGGTTTTCATGTCGCGGTCTAATGAATATAATGATTCGACAGTGGCTTTATCGCCGCCGGCAATCTTTAATTTATCCAGCATTCCCATAACCATGGTTTCTTCTTCGGCTTGTTCTTTTACAAACCATTGTAAAAAGTTCCAAGTAATCCAATCGTTTTCATCAAAGCTCATTTTCACAATTTTGTAAATGGATTCGGTATTTTCCACTTCGGCTTTAAATGTTTTTTCAAAACAGTCAAGCATGTTCGAAGGAACGCCATCTGGTGCGTTTATTGGTTGAATTTGTACGGTAGCGCCACGTTCCAAAATATATTCCAAAAACTTCATCATGTGGCCACGTTCCTCATTAGCATGGCGGAATAAGAAATTGGCAATGCCGTCGTACCCTTCTGATGCGGCCCAAGAAGCATACGCCAAATAAATTTGCGCATTATAGGCCTCGTTGGTCATTTGTTGGTTCAGCGCACTACGCAATGTTTCTGATAGGCGGTTGGTATTCATTTTTTTTAGGTTTTATTTAATGGTTTTTAAATGAAGGATAATAAGTAAATTGAATAAGTTTATCCCGTAATTTATCAATCCATCAATTTTCATACCTGCGCTAAAGCTTTGGGCTGTTAGCTAGGGGCTATCAGCCATAGCAATAATTACTTGATACATTTGGTAAATGCTATAGCTCGTAGCTTATAGTTTTTTTGGGTGCCTTATCGCAATTGTTTTTGGAAATTTCAAGAACTTAAATAATTAAAAGGACTCAATTGAACTTAAAATCTACAACCAACCATAAACTTATACCAACCAATTATAAACGCAGAACGTCCGTTCCTAAATAATATTTATTTTTAATATCGCCGCTGCTATTTTTGTAAAAAATGATAATATGCCAACAAACACGCGATTGAAAGTAGGACAAGGCCAAATCAGTAGTTATATTTCCATTTTCCTTGGCATTTTAGCGTTAGGTGCCATATTATGTTTCCACTTTCCCGAAAGGCTTACCACGCCTGAGTTTCGGGATTTGTACACGGCCGAATCCATGAAGATATTGGTGGCCGCAGTTATTATAGCCGCCTTCTTTTTTTCCATGCTTAGTTTATTGTTGGCAAAAAAAATAAAACTGGCTTTACCGGGTACGCTTATTGCGGGGGCTGCCATTTTATTGGGCGCTTTCAGTTTAAAGGGCCGTTCGGTTGAAAGCACCAGTTGGCATTTTGGGCTTGATTGGATGCTTTTGGATTTGCTGTTGATGACCATCATTTTTATTCCGATCGAATTGTTTTTCCCAAAGAATAATGAACAAACAAAATTTCACGAAGAATGGCGAACAGATCTGATCTATTTCGTTATCAGCCATTTATTCATCCAATTTTTTGGCGTGGTTACCAAACAGCCGGCCATGCTGTTTTTTGGTTGGGTGGGGTTGGGCAAAGTACATGCTTGGGTTCAACAGTTGCCCTTTATCGTTGCCTTGTTGTTGGCTTTTTTTGCAACCGATCTTTTTCAATATTGGGCGCACCGCATTTTTCACAACCACGTTTATTTGTGGCGTTTCCATTCCGTACACCATTCTACGCAGCACATGGATTGGTTGGCGGGTAGCCGTACCCATTTTATTGATATTTTTTTTACTCGTGCCATGACGTTTATTCCATTGTACGTACTTGGCTTTTCAATTCCTGTTTTTAACGCGTATATTATTTTTATTGCCATCCATGCAGTGTTGATTCATTCCAACACCCGTATCAACTTTGGGCCGCTCAAATATATTTTTACTACGCCGCAATATCACCATTGGCACCATTGTGAAGACCCCAAATATTATGGCCACAACTTCGCATCCATTTTTCCTTTTATTGATATGATTTTTGGTACGTATTATTTACCTGGCAACGTTTGGCCAGAAGGAACAGGCGTTCACGAAGGGCAATATCCAAAAGGTTTTTTAAAACAAACCGTTTATCCATTTACCAAAAGTCCTTTTGACAACGACCTGAAAATGGAAGAAAGGAGTGATCGCTAGATATAAAGATTATAAAATGAGGAAATAATAAGAAATTAACAATAGGAAAAAGATAAAGAATGGAAAAATTATTTAAATGAAGGTATATTTTGTAGGCATTTTCATTTTAATCGCATCTGTTGTTTTTGGGTTGGCATTTTTGTTGGGAAGATTTTTATATAAAAAAATCATGACCATCAAAATTTTCATTGTCCAAGTTTTAGCGGCAATGATTACGGCATGCTTATTTGCAGAACTGCTTTATATTTTATTGTTGGTTGTGGTTATTTAACAATGCTTGTTACAGGAGCAAGGATAGAATGGTGATGATATAAATTGACCATCGTTTAGCCATCCCAAGCAGCATCATTCTCCTTATTTGAATCATCATCCAAAACAAGCAACCACTTTATGTTTTACGGATGCGATTCTTTCCCTATTATTGTTGATATAAAATATTCTATGAAACGATTCGGACTTCTTTTAATGGTTATCTTTTGTTTCACTGCCTTTGCTGCCCATGCGCAAAAAAAGGCTCAACCCGAGCTGTATGATTTAACCGAGGTAGATAAAAGATTGGATGCCGCCAAGAAGGAATTGGGTGGCGGTGCCGTATTGATGATTTATAAAGATGGAAAAATTGTTCACAAAAAAGAAGTTGGACCAGATTTTGGCATCCGTACGCCTGTCCCAATCGGGGCTAGTAGCCAATGGCTTACCGCCGCATTGGTTATGACTTTTGTGGACGAAGGCAAACTGTCGTTGGATGATAAAGTGAGCCAATACTTGCCCATTTTTAAAACTTATGGCAAGGCTTATATTACCATCCGCAATTGCCTTAACAATTTTACGGGTATCGAAAACCCATCTGGCATCGGCACTTTTTTCGAGAAAAAATATCCTACGCTGGAAGAATTGGTGAATTCGTATGCCAATAAACACGAGATCCAAACCAATCCGGGTACGGAGTTTCGTTATAGTCCGATTGGTATAAACATTGTTGGCCGCATTTGCGAAACCCTCGTTAAAAACAAAGCTTTCGACCGGTTAATATTGGAAAGGGTTTGTAGGCCACTGGGTATGCACAACACTAGTTTTTATAGCGAAAAGGCGCTTCTTCCAAGCAGCGGAGCCATATCATCAGCATCGGACTATATCAATTTTTTGGCCATGATGATGAACAAAGGCATGTTTAACGGTAAACAAGTGCTGAGCGAAAAATCGGTCGCCGAAATGCAAAAAATCCAAACAACGCCTGAGCTTATAAAATATGCCCCCGATGCTGCTAAAGGTTACAGCTTTGGCTTGGGTGAATGGATACAAGATGTTGATTCACAAGGGAATCCGGCGGTTATTAGTTGCCCTAATTTTTCTGGTACTTTACCTTACGTTGATTTTTGTCATGGTTATGCCTGTATATTTTTGGTGAAAAATGCTTTGAGTGATACCAAACGAGAAGTTTACAACCGCTTAAAAGATATGATTGACGGAGCTGTGGGTGGTGAATGTAAATAGCGGAAAGTAGAGATAAAAAGGAACGCTGCCTTATAAATTCCGACAATATTTTTTTTCTTTGCACCCTTTGCTTCTTAGCGGTAAAGTATAACCGCAAAGAAGCAAAGGGCGCAAAGTTTTCAAGGCACAATCTATTAATGCTTTTTCCCGAAATGAAACAAGGTTTCAAACACTTGTGGTTGGCGATTATTAAAATATTTAGGCATAAATTGAAAATTAAGTAAATTCAATTCGTTATTAGGCATTGCTTTTGATGTTATGCAATCCAGCTTAAGTCGTCTAATTCCATTTAAAATTCCTGTGTCAAAAAATCTGTGTTGTAATCTTTTCTATATTGCAGCCCGCAAACAAAAAATAAAGTGAACGTAGAACAATTAATCCGTCAGTTTTTATACGAAAATAAATCCATTTCCCTGCCAGGTATCGGCCGGCTGGCATTTACAGGCAATGGCCCTTTGCCATCCACCGCTGAAAAAAGCGAAAATTTGCCGCTGCCTGATTTAAATTTTACTTATAATTTGCAAGAACAGGCCGAACCTGCGTTTGTAGATTTTGTAGCTGAACAAACTGGTAAAATAAAACCATTGGCAACTTCTGATGTCGATTCGTTTTTTACCTTGGCAAAGCAGTTTATCAATATCGGTAAATCGTTTATTATTGATGGTGTAGGCGTTATCAATAAAATGGACAATGGCCAGTATAGTTTTGTGCCAGGCACTTATATGCCCGTTGTGGAAACACAATCGCACTTGCGCAAGCCGTTGAAAATCCGTGAACCGATCCCGGTTATTAAGCGTGATATCAATTTGCGTGACGAGCCAGAACCTATCAATAAAAAAGTAGTTTTGGTTATTGCCATTGTTATAATCATTGGGCTTATTGTTTGGGCTGTTTTTCATTTTGTATTGAACAGCAAAAGCACGTCCGAAACAAAGCCTGCTGCACAAACAGAAGATACTATTTCAGTTGTTAAAGAACCAGTTGTAGTGGGGCATAAAGATTCTGTAACCACAACCGTTGTACCACTAAAGCCTGCCGGCGGCTCTAACGATTATAAAGCTGTTTTTGAAACTACAACCGATAAAAAAAGAGCGCTTGATAGGCTTTTTAAATTGCGCGGCTATAAAATTGATGTACGCCTTGAAGCATCAACAGATAGCAGCGATTTTAAACTTTGGGTACCAGTTACGGCCGCCCCAACCGATACTTTGCGCAAACGTGATTCGTTAAGTAAATACTTTGCAAAGCCGGTTAGGTTGGAAAAAATATAAACGTTATTTTAATTGCCGGAAAACGAAAAGACGGGAAGAAGACGAAAATCTTGTCGCCTCGTCGTCTTTCCGGCAAAATTATTTTGTCCTAAGCGTTTAAGATTTAAGCAACGTTATCCAATTTTATATAGATGATTTTTCCTTCTTCATTAAAAAAAAATGACATCATTGGCATTGTTTGTCCTGCAGGCTTTATGCCTGCAGAAAAAGCGGCAACTTGCATTGAAACATTAAAAAGCTGGGGCTTTCAGGTAAAAGTTGGGAAAACCCTTGGCTTGCAAGCCAATTATTTTGCTGGCACCGATACCGAACGATTGGAAGATTTGCAACAAATGTTGGATGATGAAAACGTATCTGCCATTTTGTGTGGTAGAGGTGGTTATGGTACCAGCCGGATCATCGATCAACTAAATTGGAAAGCTTTCAAGAGAAAGCCAAAATGGGTGATTGGTTACAGCGATATTACTGTGTTGCACTCCTTTTTATTTACCAAATTAAAAACGGCCTCCATCCATTCGCCGATGGCGGCGGCTTTTAACGATGATGGCTGGAAAAATGAATACATCCAATCGTTGCACAATATGCTGTTGGGCAAAAAAAGTAAGTACACAATCGAAACGAACGAACTGAATAGAAAAGGCAAAGCCGCAGGAACATTGATAGGCGGCAATCTTTCAATAATTGCACATCAAATAGGAACGCCGTCTGACGTCAACACAAAAAATAGTATTTTATTTATTGAAGATGTGGGCGAATACATTTACAATATCGATCGCATGATGGTGCAATTACAACGCAGCGGAAAGCTTGAAAACCTTGCTGGGCTTATTGTTGGCGGCATGACGGATATGAAAGATACCACGGTTCCTTTTGGGCAAACTGTTGAAGCCGCCATTTTTGATAAAGTAAAACAATATGGTTATCCGGTTTGTTTTCATTTTCCGGTAAGTCATGACACGCCTAATTATGCATTGAAAGTAGGAGCGGAGTATGAATTGAAAGTGAGTAAAAATGTGGTATTGAAGGAAATTTAAATTCCAACAAATTCCAATAACAAAAATTCCAAATCCCAATAGTTTTAATTTAAAAACTGTTTAGGGGCTTCAAAAACGATAAATAGTTTTAGAGATATTGATAATAGTAAAGATTGAATTGTTGGAATTTGGAATTTTTGTTATTGGAATTTTGTTAGCTTGAACACCAAATCTTTTAAAACTAAACGGTTATGAAATATAAATTGCTTGGCCGCAGCGGCCTTAAAGTTTCAGAATTGTGTTTGGGAACGATGGGCTTTGGCACGGAAGCTGGCTGGGGCGCCGATAAAGAAACCAGTTTTAGCATTTTGGATGCTTATGCCAACGCAGGCGGTAATTTTTTAGACACGGCCAATATTTACAAATTAGGTACCAGTGAAAAAATAATCGGAGAATTTGTTAGTAACCGCGACCGCGATTTTTTTACCATCGCTACCAAATATTCTTTGCTCGACAATAAAACCAATCCCAATGCCAGCGGCAACAACCGCAAGAACATGATGCGCAGCGTAGAAGCTAGTTTAAAGCGTTTGCAAACGGATTTTATCGACGTATTTTATTTACATATATGGGACGATTTAACACCAATCGACGAAATTTTGCGTGGTTTGGATGACTTGGTGCGACAAGGGAAAATAAATTATATAGCCATTAGCGATACGCCAGCTTGGGTGGTATCGAAAGGAAATACCATGGCTGAATTGATGGGTTGGAGCCAATTTATAGCTTTACAAGTAGAGTATAGTTTGCTAAAACGAGATGCGGAAAGAGATTTGATACCAATGGCCAAACACTTTGGCATGACCGTAACACCGTGGGCACCGTTGGCCGGCGGCGCACTTACTGGTAAATATCTTCGCAATGATCCAGGCCGAATAAAAGAAGGGAGCAACCGATTGAACGAACGAAGCCAGGCCATTACAAAAGTGGTGGTTGCCATTGCAGAAGAATTGGGCGTACAGCCAAGTCATGTGGCTTTAAAATGGACGATGCAGCAAAGTTTTCAATGTATTCCAATTGTGGGCGCTACCAAATTGCAACAGTTGGAAGAAAACTTAAAAGTGGTGGAAGTACAATTGGCCGAGGGGCATTTAAAAAAACTGGATGAAGTCAGCAAAATTGATCTCGGATTTCCACATGTATTTTTTGAAGAAGCAGGTGTGAAACTGAATAATTATGGCGGATTTTATGATAAGATCGAAAAAAGGTAGTTGCCACAGATTCACAGATTTTTGCACTGACTGGATTTATATTTGATTAATGAAAAACCTACGGCGAGGCTGTGGATTAAATATTTTTTTAGCTTCTAGTGACGTGCTGATTAAAAACTACGGTGGTTTTTATGATAAGATCGAAAAAAGGTAGTTGCCACAGATTCACAGATTTTTGCACTGACTGGATTTATATTTGATTAAATGAAAAACCCACAGCAAGACCGTGGATTAAAAATATTCTTAAAAAACTTTTAAGCTTCTAGTGACGTGCTGATGAATAGCTACAGTGGTTTTTATGATAAGATCGAAAAAAGATAGTTGCCACAGATTCACAGATTTTTATACTGCCTGGATTTATATTAGATTAAATAAAAAACCCACAGCCTTGCTGTGGGTTAAAAATATTCTAAAAAACTTTTAAACTTCTTTCGCACCTTCTACCAAAACACTTGTGCGGTTATTCAATACCTCTGCAAAACCGCTAGCAATGGTATAACTATTAGTATTCGTTTTATCCAATAAAATTTTTACTGTGCCTTTTCCCAAGGCACTAACCAATGGACTATGTTTGTCCAACACTTCAAATAAACCATCTTCGCCCGGTAGTTGTACACCATACACTTCGCCGCTAAAAAGCTTTTTTTCCGGAGTTAATATTTCTAAATGCATAAAATAGTCGTTAGTATTTAGTCATTAGTCTTTAGACTTTTTTTATCTAAACTGTCATATAATCCATTCAACATTCTTTGGATTGTACCGATAGCTTGTGAAAAATCTATTATTTGGCTTTCCGAAATATATCCAAAACGAAATGCCAAAATCATTTGTGTTTCTAATTCAAAACAAGAGCCCATCGAAAAGCCTAAAAAGTGTTGAAAGTCTTTTGTCGTTGTTCTACCACAACCTTCAGCAATATTTGATGGAATCGAAATAGCTGAACGCTGTATCTGTGAAGTGAGCCCATATTTTTCTTCCTTGGGAAAAAAGCCGGTAAATGAATATGCAAGTTTTGCCAAATCCATTGCTTTTTGCCATACAACTAATTCCCGAAAATTATGAACTTTCATGTGTGAGGTTATTATAGGTGAGTTTCCAACGACTAAATACCAACTACCAACGACTGGCTTTCTTACGCTTGCGCTTGCGCCATCAGTTTCTTGCCTTTTTCAATAGCGTCTTCCAATGTTCCAACCAAGTTAAAGGCAGCTTCTGGATATTCATCTACTTCGCCGTCCATAATGGAATTGAAACCACGGATGGTATCTTCGATGCTTACAAATACTCCTTTCAAACCGGTAAATTGTTCAGCCACGTGGAAAGGCTGACTCAAGAAACGTTGAACTTTACGTGCACGGGAAACGGTTAATTTATCTTCATCGCTCAACTCATCCATACCAAGAATGGCGATGATATCTTGCAATTCCTTATAACGTTGTAAAATCAATTTAACCCTGTTTGCAGTATTGTAGTGGTTGTCACCAACAATCAACGGCGTCAAAATCCTTGAAGTAGAATCCAAAGGATCCACCGCAGGATAAATACCCAAATCCGCAATCTTACGGCTTAATACCGTTGTGGCATCCAAGTGGGCAAAAGTTGTTGCCGGAGCCGGATCGGTTAAGTCATCCGCAGGTACATAAACCGCTTGTACTGAGGTGATTGAACCATTTTTGGTAGAAGTGATACGTTCTTGCATCAATCCCATTTCAGTAGCCAGAGTTGGCTGGTAACCCACCGCACTTGGCATACGGCCTAACAAGGCAGATACTTCAGAACCAGCTTGGGTGAAACGGAAGATATTGTCAACAAAGAACAAGATGTCTTTTCCTTTTCCTTGGCCATCGCCATCACGGAAATATTCAGCAATGGTTAAACCGCTTAAGGCCACACGGGCACGTGCTCCAGGAGGTTCGTTCATTTGTCCGAACACAAAAGTAGCTTTAGATTCTCTCAAGCCAGTCCATATCCACTTTATCCAAATCCCAGCCGCCTTCTTCCATGCTATGTTTAAAATTATCGCCATAATTCATAATGCCAGCTTCGATCATTTCACGCAGCAGGTCATTTCCTTCACGGGTACGTTCGCCCACACCGGCAAATACCGAAAGACCACCATGACCTTTGGCGATATTATTAATCAATTCCTGAATCAATACTGTTTTACCCACACCAGCACCACCAAACAAACCAATTTTACCACCTTTTGCATAAGGTTCAATCAAGTCAATTACCTTAATACCGGTATATAAAATTTCAGAAGCTGTACTTAGATTTTCAAATAAGTGGTGGTTTATTGTGGATCGGACGACCGCCAACTTTGCTAACTTGTGGCAAACCATCAATGGCATCACCAGTTACATTAAACAAACGGCCATTAATATCTGGGCCAATAGGCATTGCAATTGGCTTGCCAGTATCAGTTACATCCATTCCGCGGATCAAACCTTCAGTTCCATCCATGGCAATACAGCGAACGCTGTCTTCGCCTAAGTGTTGTTGTGCTTCCAACACTAATATATCACCGTTGTCACGTTTAATTTCTAGCGCATTATAAATTTCGGGAAGGCTTGTACCTCCTACAAATTGAACATCGATTACCGCACCGATGATTTGTTTAATTTTACCAACGTTGGCCATAGTGGATCGTTTTATTTGAAGGGCTTGTTTTCAAATTGGCTGCAAAAGTAAGGGTTGAGCAACAAAAAAGCAACTTCATGCAATAAAAGTAAATAGGTAATTGGGTAATTAAGTTTTTGCGTGCTTCCATATACAAATACCTAATTACCCAATTACCTATTTACTTAAACTTATTTTACTTGTCCATCAATCCATCTGCTTTCCATTGTTCGAACACATGAATCGCAGAATCGGACAATTTTTGGTTTTTTGCAGGCATGAAACCTTTTTCGCCTGGGTTTAAATGAACACGGCGAATAATATCGTCTGCATCTTTTTTGGCTACATCATATAATAAATAGTCTGGCAGCCTTCCTCCTTCGTTTACATGGCAAGGTGCACATTTTGTTTGAACCAGCATTTTTACATTGCCCTGAAAAGTAATTTTCGACGCAACTTGATTTCTTTGCGCCTTTTTGCTTGGATGACAATTAACAAGCAGCAAAACAGAAACTGCTAAACAAATTAAAAGAATGGTTTTTTTCATTGGATATTTTTATGAAATTGTTGAAGGAATAAAAGTAAGGTTTTTTACAAAAAAATGACAAAATGCGCATGTAAAATCTTTGGATCAATTTAAGCAAACCATTTACTTAAATTGAATTTTGGTTAAATAAACTTAAAAGAAGGTTGCTACGAGCCGACAATCAGTTATTTTTAGACCTGAAAATCAACGATATGCCAGCCAAAACATTTTATAAGTACTGCTTTATTATAACATTCGCATTTTTATGTTTCAAAGCAAATGCCCAAAAATTTACTTACACAGCCATCGATGCCGGTCCTTTTGGCGATGCGTCGAGGCATTGGTATGGCATAATTGATAAAGGCAATATTATTCAGCCTAAACCAAACCAACAGCGTTATAAGCCAACAGATGTTGTTGCGGTAGCCGACAATATTTTATTGTACCAAAAAAATAATGGTGGATGGCCAAAGAATTATGACATGTTCGCCATTTTAACGCCCGACCAAATTGATAGTTTACAAAAGGCTAAAAATGAAACAAATACAACATTCGACAATGCCACTACGTGGACGCATGTTGATTGTTTGGCGAAAGTGTATACGTCCACAAAAATTGAAAAGTATAAAACTGCTTGTATAAAAGGCATTAATTTTATTCTTGCTGCGCAATACGCCAATGGCGGTTGGCCACAATATTTTCCGTTGGAAAAAAATAATTATAGCACCCATATTACTTACAATGATGGTGCAATGATTGGCATTATGGGTGTGTTGGATGATATCTTGAATAGGAAGCCATATTATTTATTTTTGGATGAATTAACCGAACAACAGCATAAAAAGATAGAAGCTGCTTTTGAGAACGGTCTCAATTGCATCTTCAAAACGCAGATTGTTGACAATGGCGTGCTAACAGCTTGGTGCCAACAGCACGATGAAGTAACCTTACTGCCAGCTTGGGCAAGGGCTTTTGAGCCGCCCAGTATTTGTGGTGATGAAAGTGCAGATATCGTTTTGTTTCTGATGGGAATTAAAAATCCATCTAAACAAATAATAACCGCAATTAATGCCGCTGTTGAGTGGATGAAAAAATCCAAAATATTATACACAAAAGTGGTAAGGATAGACGCACCAGCAATGGTTACCAAATTTCGTGTGTCAAAAAGCGATAGGGTAGTGGTAATCGATTCTGCAGCGCCACCCATTTGGACACGCTACTACGAACTAAAAACCAACCGGCCATTATTCTGCAACCGCGATAGTAAAGTGGTTTATTCTTTGGCCGAAGTAGACCGGGAACGCCGCGATGGTTATGGCTGGTACACGTATGCGCCGCAAAAAGTATTGGATGAATACCCGGCTTGGAAAGCAAAATTAAAATAAAGTACCGAGTGGTGAGTTTCGGGTTCTTGGTCCGGATTAACTTATTACTTAAAGCTCGCAACTCATCACTCGGCACTCGAAACTACGAGGTAATATATTCGCCGCCGTTTGGATGGATGGTTTGTCCTGTTAATAAGCTGCCCGATTCAGCAGCTAAAAAAACATAGCAGGTAGCCACTTCAGCCGGCTGGCCAAAAGTTGAAGGATCAACACCTGGCGAAGTGGATGAAACCAAAGGCGTCCAAATGGGGCCGGGCGCAACCGTATTTACCCTAATTTTTTTATTTTTTAACGAAGCAGACAAAGAACGGCTAAAGGAAATGATAGCGCCTTTGGTGGAAGAATAATCTAATAATTTTTCGTGGCCTTTATATGCGGTAACCGATGCCGTATTAATAATTGAACTTCCTTCTTTTAAATATTTTAACGCCGCTTTTGTTAAAAAGAACATTGAAAAAATGTTGGTGCGGAATGTTTTATTTAATTGTTCTTCAGTAATATCTTCAATATTATCCTGCGGAAATTGGATCGCGGCATTATTAATTAAAACATCCAATTTACCAAACTGCTTGATTGTTTCTTCCACAATTTCGATACAATTCTTTTCAATGCTGATATCTTTTTTTATTAAAAGAGCCTTGCGGCCTTTTTCTTCCACTAATCTTTTTGTTTCATTTGCGTCTTCATCATTTTCTTCATAATAAGCAATTACCACATCTGCACCTTCCCTTGCAAAATGAATAGCAATGGCTTTCCCGATGCCACTATCGCCGCCGGTAATGATGGCTACTTTATCTAATAATTTTTGTGTCGCTTTATCAGATTCGCGTTCATAAATTGGTTTAACATCCAGTTTATTTTCAGTGTCTTTGCTTTTATCTATTTTTTGTTCAAACGATTGATTTCCCATGATTATGTTTTTTTGGATAAATAATAAAATAATGGACGGTGTTTTTAATTTTTTAATAATTAATTTATTTCTCTTCCATCTAATAATTAACTTTTAATAATTACGAATTAATCGAAATTGAATTTAATAGGATCTATTTGTAAATTAATTTTAAAATAAAAGTTGTTATGTCCACCAATAACGAAAACGAGTTGGTAATAATAATTGGTAAATCTTTTTTTAAAATGCCATAATAAATCCAAATTGCATTTCCAGTCATTAAAATAAGCAACATGATAATCGACACATCTTTTGCTTTTTTTTCTTTAATTATTTTAATTACCTGCGGAATAAGTGAAACAGACGTAAATACACCTGCAATTATTCCAATTATTGTTTGGTTTGGCATGGTTAACCTTCTTTTGGCAAAGGACCTCTAAAGGCATCCAATTGATCGATTTTCGTTAATTTAATTTCTTTGCCTGTTTTGGCCGATTCAAATATTGCTTCCATTAATTTCATATCCTGTACGCCTTCTTCGCCGGGCGTGTAAGGATCTGTGTTTTCCATAATACATTGCGAAAAATGATCCATTTCTAGAGCAAAATGATCTTTTTCGGGAATTGTTGGGTTAGATTTCCAATCCTGCTTTCCTTTTGCCTGGGCCACTTCCATTTTTAAACCTTTGTACGGAAAAGCTGGATCCATGCCCATCCATCCGCCTTTATCTGCATAGCACCGGTAGCGCCTGCCTTCGTGAGCGCCCAATGTGCAGCCGCAATTGGCCACCAGTCCGCTAGGGAAACGCATGGTAAACAAAGTGGTTTCATCCACCTCTGTAAAACGGTCATCGCCAGGTGTGCTATAAGTAGTGCCAGTAATGCTTATCGGTTCCTCGCCCGATAAAAACCGAACCGTATTTAAACAATAAATGCCTACATCAAATAACGCCCCGCCGGCAAAGTTTTTTTTCAATCGCCATTGCGTCGGATCACCAATATGTTGGCCGTTAAAACCCTCAAAAATTTTCACTTGTCCATATTCTTTTGTCCTAAACCATTCTTTAATTTTTGTATTGTTGGGTTCGTATTGAATGCGATAAGCAATCATCAATTTTACATTTGCTTTTTTGCAAGCATCAACCATGGTTTGCGCCTCGGCAGCAGTTGATGCCATTGGTTTTTCGCATAAAATATGTTTGCCTGCTTTTGCCGCCCTTACCACAAATTCGGCATGCATGCTGTTGGGCAAAACAACGTACACTACATCAATATCCTTGTTGTTTTTTATCTCATCAAAATTTTGATAACTGTAAATATTTTTGGTTGAAATACCATATTGACCGGCCACCTTTTTTGCTTTTTCAGGGTTGCCACTAACCACAGCCACTGGCTTTGAATATTTACTTGCCCCAAACGCTGGCAATATTTGTCTTAAAGATAAATTGCCTAACCCGACAATAGCAAAGCCTATCTTTCTTTCTGGGTTAATTGGTGAAAAAACCGGCGCATCTTCTGTTTCGGTGTTATCGTTTAAAGGTTTTAATTCTATAGGTTTGTCAGAATCGGCATGTATGGCTTTGTCAGGACCTTCTTCTTTTATGGGGGTTTGTGCAAAAATTTTATTTGAAACCAAACTATCTAAAAGAGTAGCGCTTAATAATCCTTTACCAGTATATTGTAAAAACTTTTTTCTGTTTAATTGTTCACGATCAGTTGTTAATTCCAAAAAGTTATCAATATTTTTCATGTATGTTTTAACAAACAAAGGAAAAATATCATGCCATAATTATTGTAATTAATTCGTTTTTTTAATGTATTTGTTATTGTTTAAATATCAAATTTTTTACAAAGTAATTTTGAATAAAGATGAATTTTAATAAATAAACATATATTCAAATCACGTATCTTTAAATTATTTATAATATAATTAATACTGATCCAATTATGAAAAAAATATTTGTCGCTCTTTTTTTAATTATCAAAATAAATGCAAATGCACAAATGGATACGGTTTTAATTAAACAATTAATAGAGGCAAACCCAAGCTGGTTCTCGGTTATATTAAACGATTCTGCACACAAACAAGTGCAAATTTTATATACACAAATTAATCGAGATAAAAATAATTTCCCACATTTTAAAAGCTTTAGTTATCTGTTAAATACCCAACATTATTTTTATCCGGCAAGTACGGTAAAATTGCCGGAGGCTATTTTTGCCCTTGAAAAAATAAATACCCTACACATAAATGGTTTAAATAAAAATACAACTATGCTTACCGACAGCGTACGTAAGGAACAAACTAAAGTTGTAAAAGATACCACAGCAGAAAATGGATTTCCATCTGTGGCACAATACATAAAAAAAATATTATTGGTAAGTGATAATGATGCATTTAACCGTTTGTACGAATTTGTTGGCCGGGCCGAAACCAACCAAAAATTACAGGCTTACGGTTTAAATAATTCAAGAATTTTAAACCGCTTAGCAATTAAAGACGGCGGCGAAAATGCCCGCCATACCAACCCAATTTCTTTTTATAACGGCAATAAATTGGTTTACCAACAACCGGCCCAATATGATTCCAAAGATTATCCTTTGCAGCTTACCAATACTGTTATGGGAATTGGTTATTTAGATAGTGCCGACCAACTGGTAAATAAACCTTTCGACCTTAGCGGCCGCAACGTTTACCCTTTGGTGGATCAACAATTGGTAATGAAAAAACTAATTTTTCCAGAAACTTTTCCTGTTGCTGAACAATTTAAATTAACACCTTCTGATTATGATTTTTTTTACCGTTACATGAGCATGTATCCAACCGAAAGCAAATTCCCAACTTATGATACAGCTACTTTTTTTACCGCTTTTGGTAAGTTTTTGTTTTACGGCCAACGGAAAGATGCGACTATCAATTCAAATATTCGCATCTTCAATAAAATTGGCGATTCGTATGGTTTTACTATCGACAATACGTATTTTGTTGACTACAAAAACAAGGTGGAGTTTTTACTGGCTGCCGTGGTACAATCTAACAACGACGGTATTTACAACGATGACAAATATGAATATCAAACTGTTTGTTTCCCGTTTTTGGAACACTTGGGGCAAACAATTTACCAATACGAATTGTCTAGAAAAAAACTCTTTTTGCCCAAACTCCAAAAGTTTGAAAAGTATCGATAATTCGAAAGCTTAAAATAAACTCGGTTAAAACCTTGCTTAACCGAGTTCGTCTACAAACAAAAGACAAAACATCTGCGTCTATCAGCAAAATCTGCGGGCAACATTCCTGCGGAATTATCGCCCCACTTAACTTTTCTTTTATATGGAACGGTTATTGGCAATCTTTAATAACCTATCTAAATAAATTAAAAGCTAATTGTATGTTTAAGCAGCATCCTATCGTATCGTATTTAAAATTTTCTTTTATTGCCGCATTTCTGTACGCCGTAACCGTTTTCATCTTTATAAAAGACGCATCTTTTCGCGACACCTGGGTTTTATATATCGGAAACGCATTGTTTGCCGTAGGCATTACCATTTTTGTATTTAACCGGTTTAGCCAGCCCGAAAAAACGAGCACTTGGTTTGTAATTGGCGCAGCGCACATTACCACCATTATGGGTGTTATTATTTCGTGTTTATTGGTTGCTTTAATGGTGTTGATTTTAATTCCAAGCGTACTGGCACATCATCCAAGCTCCAGCGCCATGTTGGCCAATTCGCCGGCGCAATTAACAGGAAAATCAAACGGATTCCTCACTATTTGCTTTATGGATGCCATTTTAGGAAATGTGTTTGCCGGCTTTTTCGTGTCGATACTTTTCCCTTTTTCGTTATCAAAAAATTATAAGTAAAGCTTTGAGCAATTAGCTATGAGCCATTCCTAAGATGCGCCATTACTATTGGTAATAAGCTCAAAGCTAGTAGCTAACAGCTCATAGCTTTTTGGGCGCCTATCGGGCTGTCTGTAGTACTCCGCAGCGCCGGTTCACTTATGTCAATCATTCACTATTCACTATTCACCATTCACTAAAAAGGCGCTTTACGGGGTACTACTGCCCATCCCGGGCGCACGGTCACACCAGTCATTTTTTATTCAAACAGATATCTAAAAGAATTTTCAATTACCTAATTACCTAATTACCTAATTACCATTATTTAATTACCACCCACCGCTGGCGCCACCGCCGCCGCCGCCGCCGCCGCCAAAACCGCCGAAGCCACCTCCACCGCCACCAAAGCCACTGCTTCCGCCGCCACCAAAACCGCCGCCGCGGCCGCTGCTACTACCCAATAAAAACCAAAGTAACGGATTGCCAAGGCCACCTCCTCCCCCTCCACCGCCCCTGCCGCGACCAACAAACAGCAAGATGATGAAACCGATGATGAAAATAAAAACAATCCAACTTCCAGGTCCGCCATCACTCTTGTTGCGGTCGGCATAACCGGCAGGTGCGGTATATTCGCCTTTTGTGGCCTTCATCATATCATCAGTGGCCAAGCTTATACCACCATTATAATCACCCTGTTTAAAATGCGGAACAATATCATTATCAATAATTGCTTTGCAAGTAACGTCGGGCAAGGCGCCTTCAAGGCCATAGCCCGTTTCAATGCGAACTTTATGATCTTGAACCGCCACAAAAAGTAAGGCACCGTTATTCGTTTTTTTATTGCCGATTCCCCAATCTCTTAAATATTTTAGCGAAACATCTTCTAGCGGATAATCATTCAACGAATTCACAATCACCACCGCCAGTTGATTGGAGGTTTCATTGTCGAACTGTACCAACTTCGTTTCCAGTTGCTGTTTGTCGCCGCCCGATAAAACATGTGCAAAATCATTCACCAATTGCGGCGGGTTAGGTCTTGGTTCAATCGTTTGCCCAATGGCAAAAAATGAAACCAGGACAAATATTATAAAAAGGAATTTTTTCATGTTCTGGAATAGTACTTAGTAATTAGATATTAGTACTTAGATGGTTATTGCTACGCAGTAGATAAATTTTAAAATAAGGTATTAATTTGAAGCACTTAATATTTTGAATTATCTAACTACTAAGTACCAATTATCAACAACTTGTATTATTTACCAAAAACTATATCGTCGGGCAATTCATTTATATCGGTTTGGGCATTGTAGGGGAAATGCATGTGCAACGCATCGCCAATATCGCCGATGGTTGCAATAATACCCTGCGGAATATTTGCTTGCTTAAAATTGGCGCTCATTTTTTGCAAAGCACTTTTCCAAAACGCTTCGCCCGTTTGTTGGTAAATGCCGTCGTCACCAAAAACAGCCATCTGTTTATCTTTCAGTGCAACGTATACCAGTGCTGCATTGTGGAGGGCTGTTTTATTCATTTCTAAATTTAAAAACACTTCCCTTGCCCTGTCTATTGCGTCAACATAGCGGCATTTGCTTTCTACAAATACCCGTATTTCGCCACTGGTATTTTTTTCCGCAGCTTTAATAGCTTGCAAAATATTTTCCCGTTCGTTTTCTGTAAAAAAAACTTTCGGCTTTGGTTTTAAAAAATCAAATAGGGCCACGGGAGGAAATTATGAATTACGAATTTAGAATTACGATTTACAAAGATTTAAATTCCAAAAAGGAAAATTCCAAATTCCAACCAATGCAATTTGCAATACTGTTTCATTCATTTAACAAATATTACTACATCCAAGAATGGTTTGATGATATTGAATGGTTGTGATGTTCAATTTGTTGGAATTTAGAATTTTTCTTTTTGGAATTTCTGATTTGGATATTAGCTACCAAAATCAACCTTGGTATCTTTTGCACCTTCGTCAGCTTTGTAGTTTTTCATGGTATGATAGCCAAAAAGACCGGCAACAATATTGCCTGGAAAGCTTACCAATTTGGCATTGTAATCGGTAATTGCGCCATTCCAATCCCTGATGGCAACTGCAATGCGGTTCTCGGTTCCCTCAATTTGCGCTTGTAAATCTTTGTACAATCCAGTTGCTTGCAACGTTGGGTAAGCTTCTACGTTTATGTTTAATGCGGCTTTGCCCAGGTCGTTGTATTGTTTGTTTAAAGCTGCCAATTGTTCTGGATTATTTGGATCGGGCGTAACATTTGGTATGCGGCTGCGCATTTGTACAATTTTAATAAGCGTAGTATCCTCATTTTTAGCCGCACCTTTTATGGTGGCCACCACATTTTCATACAAAGTTTTTTTCCGTTGGAACTGGGTTTCCACATCACCCCATTTGCCGTTGATTTCTTGATTGGCCGTTGCTAATCCGTTGCGTACAGAAATGCCCCAAAGCACCAAAATAGCAGCGATTACAATAATAACAATTCCTGATGTTTTCATTTTGAATAGTCGTTTTATATGATTAAGAAAGATAAAGGTAGGGTAAAAGCTATAAGCTGTGAGCTATGAGCTTTTAGCCGAAAACCATAACAGAAATCTAAAAGGCAATCAGCTAAAAGCTCATAGCTCATTGCTCAAAGCTATCAAACAATCAAGCCATCCTTCATTACCAGCTTTCGGTCGCTTAGGTTGGCCAGTTCTTCGTTGTGGGTAACAATCAAAAATGTTTGTCCCATTTGTTGGCGCAGGTCAAAAAAAAGTTGATGTAATTCTTGCGCATGGGCACTGTCGAGGTTGCCGGTTGGTTCGTCAGCAAAAACAATATCCGGACTATTAATTAATGCCCTGGCCACAGCAATCCGTTGTTGTTCGCCGCCGCTTAATTGGCTGGGTTTATTGCCGGCCCTGTCTGTTAAACCCATGGTTTGTAAAAGCGCTTCGGCTTTTTCCTTTACTTCTTTTTTCTTTTTGTTTGCAATCCAACCCGGAATGCAAACATTTTCAATAGCCGTAAATTCGGGCAATAAATGGTGAAATTGAAACACAAAACCCATGTGCATGTTTCTGTAAGAAGCCAATGCATTGCCTTTTAGCTGGTCGATGCGTTGCCCGTTCAGTGTTACTTGTCCTGCGTCGGCCGTATCCAAAGTTCCAATAATATGCAACAAGGTGCTTTTACCGGCACCGCTACTACCAACAATGCTAACTACCTCGCCTTTTTGCACTTGCAATCCAACGCCTTTCAACACATGGATAGATCCGTATTTCTTTTCAATTCCTGTAGCTGTGAGCATGGGGCGAAGATAAGGTACAAGAATTCAAGGTACAAGGATTCAAGGCACAAGAATTCAAGGCACAAGAAGACAAGAAACCAAGTTTCAAGAAACCAAGAATTCAAGTAACAAAAACTAAGAAATCAAGTTTCAAGAAAACAAAGTTCAAGTGTTTTTAAAAAAAGGCGCAAGTTCCAAGCCATTTTTAAAGCGCAAATTTCAAGATTCACTTTTGATTTCTTACTTTCTTGAGCTTTGAGCTTGCGTTCTTTCTTTGCTTGAAGCTTGTACTATTATTGTTTTCTTAACATTGAGCCTTGATTTCTTGCCTTCTTGTACCTTGAAGCTTGAAAATTGATTTGGTAATTCCAACTGTACTGTTACATTTGCAAAAATTTAAACAGCTAAGAATATGTTTTGGACACTTGAATTGGCTTCACATTTGGAAGATGCGCCTTGGCCAGCTACCAAGGACGAACTGATTGACTTTTCTATCCGTTCGGGTGCGCCGATAGAGGTGGTTGAAAACCTGCAGGAATTGGAAGACGACGGTGAAATTTATGAAAGCTTGGAAGACATTTGGCCAGATTATCCAAGTCAGGATGACTTCTTCTTTAATGAGGATGAATATTAATATTCAATGGAGAATTGAAAAATGAATTATGGATAATAAAAGCCATTCCTAAAAAGGGATGGCTTTTTTAATTGATAATAAAATAATGGATAATTGTAGTTATAACGCATCTCCAAAATTTAGCATTATCCATTATTTCATTATCCATTACTCCTTCGTTCGTGGCATATATTTTTTGTTATTCCAAGTTTAATGTGCAAATATGGAAAGCGTCGATCAATCAATATATCTGCAGCGTCGCGGTTTTATTAAAAAAGGTTTGCTGGTAACATTGTCTGGTTCGGTTGGGCTAGGCTTCTTATCGGCTTGTAAAGACAAAGATGATGATGAAGGCCAAAAAGTTTCGCCGCCAGAAGATTTAATGCAAGAGCATGGTTTGTTGAATAGGATTTTACTGATTTATGATGCTTGTAACCAGCATTTAATCAACAAACAAAATTTTCCTAAAGATGCTTTGGCGGATGCTGCAACTATCATTCGGGTATTTGTAGAAGATTATCATGAAAAACAAGAAGAAGATTATTTATTTCCCCGGTTTAAGAAAGCAAATCAATTAACAGATTTGGTACAGGTGCTTTTACAGCAGCACAATGCTGGCAGAACCATAACGGATGAAATTATGCAATTGACGAAAAATGCTTCCACAACTGACGTTGAAAATCAAAAATTATCACAATTGCTTACAAAATTTAATACCATGTACCGGCCACACGAAGCAAGGGAAGACACAATTTTATTTCCTGCATTCCGAAAAATTGTTTCCAAACATGAATACGACAGCTTGGGCGAAGAATTTGAAAAAAACGAACAAAAACGCTTTGGAAAAGATGGTTTTGAAACGATGGTGGAAAAAGTGGCTACTATTGAAAAGCGTTTAAATATTTATGAATTAAGCCAATTTACACCACAAATATAGATTGTATAAATATTTGTTACTAATGTTTTTTTTATATTGTTCTTTTTTGTTCTTGGCACGGCTTTTTTAGCTGGACTAACTGATTGTTAACCATTTAAAAAAAATTGTTATGGCAAGTAAACATCATGATGCAGCTGCAAAACATCACGAAGAAGCAGCAAAACATCATAAGCAAGCATCAACGCACAGTAAAGAAGGCAACGACGAAAAAGCTGCCCACCATGCACAGGCTGCACAAGCACATCGTAAACAAGCTGGCAAACATGCTACAAAAGCAGCGGCTACCCATGCTAAAAAAGCAGGGACAATGCAAGATGACGATATGAACAGCGGCGGTAGCGGTGGTGCTGGAAACGGCAAATCAACTGACAAAGCAAATGGTAAAGTTGGGGCGAACAGCATGTCTTAATTTTTCCGATTATAAGAAAGGGGAACCAAATTTTGGTTCCCCTTTCTTATTTTTAAAGATAAATGGTTATGAAAAAAATTTAACCAAAGCATTTTGTATTAAACAAAAAACACCCGTTGAATTGTCCAGAACAGTGCAATTAACCCAATTGCGATGGACATCGGGTAAACTACTTTCTTTCTATACCAAGGTTGTTTACCCAACGGGATGCCAAGTAAAACAAAAAAAGCAACGATGATCGTAATTTGTCCTAATTCAACCCCAACATTAAAAGACAAAATTGACAAAGCGAATTTATTGCTGGGCAAACCAATTTCATTTAACGAGCTGGCGAAGCCCATTCCATGTATCAGGCCAAACATAAAAACAATTAGTATCCGCCAAGGTTTTAACTCGGTTAGCAGCAGGTTTTCAATGGCAATAAATAAAATGGATAAAGCAATAATCGGCTCTACTACTGCACTTGGCGCCACAATAATATTCTTCATGCTAAGTGCCAACGTAATGGAATGCGCCACGGTAAAAGCGGTTGCTTGCCAAAGGATTGTTTTTATTTTAGTGCTTAATAAACAAAGACCGACTACGAATAAAATATGGTCGAAACCTTGAGGTAAAATATGCGTGTAGCCCAATTTTAAGTAAAAAGAAACCACATCTTTGGTGGGTGCTTTTTCTAACGCATAATTGATGGTGTGGGCAAGCGCAGCACTGGGTTTTAGCATTAAAGCAATGGCCATAATCAAATATGGCCATGCGTTTATTTTGTTCTTTTTAGTTAAATTATCCATGCAATGTTTTAAAGATACTACAAAAATTGCATGTTTAATTTTGATTCGTTTCGCAGGTCGTAACCAATATACGATGGGTTGGCGGCAACCTGTTGCAACAAGTTTTTAGCGGTGGCTTTATCGCCAGCTTTGGCATAAATCAAGCCTGCACGGGCAAGCAACGTAGGATTTTTAGAATTGGTTTTTAACGCCGTTTTTATATAAGGAACGGCCTTCGCAAATTCGCCACGGTTGTATAAAACCCAAGCTACAGTTTCATTTACATCAATGTTGTCAGGGCGGCGGTTATATTCCAGCATAGCATGGTCTAAAGCTTTATCGTTGTCTTTAACTTTAAGATAAGCGTAGGCTAATTCGCGGTCAGAATAGTGGCCAACGGTTCCGTCATCACTGCTCGATTGCGAGTTTGCGGTCAAATCTTCAATTACTTTTTTCATCAGTTTGTCAGCTTTGTCGGTATTTCCGCTTAAACGGTATGCATCCGATAAATCTTCTTCAATCGAAAAATCGTTGATGGTAGAATCGGCCGTTTCAAAATATTTTATGGCGGTTGGATAATCGCCATTTGCCAAGGCATTGCGGCCTAATCCTGCCAAAGCATACGGATAATTTGGGCGCATAGCCAGCGATGTGTTGTACAAAGTATCGGCCGATTTGTAATCGCCTATTTTTTCGTATAAATTGCCTAGTTGAGTGCGTGTCCATTCGGTGTGTTCATCGCCTTGGCCGCCTGCTTCCACGGCCATTTTCATAGCTTCGATAGCGCTTTTGTAGTTGCCGAAAATCTCCCGTAAATAAGAAGCCCTGGAATAGGAAGTAAGATCGGGCCTGATGGAAATCATTTTATCCGCATTTGTTATTGCCGAATCATATTTTCCCATCTCAACTTCCCCATCTACCAACAAACCGTACACATAGGCATTGTTGGGATTTACTTGCTGTGCTTGTTGCGCCACCTGCAACCCATCGGCAAAATGGTGTTGCGACATATAAATAAGCGATTTAAAAACCAAAGCGCCAAAGTTTTGTGGTTGATAAGTCAATACTGTATTGGCGCATTTCATGCCAGCTTTATCGTAGTAAGCAAAATTGCCGGTTTCGCGGGCCTCCTGTATGTAAAGGGAAGTTAGCTTCAACAACGATTTTACATCGGTAGGGTTTTCTTTGATGGCAGCCATATATTCGGCAGCTTTTGTTTTAACCAGTCTAAATTCGGCGGTTGTGTCAGACGGGCCCTTGCGTTCTAAAATGGGATAAATAATTGTTTCGTCCTCTTTCTTTTTGTTTTGGTATTTCCAAATGATGCCTGCAATGGCTACAACAAAAAGCACAATGCAAAGCATGTAAATGCGGTTCTTTTTCATTTATTGGATATTAGGTATAAGCAATCTTGGTTCAGCGTCTAAAGATACCCGGTTATATCGGCATACAACCGGGTGTTTGTTTTAAAGGATAAATGTCTTTTGTTTGATATACGTAACAAGCTAAGAGAACGTTTTAATTCTTAAAATAATAAATAATTGAATGATTCGAACGCTTTATAAAAGCAACAAAGCCGATAATTTATCGGCTTTGTCATTTTTATTCCCAAGTAACCAGATTATTGTTTGATGAGTTTTACTTTTCTAACATTACCGCCCTGTAATATTTCCACAATGTAAAGGCCGCTAGGTTTGTTGGTTAAATCAACCATAAAGTTGTAGCCAGAAATGCCGGATTGAGTAGAAATTACATTGCCGGAAACGCCCATTAAGCGAACAGTTGCATTGGTAAGCGATTGCTGAACCCCAATAGTGGTTAAGCCGCGAACCGGATTTGGATAAGCTGTAATGGCATCAGGTAATGCAGTTGTACTACCAATGGCAGATGTACGGACCGCAGGTAATGTTGATAAACCAGAACCGCAACTTGCAAGGTCGCCGCGGATACTGCCGATAACACCTGCTGGCGTTATACCGGTTGCACCCATCTTTGTTAAGGTGCCAGCATAATCACCGGATGATAAAATATCTGTTTTATAGATATCGCCACCAGTAAAGAATACCATAATGCTGCCATTTGCCGTGGTTGAAATACCGGATACTTCGTTATTGCTTGCTCCCAAACCACTAAAAGATGAGTAGCAAGTTGCAACCCCTGTACCTGGATTGATACCGAAGAGCTGATCAACATATTGGCCATTTGTTGATTTAAATGCCTCGAACAAGTAAATGTTTTTGTAAACATTGCTGTAGGTAATATCTTCAAACCCAGTACCTGCCGCAGCGCCAACGTTAGAAGAATAGGTAGCAGAAATGTTGGATAAGAAACCAGCGCAATTGGCATTACTAAAATTAATCTTAGTCCATGTTGGTGAAAGCGCTGCCGTTCCTGATGTAAGTGCGGCCACATTGTTAATTTTACCGATGTAAAAAGTGCTAGCTTTAAACGTAAGGTTGGTATAAGAATAAGCACCTGTAACAGCGGTATAATAATAATTGCCTTGATCGTCAAAAGTACCAGCGGCACCATTTACATAAGCAATATTATCGCCACTACTTAAGGCGGGCGTAGGCAATGTTCCTACCGGATAATTGGCATAATTGCTACCGATGCGGTAAAGCAAAGCCGTCATTGCGGTGCCTGCAGAATTAGTTGTGTCGCGGATGGCGTATAAAAGTTGATCCACATAATTTAAGCCAGCGCCGTTCACATCAATATTTCTTCCCGTTGGCATATCTTTCAACGGGCCGCCAGCAATAGGTGTTGCTTTGCCGGTGGTAGTATCAACGTTATAAATGGTTATAGGTTCGCCATTGTAAGTATTATAACCTGGCCTTGCCACTGCAAGGTTTATGTTAGGGCAACCCATAAAGGCAAATGGTACGCCAGGTTGTGGTGTTTCGGGATTAACCGGTCCAACAAAAGAAGCACCAACAAAACCTCTCCAAGGCGCTTGCACATACGGGAAACATGCTTTAAAAGTAGTATCGTTGTGGGTAACGCCAGCATTAAAGCCCAATACATTCATTAATTGTGGTGTAACGGGAGAACCGGTTCCAGGGTAATCATCATACCAAAGACCAATAGCTGCTAAAACCACACCACCTACAGCTTGCAATTCAATAGTAGTTACGTCGTCTTCCAACCTTCTACCATTAGGAAAACCATCCATATTGGGGATAAATTGAAGTGCCGGGTTTGTAAACCTACTATCTGTAAGCCCAAGCACCGCTGCGCCAACTAAACCTAAAGTACTAAAATCGGGGCTGTTTCTTGGTGTAACGGGTACGGCCATATTCAACCTAAGCATATCGCCAAAAGTTGGCAAAAAGTTATTAATAAAAGGCTTACCTGCAGCCAATGGATCACCATTTTTGCCCGTAGCCAGTTGATAAGGACGCAAATTAGGGACACCAGTATTAAATATCGGCAAAAGATCTACGGCACGTGGACTCATGGTATCGGGAAGTAAATAATCACCAAAAGCCGCTTGAGCCAAAGCAGTACCGTTTAAAGCTGCTGAACCTTTTAATCCAGCCAAACCTTTTTTCCCATTCCTAAAGTCGAATGCGCCCAATGATTTTGTTTGGATGCGCAATGCTGAAAGCCCAGGAACGTTCATACCAAATTTGGAATCATCCATGTACAAAGCCAATTCAGGATTTTTAAAGAACTTGGCGAATGCTGTATCACCAGTGCTGTTGGTAATGGTTCCGTTCCACTTGTCTTTTTGTCCGATGGGAATAACCGCTTCGTTTGTAAGGGGCATGCCTAAACGAGAAACCTGCACCCAATTGCCTGCTGAAGTTCCCTTGCCGCCGGTTGAATCAAAAGTGGTCATAGTTTGACGGCTTGCGCTGGCATAAACGCCTATTACAAAGTTTGGATCAAGGATGCTGGTAGCCTGTTTAGTGGTTAAACCGCTTTGTTGAAGCGAACTAACCGGCACTTCAATTACTAAACTATGGCAATTGTATTTGGCCAAACCGTCGCGACCTGTTTTGCGGAAACCGCCTACATCAAAAGCACCACCAAGGTCTACAAAAAACGGATCGTCAATTGGCCCTGCAAATACTTTTTCACCTGTGGTTGCCATCATAACAGCCCTGTTCATTAAAGTGTCATAATTAGGAACATTTAAGCCCAGCACCGGATTGTCGATGGAACGTGGGCCAATATTGTTGGCAGGAACTATACCGTTTGTAATAATGGTGGTAAATACACCGGCATTGTTGCCCTTTTCCAGCGTGTAGGTTGTTTTTAAATTTTGTTGACCCAACCTAATATTGAAAAAGGTAGTCGGATCCTGATTCATATTATGGAACGTAAAACGATAAGTAATATCATCGCCAGCAGTACCAGCTTGGTTTTTTACGTGAATTTCATACCTGATGTTTTCACCGAAGGTGTAATAATTAGGGCCGCCTGCCGGATGTTCAAAAGGAATATAATTTGCAATCAACACAATTTTTGTGGTATCGCATGGGCTTTTAAAGGCGTACACGTCGGTATTATCGGCCAACGGGTCGGCGGTAATCAATGGCGCTTCCCTATGCGAAGAAGCATGAAGAGCGAATTGGTTCAGTATTCCACAAACCAATAACGCTACAAATAGTTTTATAGATCTTTTCATAAAAGTTTTTTATTGGTTTGTTAGAATTTAGGTTGCAATGTGTAATCGTAACCTCTCCAAGGCGTTTGCACATAAGGGAAAGCCGCCTTAAACGTTGTATCGTTATGGGTTGGCCCAGCCGTAAATCCTAGCACACTTTGTAAAGCAGGCGTAACCGGACTTGGTGAAAAACCTGGACGATAATCATCATACCAAAGACCAACCGCAGCAAGTACCACACCGCTAACAGCTTGTAATTCAATGGTTGTTACATCGTCTTCCAACCTACGCCCGTTGGGGAAGCCATCCATATTAGGAATATTTTGCAAACCCGTATTGTTGGCATAAGTTGAATTGGTAAGACCAAGCACCGCAGCATACACCAATCCTAAGGAGTTGAAGTTTGGATCGTTGCGGGGTGTTGGCGGAACGGCCATATTCAATCGCAACATATCAGTACCGGTTGGTAAAAAGTTGTTGATAAATGGTTTACCAACAGCCAAAGGATTGCCGTTTTTGCCGGTTGCCAATTGGTAAGGAGGCAAATTTGGAACGCCAAAGTTGAAAATTGGTAATAAATCAACCGCCCTTGGGCTCATGCTATCTGGCAATAATAAATCACCAAAAGCGGCTTGTGATAAAGCTGTGCCATTTAATGCAGGCGATCCCTTTAAACCATACAAACCTTTTCTGCCATTTCTAAAGTCAAAAGCACCAAGCGATGCAGTTTGGATGCGCAATTGGTTTAACGAAGGAACCGCACCACCAAATTTAGAATCATCCATGTATAAGGCCAATTCTGGGTTTTTAAAATAAGGGTAGAATGCTGTGTCGCCATGGTTATATGGATTGTTCGCATTCCATTTGTCTTTCATACCAACTGGAATAACCGCTTCGTTGGTAAGCGGCATACCCAACCTTGAAACTTGTACCCAATTGCCGGTATAGCTTGGTGCGGTGCCTGCAACCAATGTTTTTATTTGCTGGCGGCTTGCACTGGCCCAAACGCCAATTACATAGTCGGGATCCAAAATAGTAGTAGGCGAGTTCATGCCACTTTTCTGTAACGTGCTAATTGGTATTTTTAAAGCAATGGTATGCACATTGTAGCGGGCCAATCCATCTTTAGTAGGATTGGTGCTATTGCCTTCTGGCCTAAAATTACCGACATCAAATGCGCCGCCTAAATCAACAAAAAAGGGATCGTCGATAGGGCCACAAAAAATTTGTTCGCCACCGCCGCCAGTTGCTGGCGTAATGGCATTTGTCATAATAGTATTATATGGCATGCCCAAACCAATACCCGCACTGTCAATGGAACGTGGGCCGATGTTGGCAGGTGGCACAATTCCACCGGTAACGATGTCAATCCAAGTATTACCACCGTCTATGCTTTTTTGGCATAAATACGTTGTTTTAAGATTTTGTTTATTCAATCGGATATTGAAAAAAGTGGTGGTGTCTTGATTTGCAGTGGTAAAAGTGAAACGATAGGTGATATCGTCTCCGGCGGTGGTAGTTTTGTTTTTAATGTGGATTTCGTAGCGGATGTTTTGGCCAAACGTGTAATAGTTTGGGCCACCCTCAGGCAGTTCGAAAGGGATGTAGTTAGCAATAATGGTAACAGTGTTTGCATCTGCGGCGGCCGGGCTACGGAATGCGTACACATCCGTATTGTCCGCCAAGGGATCGTTTGAAATTAATGGCGCTTCCCGATGAGAGGAAGCATTGGCAAACATGGAAACAAAAATGGCACAACAAACGGTCAAGCCAATTTTCCAACCATACTTTTCTTGTAATCGTTTTTTCATGGTGATTGGATTTAAGTTTTAACTAAATGTTAAAATCTGTGTCAGGTACGAAAAAAATAAAAGCATGGACTTAAATCTTTAAATTTTTTATGATAGAATTTTTATTAATTGTAATGATGTTGGATGGCCTGTCGAAATAACTGAATACCGGCATGTTGCCGTAGGGGCGGCCCTCGTGGCCGCCCAAACGCGGTTATCCAATTTTACCGTCAGGCGGCCATAAGGGCCGCCCTTACAACATGACGTAGGGGCATAAAAAAAGGGAGAACCGAATGAGTTCTCCCTTTTTTAAAATTATTCAATAAAACTGCTTGATAATCAATATCCAGGGTTTTGTTGTGCAGTTTTTTGGGCGGCCGTTAGGGCAACACCGTTTAATTGGATCCCATCAAGGTAAGTTTGTGGGATGGGACGTAGCGTATGGTAGCTTTTAATGTTTGGGGCGGCATCAGGATTGAATGCAACAGCACGTGCCACCAAAGTTTGGGTACGCGATAAATCTTCCCAACGCAAGAATTCACCACAAAGCTCACGTGACTTTTCATTGAGCAAAAAGCACAACATCCTATCGTAAGTGCTGGTGTAGCCAAGTTTACTGATGATGTATTCATCTCCCGCTGGTAACGTTGTAATGTTTGTAACCGCTAAGCTGGTAGCGGCTGTTGACGTGGCAATGTTGTTCGATTCGTAATAAGAATTCTCCGTCATATAAGAATTGGGCAGCGTACTTGGGTTTGGAACGGTTGATGTAGCGCCGCCACCGTCAACATACGCCGAACGGTTCTCGCCAGCTTGGTATTGCGCCCTTGCCCTTACTGCGTTGATGTATGGTAATGCATCTGTGTAAGCACCGGTACCCAACTTGGCCAAACGTATTTTAGCTTCCGCGGCAATTAAATACGTTTCGGCACTCCGGGCTAGCGTAACATCACGAAGCCCTCTTGTGTCGTTAAAACCAGCAACACGTGAAGCGTCAATAAATTTGTTTAATGAAGGGAACCTTACATCAGCAAACAATGCGCCGTCGGTTGTGGTGCCGGCCGGATAAGCTACGTAGACGTTCGGGATAGTTTTGTTGGTCTTCGCATAAATAACCTTATCATTCAATTTATAGCTTGCAAAACGGTTGTCTCCGGGTTGGTTAATCACATACATTACGCCCAAATCGCCATTAACATAATAAGTACCAGAAGCTTTATTTAACAGGTTTTTAGTTTTAAAACTTTTCCAAAACCTAGAATCGTTCACCTGATCGTACACCCGATACATAAAATAATTGGTTCCCAAACGGCTGAAAGGACGATCGCCGGTAAGATCTCGCTGCATGTAGGTCAAGTCGTCGTAACGGGAGACATAATACAAATGTTGCGTATTGGCACCGCTGGCGGAAATATTTGCTGTAAACTGTGCTGATAAAATAAGTTCAGGCAAGCTTTCGTTAGGCCCATCGGGTGCTGTATATTTCCATAAGTCGGAAAAATTTGCCGTTAACGGATGATTAGCGATTACTCCGTCGCACAATGGTCCGATTGCTGCTAAATCAGCTGCCAATGTACTAGAATTCCAAGAGCTATTTATTTCGCTTGCACGGCTTAAATAGGCTTTTGCCAAAAAATGTGCTACTGCATCTTTGGTAATATGGGTTGGCCCAGTGCCATTGCTCAAAAGATTGTAGGCACTTGTAAAATCTGAAATAATCTGCGCAAAAACATCTTTCGGTGCGGCACGGGTAAATTCTAATTGAACAGTAGCGAGTGGTGCTGTTACCAACGGCACGGCACCATATTGGCTTACCAGCCGCAAGTAAGAATAGGCTCGGAAAAAATAACCTTCGCCCAAAGCTGTTTTTTTAACGGAAGCGGCGGTAGAAGTGCTTGCCGTTGCATTTTGGATAATCAAATTGGCATAGCCAATCCCCAAATACAAATTATCCCATTGCGCATTTGCGGTAATAGTATTTGAATTCAATGATGCAACCACTGATTCAAGCCCAAGGGTATAAGCATTGTATACGCCGTTTGAACCATCGCCGCCCACATGAAATTCGTCCGTTCCATAGTTGGTGTTGGCATACATAAATTCTCCGTTAAATGGCGTGTTGAAGACGGCATAATAAGTGCCAGTTGCCAGAGAAGTTATGCCATCATCCGTTTTATAATAATCTAGGGTTCTTGCAGTGGTAAGGTTTTCATCAAGGAAGTCTTTTTTGCAAGAAGACGTAATGGTTGCCATAGCAATCATTACTATAACAATTAAAAAATTATTTTTTTTCATACATCGTTGTTTTGTTGTTGATTAAAATGCCGCATTAAGCCCAAATGTGAAACCACGTGTCCAGGTTGCGCTAACCGCGGTTGGCGAAGTGGCAGAACCTGTTGAATTGATAACGTCAGGATCAAGGAATTTTACTTTTGAATACAGCATACCAGGGTTTGCAATCTGAAAATAAAGTCTCAGGTTAGACAAGCCTGTCTTTTTTAGACTACCGCCGGTAAAGGTGTAAGCCATTGAGATATTGCGGACCTTAAGGTAAGAACCATCTTTATAACCCAATGCGGCAGAATAAATATCGCCGGTGGCTGTTGTGTAAATCGGCTTTTGGTATTCAGCATTTTGGTTGGCCTCGGTATAATAATTTATCAGCCTTTCATTAGAACGGCCCACTTCGCTTTCGCCACCCGTGTTGATGAAGTATTTTAAACGCCCGTAAATAAGGCATGATAAATCAAAACCTTTGTAGGAGAATGAGTTGGTCATTCCCACCACCCACCGTGGCCTCGTGCTTCCTATAATAACCCGGTCGTTGTTGGCGTCAATTTTATAGTCGCCGTTTTGATCCACCGGTCTTACATTGCCTGGTGTAAAGTTGGTGCCGTTTGCATTGAATTTTGCGATTTCTGCTGCATCAGAAGTATGCCACAAGCCATTAGTTTGATAACCGTATATTACGTTTAATGATTGATTGATAAACCAGTTGTTATTGATGTCATCTTGTTTGCCATTCGCCAAAGAAACAATATGATCTTTTTGCCAGCTTGCATTTAAGCTAGTTGTCCATTGAAAATTCCTTGAATTGATATTAACGGTATTTAAACTTAGATCAAAACCTTTATTTGCGGTTTGCCCTATATTGGATAAAGTTGATAGGTATCCCGTTACCGAAGGAATGGAACGGTTTAGCAATAGGTCTTTGGTTTGTGAAGTGTACACATCAAACGAGCCAGTGATCCGCCTTTTTAATATTGAAAAGTCTATACCAAGATTGTATTGGGTTGTTTTTTCCCAGCCGAGCAATGGATTGGCAAACGCGTTAGACGGAAGAGAACCTGCTGTAACGGTAGAACTGAATGGGTAAAACAACGGCGTTATGGCACCTAGTGTAGAATAAGGGTTAACGGCCGAATTACCGGTAACACCTGCCCCAAACCTTAGTTTCAAATCGTTTACCCAGTTAGTACTTTTCATAAAGTTTTCTTTGTTGATACGCCATGCCAGCGCAGCACTTGGAAACAGAGAATATTTGTGTCCGGGTGCAAATTGGGAAGCGCCATCTTCCCGTGCAGAAACGGTTAACAAATATTTATCAGCGTAGCCGTAATTAACCCGTGCCATGTAAGACAGCAATTGTTTTTGCAACAAATTGGAACCATAGCTAAGCAAGTTTCCAGCTGGGATGTTTGTTTGGGTCAATGCATTCCAACGCTGGCTGGCAAAAGGTATATTACTTGCTGAAATTGAACTTGAATCAGCATTAAATTGTGTTTGGCTCTGCAATAAAGTAACACCGATGGTATGTTTGCCAAATGATTTATCGTAATACAACAAATTGTCAAGCGTATAAGAAAAGGTTTGGCTTTTGGCTAACGAAGCATAGTTGGTGCCCGCGCTGTTTACCGATTGCGCATCGATATATACCCCATCGCGAAAAAGCGAAAAATCCGGGCCGAAATTCAAGCGGTATTTTAACCCTTTCAATATAGGGATCAAGTTGCCTACATTCACCTGAGCATACAAGCTACCAAAAGCCCGCAGGTTGGTACGTTGGTCTTGGGAAAGATTCCATTCGTTTACAATTGTTTTAAAGGCAACATCACCACCTGGGTAAATAATTTTGTTTCCCGCACTATCATACGGAACCGTATAAGTGAAAAGCGCCCGGGCCGATTCATAAATACCTGTACCTTGGCTAGACACCAAGCCACCGAAGTTAATAGAAGACTCACCAAACTCTTGCACGCTGTAAGCAACATTTATATTGCTGCCCATCGAAAACCAGTTATTGGCAACAATATCTATACTTGATTTAGCGGTATATCTTTTATAAGATTGTCCTTTTAAAACGCCTGTATTATCCAAATAGCCGAAAGAGCCATATGCTTTTATTTTATCTGAACCGCCACTTACGCTTATCTGGTTGTCGGAAGTTACACCAGTTTGTTTTACCATGCCTTTCCAATCGGTAGTGGTAACTTTTGAACCATCCCAAGTGCCGCTGGCCCAACCCTTGGCAATGTTAGCCCAAGCAGATGCGTCAATGGTAGAGAAAACATTCTTTTGGTCGTTAACTAATGTAGGCTGGTCGCCCCTGGGGTACAAAGTTGGATTGGAATAGTAAAGCGCCCAGCGCCTATAGTCTATAGATTGCGATGCGTTCATAGACTTGCTGTTATCTTGCAAACTTTGGGTGGTTACCGAGCTATTAAAGCTTAAGGTCGTTTTTCCAGTTTTTCCAGTTTTGGTAGTTACAATAACCACCCCGTTTGCACCCCGGGAACCATATATGGCCGTGGCAGATGCATCTTTCAATACATCAATTGATGCTATATCGTTAGGGTTTATATTATCTATACCACCGGTTGTCAGTGGAATTCCATCTACTACAAAAAGCGGCGAGTTTGATGCCGCTAATGACCGCACACCACGTATAGTGATATCACCCACCGTACCTGGCCGCTCGTTCGAGGTAATATCAACACCTGCCACTTTCCCCTGCATGGCCTCAACCGCATTGCTTACCGGCCGAGATTTAATATCGTTTTGATTAATGCCTGCAACCGCTCCCGTCACATCGCTTTTTTTAACGGTAGCATAACCAACCACCACCACATCATCCAACGAGCCGGCGCTGGAAGCCAGCGTAATGGTGATGGTACTTTTTCCGCCAACGGAAACAGTTTGTTCCGCAAAGCCGGTACTAGTAATTACTAAATCGACATTGGCCGATGGCATATTGATTTCAAAACTACCATCTGGTTTAGTAGCAGTGAAAATATTTTGGCCCTTCACTTTTACAGTGGCGCCATCCACCGGTTTTCCGGAGTTGTCAATAACCTTACCGGTTACTTTAAATTTGTTCTGGGAAAAGGAATTAGCATACAAAAGTAGAAATAGCACAAGTAAATGCCATTTACTGCAAGCAGTCGTTTTCATGGTTGAGCAACGTTTCGTTAAAAAATGTTAATTAAAACTCAATAATATATTAAAGATAAGTATCCTGTACCGTCCTGAAAAGAGGAAATTTTGTACGAAACCGTTTTCGTAACTCCGTCATGGAAATTCATTGCCCGTGCGAGGTTTATAAACGTCGATTGCAATAAACGCAAAGAAAAAAATGAAAAAAAGTTTGCTATTAGTATCATCCTGAATAATGTGGGTTTTGGGTCTTTGCGGTTGTATACTTAAATATTTTTTGCCGTTAAGCTTGACCAGACCAACAACTCGATGATATCTTGGGTTTAATGGCACAAAACGTTCCTACGGAACGAGGGCAAAGCATCTAAATATAATTTTACTACACTTAGGTCGGTGGTCGTCATAGTATATGCTCGTTCCGTAGGAACGTGTCGTGCTGCGAACAATTTTACACGACAAGCGTCTGATTATCAGTAAATATTATCCAAAACTCACGTTAAATGATGATTGCATTCCTTTCATGCCATATTTATCGGATAAACGAATGCGTAGATGTCAAAGCAATAACTTATCGGCACTGCCCATGCCCATCTTTAACCACCGATTGATAGTATAAAGACTATCAAATGCCCGTGCTTAACCACCGATCGGTAGTATCGAGACTATCAAATGCCCGTCCCTTAACCATCAATTGGTAGTACCCAGACTACCAATTGGCCGTTAAAAACAATCAATCGATAGTATTAAGACTGCCAATCTGTATTGCCAACACAAATGCCCGTACAAAACGGGCACTCGGATTTTCCTATCAGGATAAGTTGAGCTAATGGTTCCTAGCGATTGTCATATTAACCGCCGTCCATGTTTCACCATTTATTTCATGCACATGTTTTTTATTTGGGTTGATGATAAAGCCAACTTTCTCGTAACAACGAATGGCTGCTTTATTCCAGTCATACACATTCAGTTCCACCATTGTTATTGTGGGATGTTCAAACGAAAATTTTATTAATTGTCGGATGATTTGTTCACCAAAACCTTTGCCGCGATCAGTTTCATCGCCAATTATAACACGGCCTAATTTGGAAACATCACCAGTTAAATAATACTCGCAATGGCCAATAACTTTGTTATCAGTAGTGTCAACGGCTTTAAATGCAAATCGGTTCGAATCGTTGATATAAGTTTCCAATTGTTCAACCGTTAATGGGAAAGAAAAGTTTTTACCCGCAAATTGCACCAATATTTCTTCGGTGTTTGCCCAAGCAATTAGGCGGTTAAAATCGGCTGGCGTAAAAGGTTGGAGGGAAATCATTAGCAGTTAAATAATTTAGGATCTTCTAAAATTTATTTGTAAAGATGTTAAGTTGTTTTATGGGCATAGAATGAGGAGCGGAAGCTATTCAACCGATGACCTTCCATTATTTCAAATCTGGCATCAACACTTCATCATCTTTTATCATAAACGAAAGCCGATAATAATCGATATTTTCTGCCACCCACGGATCTTGTATTTTCCATTCCCTAAAAGTATCGTTGCTTACCAACATGCAATGTTTGCTTTTTACATATTGTATGATAAAAACGTCAGCCGAAGTTTCGGCTGGCGCCTCTTGGTAAGTTGCGATTTCCTTTAATTTCCCCAAGTTTTCTCTATCTTCCAGTCGGTGGTATAAAGATGCGTCTGCAAAAATAGAAATATCGTTAAACCCCTTTTCTTTTAAAAAGGCAACCATTTTAATCATGTTTTCGGCACGTGGTTTTGTGCCTTTAATTCCGTGGCTGTTGTGCGCCACGTTGCTGCCATCCAATATCACTTTTCTATCTTGTATACGGTTCAGCTGAAAGAATTCGCCATCCATATCATACAACCCATATTTAACGGTATGCTCGCTTTGAAGAAACTCGATTACCGAAATAGAGCCATTTAACGAAACGGTAAACCAGTTAGGTAAATTAGGGTTTTCAGGACAATAGTATTCTTCTTTTAGTTTATTGTGGAGTTCAATCAATTTATTGATGGATACTTTTTTACCTTGTTCTATTTTGGAAAGCAATATCAGCAATAACTTTTTGTCGTCTGTAATGTCATCGGCACCCACTTTTCTAATATCTAGCAACTTTAAATAATCGGGCCTATTTTTAGCTCCTAATTTTCTGGCATCGTCCAACTCCCCAAAAGTAATAAAGCCGTTTTTGATGGCTTCATCGTAATCATTAAAAAATATAAAATCTCGTTCTACAGCAGCTTTTTTTACATCTGCATTAGCAAAGCCAGCTTGAAGTGCTGTTATTAACGAAGAAAAATTTTCAAAATTATTTTGTTCGGAGAACTGGTACAATTGGTAAGGGTTTTGAAATTCGGGCATTTCAGGAAAATTGTTTTGGGCAGCCAATTGGTTGTTGTATTCGGTGAAGCCCGTAATGAAACCCTTGTTTTTTAGATCCTGGAAAACATCGTGGCTTGCAATACCTGCCTCTTTTACCATTTTAAATTCTTCATATTTGGCATAGCCTTCTTTTTCTGCCTCATAAAAAATAGCGGCCGATGGAAAATGGTTTTTTTCGGCTTTAGTAATATCGTGCAGGTTCTGGTAGCCGTTAGCTGCTAACCGTAATAATGCATTTTCTTGCAAAACTGCAAAATGGGTAAGGTTGTTGTGCGCATCTTTTAGCTTAAAAAATAATTTTGACTGAAAAATTTCTAAATAGCGTGAAAATTCGTCGATGCTAATAAAATCGATGATTGTAGCGGCTTGTGCAATAGTAGCTTGCACATATTTTGCTTCATGGTACTTCATATTTAATCTATGTTGATTGTTTTTTTTGTGGTTAGTATCATTGTTTCTATGTTGGTTGTTTCGTTATCTTTTTTTATGTTATCATCGGGCAATAATTTATAAAACATAACTGGCCATTTGTGATGATAGCGTTTATCTTTTGCTTGCAACATCTTCATTTTTTCTGCGGTCTCAGCCTTTATGATGCCAAATTGTAAATGATAATCCAACAAAAGCTGGAAAGGTATTTCTGCAATGCCAATTGTTATTGGATATGCTTTGTTGGTTAATATTTGCAGGTGCTTCATGTGACCATCATCTGTAAGCAAGTTATTTATTTTTTCGGCTGCAGGTTTTAATGCCAAGTTTATTAAATTTTTTCTTTCCTCAAAATCATTTTCCTCAAAGCACATAGTAATCCATTTGTCAACCATAGCGCAAAAAATTGTTCGGACGTCTGCCAATTTTTTTCTTAATACCACAAGTTCGGACGCTTTTAGAAATTTGATATTAGGTATGATTATTAGTGGCTCAATCATTATATTATCCAATATGCCAGCATCTAAATGATTGACGTCAAATTGGTTAATTTGTTTTATGGAAGGCAAATGGAAAAAATGTTCATGCAATAAAAACAATTTTGTTTTGTTTGCTTCGTCAAAATCAAGACTCAATACACTACTTCCCTTTATTTCTGATTTGCTTGATTTTTCCAGATTTGATGAATTTGTTGCAAAGCCGTTTATTATTTCTCCATCTACCAGCTCGGCCAGTTCTGCAAACCCAGATTGTACATAATGTTTGTCGGTATGCTCGGTAACATAAATTTTATAAAGCACTGCTAATTGTTGCTCCATTTGCTTCATCGAAGCAATAATATGGGCAGGTTTATTTTTACTTTTATTTAAAATTTTATTTAGCTGTCTAATTAGTTGATAGTCAACTGGGTCTTCTTCATATTCAAGCTTGCTTTTAGCCTCTACAAAATCTAATCTTTGATTTAATGAAAACCGTTCAAATATTTCTTTATATCTAAATTCAAAGATGGTGTCGCCGGTTAATGCCAATTTTTCGCCAAACAGGTAAGCAATGCGCATTGCCAGTGAATCAGAAATCCTGTCTATAGCGGAGCGAAAAGTATTGAAAGTAATAAGTTGCATAAAGTAGATTTTTTGAATTGTTTAATGTTAGTAGCTAATCAACGCTGATTGTCTTTTTTGTAACTAATGTTGTTGCGCTGCTTTCATCGGCAAATTTTAAATTGGTATTTCCAGCATCGGTCCATCTATAAAATATTACCGGCCATTTACGGTTAAACTTTTCTTCTGTTTGTTGTAAAACTTTAAGTTGGCGAAGGGCACCATCTTTTATTATTTTATAGTGTACATGATAATCGAGGATCAATTGAAAAGGAATTTCAGCAATGCATACCTCAATGGCCCTTTCATTGTTTGTAACCATCTCCAAATGTTTAAAATTGGGATGGTTAAGCATCACATCCTTTATTTTTTTTGCAGCGGCTAATATTCCTGATTGTAAAATAGTTTTTCTTTCTTCGAAATTTGTTCCGTTGCAAGTTAAGTTTACCCATTCCTCAAATTTTTCATGAAAATGCTGCCTCGCAGTGGTCAACTCATTTCTTATTAATTTAAGTTCTGAAATTTTTAAAGAAGATGGGTTGGGCATAGTAAACAACGGTTCAATCATTACCGTCGTAGTTAAATTAGCATCAGGATGATCAGCGTCAACATAGATATGATTATCAGCAAAGGGTTGGCGAAAAAAATGTTCTTTCAGCAGGAATATTTTAGTTGGGCTTGCTTCATCAAAATCTAAGCTCAATATGCAGCTTGCTTTAACGTTTTTATCAAGTGTCGACTCCTCATCAATTAGTCCGGTTATAAAAACTTTTAGTATTTTTTCGTCAATCAAATCAACCAACGCAATAAAACCGGATGACATTAAAAGCTTGTCGGAATAATTTTTGACAACGCTATCGAAAATTGCAGTAACCGAACGTTCTAACTTTTGATAGGCTGCAATAAGTTGTGTCGTTTTATTTTTACTAGCTGCAAAGTTTTTGATTATCCTCTTGGTGTTGTAATAATCGATACCGGGGTTGTAACTGTTTTCATTATTATACATTTGTTCCAAAAAATCTACTTTATACTTTAAAGATGTGCGGGCAAGCATTTCTTTAAAAGCGAAATCGTGTACCACGTTGCCAGCCATAGCCACTGTTTCGCCAAGCAAATAAGCAATACGGATGGCAAGCGAGTCTGAATCCCTGTCTATTATAGAAGCAGTGGTATTAAAAGTAATTATTTGCATGTAATGAAATTTTTGTTTTAAAATTTTATTAAATCGGTGTTTTTATTAAATACTATTTAATGTTTTTTGAATTATAGGTTAAAAAAAAAGCAACACAGGTTTGCACCTATGCTGCTTGGATTTAATTTTTTATTCTTCTTAATTAATTGTCGCCTACTATATTCTTCTTATTCATTGTCGCCCTACAAAAGGTTGTTACAATGTTTCCTTCAACCATTTAAAAAACTCATGTTGCCAAACCAATGCATCTTGAGATGTAGAGACCCAATGGTTTTGGTCGGGCAAATAAACGAATTTACTTTTAATTCCCAATAATTGTGCTGCTTGAAATGCTTGAAAAGCTTGATTTTGCGGCACGCGATAATCTTTGCCGCCGCTGTAAATTAAAATCGGCGTATCCCAATTACCCACATAATCGCTGGGTGAAAATTTGTTGTAGGTTTTTTGTGCAGCAGCATTTGTTTTGTCCCAATAAGCGCCGCCATAATCAAATTGAGGGAACCATACTTCTTCGGTAGTGCCGTAAAAGCTACGCAGGTCGAAAATACCATCATGCGCAATAAAGGTTTTGAAACGTTTGTTGTGGATACCCGCCAACATGTAAACGCTGTAACCACCGTAACTGGCGCCCACGCAACCGAGGCGGCTTTTATCAACATAACTTTCTTTGCTAGCCGCATCAATGGCGCTTAGGTAATCTTGAATGGCTTGCCCACCATGGTCTTTGCTGATTTCTTCGTTCCACGCTGTGCCATGGCCAGGCATGCCGCGGCGGTTTGGTGCCACGATAATATAACCGTTGCTGGCCATCAATTGCATGCTCCAGCGGAACGAATAAAACTGTGTAAGCGGACTTTGCGGCCCACCTTGGCAATACAAAAGCGTGGGGTATTTTTTGGTTTTGTCAAAGTTGGGCGGATAAACCACCCACACCAGTTCTTCTTTATTGTCGGTAGTTGTTACCATTTTCTTTTCCCAAGTAATTTGGTTGATGTTGGCGTACATAGCATCGTTTACATGGCTGAGTTGCGCCAAGCTGCCACTCGTTATGTCTAGTTTATACAATTCGGCGGCATGGTTAAAATCGGTTCTGGTTACAATCAGGGTGTTGCCTACTTGGCCAACAACGCTGGTAATATCGAAATCGCCTTTTGATATTTGGTGAACTTTAAACCCATTTCCACTCGGCCCTTTATAAAAATCAGCAGCGAATAATTGCAAGGTTCCGTCAACTGGTGCAACAAAATAAATACTATTGCCGTCGTTCGACCATTTGAAATTTTCTACATGTATTTTATCTAAGCCTTCTGTTATATTTCCATTGTATCCATTCCCCATCACCACCAAATCATTCTTATCACTTTCATAACCATCCCGTTTCATTTGCAGCCATGCCAATTGCCCTTGTTTGCTGTATTGTGGCGCTACGTCATACCCTTTATTGTCTTCCGTTAAATCTTTGGTGGTGCCGGTTTCAACATCATATTCGTACAAATCGGTATTAGTGCTATTGGCGTAAGCCGTTCCAAACTTCTTTTTGGTAACGTATAAAATCTTTTTACTGTCAGGGCTCCAAATAAAATCTTTCTCGTCGCCATCAGGTTTTGTCGGACAATCGTAAGGCTCGTTTGGCATAATGTCTTTTGCTACACCTGGTTTTCCGTTCACCAACGGTGCCACCATCACATGACCAAACTTGCCATCTTCCCAAGTATCCCAATGCCTATAATCGAGGTTGTCGTAAATCTGCACATTGCTTTTGGGTAATTCCGGATAAAAATCACTGCCATAAACAGGCTTTACTTTTACTTCTTCGCTGCTGATGATGTATTTTCCATCCGGCGAAATACGATCGGTGGCTAACAGGCTATCTTTCCCAACAACAATAACAGGATTGCCGCCGGCAATGGGCAGCATATAAGTTGTTTTATTACTTTTATTTTCCGCCGCATTTGGGTTGCTAACAGAATAAATCACGTTTTTACCATCTTTTGAAATGCCTAGTGGACTGATCCTACCTAATTTCCATAACATTTCGGGCGTAAGGTTTTGCTGCGCAAATGCAGTGCTGGCAATGGTTAGAAAAATGCCCAAAAAAACGATTTGTCTCATATCTATATTTATTTACAAGCGAAGTGACAAAGTTGGGTTTTTTCTCGCAGAGCCGCTGAGAAAAGGAGTTGTGCTTTTTTGATGACCAGCTTTGGTAGCAAGGATGGGGCTTTTGTGGCGTCCGCTTCAGGCGGATCAAGTGAGGTTTTCCATGGCGTCATTCACTCCGTTTGAGTATGCTTTACAATTGGCGACTTTGCGGCCTTTCTATTTCAGTCGCCAAAATAAATTGCGGTCATCACAAAACCCTGACAGGGCAAAAATACAAGCCCTGTCAGGGTTCCTCTGCTCAATTTTGTTTATTGGATTGGTTATCAAAACAATTTGTAATTCACAATTCGTAATTCTAATTTCTAATTTCTAACTTCTAATTATTGCCTCACTCCATCAAAAAACCTTCTAAAAAACAATAAATGATAAGACAACGAATTACGCCAATAATCCCAATTATGGGTACCGGGCCGCTCGGTGTAATCATGCTTGATTTTTAGGGCCAGCAGTTTTTCGTGCAGCCGCCTGTTTCCTTTGGTAAAAATATCGGCAATACCGCAATCAAACATAATCTGCAGCGAATCTTTTGGATAATGTTCCACCAAATTCAACACGTTGTAAGCTGCCCAATGCGTGGTATCGCCGATGCGCTTACTAATGTCGAAACCATATTTGGCCGACTCCATTAAATCAACGCCGCCGCTCATGGAACCAACCGCACCAAAGTTTTCAGCATGGTGGAAAGCCAACCAAAATGCACCATGGCCGCCCATACTTAAACCGGTAATAGCCCTGTGGTTTCTATCCGGAATTGTCCTAAAAGCAGAGTCGATAAAACGTGGAATCTCAACACCCACATTGGTTTCGTACAGAAAATTACTATCCAACGGGCTATCAAAATACCAACTGCCAAAAGCCCCGTCTGGGCAAATAATCAAGCATTGGTACTCATCTACATAATTCTTTAATTTCGGTTCTTGCCTTATCCAATCACTATATTTTCCGCTCCAACCATGTAGCAAATACACCACGGGAAAATGGTTCTTTTTCTTTTTATAAGCATCTGGTTTTATTACTACGCAGGTTACGTTTTTATGCATGGCCTGGCTATAAATAAAAATGGTATCAACGGTGCCGGCTTTTGCCAATAATCCACAAAAAGTAAGTAAAAAGAACAATCCAATTTTATTCATTCGGTATCAGTTTTTGCAATAAAGCCAAAAAGGCTTTTCGGGGAATCATGCCTGCGCCAAGGCTTTCTAAATGGGGCGTATAAACTTGAGAATCAATCAATTCAATACCTTCTTTTTGCATTTGTAAAACGCCTGTTATAAACGCGGCTTTGCTGGCATTTGGCACCTTGCTAAACATACTTTCGCCGAAAAAAACCTTGCCCAATTTCATTCCGTAAAAACCACCCACCAGTTCATTGTTTTGCCACGATTCGTAACTGTGCACATAACCAAGTTTGTGTAATTTTGAATAAGCCGCTACCACATCTTCGTTTATCCAAGTGCCGTCTTGATCGTGCCTCGGCACCAGCATACAAGCGTGGATGACAGCTTCAAAGCATTGATTTTTAGTGAATTGAAACACGCCTTTTTTAAGGATCGGTTTCATGCTATGGCTTATTTTTATATTTTCGGGGAATAGCACAAACCGGGGATCAGGGTTCCACCAAACGGGAATATCGCCTTCATACCAAGGAAAAACGCCTTGTTTGTAAGCTGCTAATAAACGTTCTACGCTTAAATCGCCGCCAATTGCCAACATGCCCTCGTCATCAGCCGTTTCGGGCGGGGGAAATTTTAAGTCGCTGCCAAGGATGGTTGGACCGTAATACATGGTTGTAAAAATAAAGAAATCAAGAAGACGAGCAGGCAAGAAATCAAGCAGGCAAGAATCAAAAAGATAAGAAATTATGCAAGCAGCGTTGCACGATATAAGATTTTAGACTACAAGGTCTGCCAACTGCCAACTGATTTATTCCCAATAATCTTTCATCAAGTCAGCCACCCAATCGGGCTGTTTTATTTCGCCCTTGGGCAAAAATTCTTTAAAAACCGGTTTTATATCGAGGATCGGCGTGCCGTTGATGGCATCTAAATTTTTTACGGTGATGGTGCGGCCATTGTGGCTCAATAATTCAACCGTGCAAAGGCCGATAGTGTTGGGCCTGTCTTTTTTGCGTTGGCCCAAAATACCAACCAAAGGATAGTTTGGGTTGCCACGTGGATGACCGGCAAAAACAATCTTTTCAGGCTTTACCTGATCAAAATAATAAATAATTTCAAGGTGGGAAAAGCTTGAAATACCATTAAAAACTTCTGTAGGAATCTGTTGTGCCAATTCAATTTCAGAAACAATGGCGCTCCAATGGTCATCAATCGGTTCAACCCTTGAATTTTTGACAGTTGCAATTGAAGTAAGTGATATTTCCATCTTAATCAATTGTTAATCAATTAATTATTTGAGGCTACTAAAAAATTACATAACTTCCAAAGTATGCGTGCCGAAACATTTGCATCCCATTCATTGTTATCGCCCACACCGGTTTCGCTTAAATCAAAACCTATTATTTGTTTGCCGCTAGCAACTATTTTGCGTAGCAAATAACAAACTTCCTCCGTTTCAAGGCCTCCAATAACAGGCGTGCCGGTGTTGGGGCAATTTTTCGGATCAAGTCCATCAATATCAAAACTGATGTATACTTTTTGTGGTAACTGAGCTACAATTTCATCGCAGGTTTGTTGCCATGTTTGGCCTTCATATTTGCGTTTCTTCAAGTCTGCGTCCCTGTAAGCAACAATACGGTAATTGCTGTCGCAAATGGTTTGCCACTCTTTTTGGCTATAATCCCGAATGCCAAGTTGGAACAATTGCTTGAGGTTTGGTATTTCGGCCAACGCGTTGTGCATAATGCTAGCGTGGCTATATTTAAATTCTTGATAGGCAGGTCGAAGATCAGCATGTGCGTCAATTTGCAAAATAGCAAACTCGCCGTGTGTTTCGGCAACGGCTTTTAAGTAACCCAAAACGGTGCTATGATCGCCGCCTAGTAAGCCTACCAATTTATCTTTCTTTAATAAATTACTGGTTTGTTCGTATACCCAATTGTTTAAAAAGGTACTGCCTTCATTTATTTCACGCAGTGTTTTGCACATAAACTTATTGCCAGCCAGCTTTTCGCCCTTTGAAATAAAATCGATGTAGAGTTCGGCTTCTTTGCGGAGGTAATCGCTTTTTAGCAATATTTTTTTATCGGCTGATCGCATGTAAAAACCTTGTTTCCAGCCATCAGGAACATCGGTATCGTACAGGTCTATCTGAAGCGAAGCTTTGCAAACATGGTCTGCAGCCCTTGCTGTGCCAGCGTTGTAGCTTACTGTTACTTCCCAAGGCACTGGTAAAATAACCACTTTGGATTCCTCTTCTGAAAAAGGCAGTCCGAAAATATTATTATGGGGGTTGCCGGCACCTTCCGCATCAAAACTTAATAAATCTACCATGGAAAACCTTTTGTTTTGGAACGGGGCGCAAAATAGTGAAAAAAGGTGAGTGGTGAATGATGAGTGGTGAATAGGTTCTTAAAATTATTTGTTTATGTCTTTTTTTATTTGGCCCGAATTTCATTTAGCTACAAAATCTACATAATTAAGATGTGACGGTGATAGTATAAAATTGTTGACTAATATTCACCATTCACTATTCACTATTCACTTAAATGTTCACGATCAGCACCGGCACTTTCACTTCGTGCCGCACGGCGTTGATTGTTTCGCCGAACCATAAATCTTTCAACCCCGTGTGGCCGTGCGAACCAATCACCAAAAGATCGGCATTACTTTCTTTCACCATCCGTATTATTTCGGCGTTTCGGTTCCGGTGCCCTAATTTTCCCAATACTTTTAAATTTTTTTGTTGCAACTGAAACACATAATTTTCCAATCGGGCAGCATCTTCCTTCGCTTCCAAATCATCGGTCGATGGCCCCAATAATTTGGCTGCAGCACTTTCAATTACGTGCATCAACGTAAAAGTTGTTTCAGGGTTTCCTTGCGCCAAAGCGTAAGCCACAATTTTTTCATCTCTGTTGGTAAAATCTAGCGCCACTGCAATATTTTTAAACGTGGGGATAGACAGATTTTGCAATAACGATGTGGTTTGGTGCAAGTTAGGGATTGTTCTGTTGTATTTTTTTACCCAGGGAAAAATGATAACAAATAAAAGCAAAGCAGTTAAAAGTATCAACCCCACAATAATCAACGATTTTAAAGCAAAACTATTGGTGCTGCTAAAAAACAAAACGGTTTGTTGCACCAGTAAAGAGATATTTAAATACACCAAAATAGCCGCAACCAGCCATGCCAATATTTGGATAATCGGCTTTACTACAAATTGCCCCATGTGCTGCTTATCACTTACAAAATGTATAAGTGGAATAACGGCAAACCCTAACTGCATACTTAAAACCACCTGACTTAAAATTAACAAGGTATCCAATTTATCATCGCCATAAATTAAAATAACCAACACTGCGGGAACAATAGCCAACAAGCGGGTAAGCAAACGCCGCACCCACGGGTTAATGCGCAGCCGTAAATAGCCTTCCATTACAATTTGCCCTGCCAAAGTGCCGGTGATGGTGCTGCTTTGCCCAGCTGCAATTAATGCAATGGCAAATAGTTTTGGTGCCCATTTGCTACCCAATAAACCGCTCAATAATTCATGCGCATCTTCAATTTTGCCAATATCGGTTCGGCCAGTTTTAAAGAAAATGGTAGCCGCCAAAACAAGAATAGCAGCATTTACAAAAAAGGCCAGGTTTAATGCAATGCCAGCATCTAAAAAGTTAGCCTTCAATGCTTGTTTAATGCTTTTTTCATCGGTACCAATTTTGCGGGTTTGCACTAAAGCGCTGTGCAGGTAAAGGTTGTGGGGCATAACGGTTGCCCCAATTATACCAATTGCTAAATACAAAGCCGTTTCAGAAGGAAGCGGCGCATTAATGCCGTTTTGCTTGTATAAAACACTTGCGTCGGGCAAAGAAGGGATAAATCCTTTCACCACTTCATGCAAATTAGGACTTGCCAAAACAATATTTACCAAGAAAGAAATACCGATTATCGCAATTAATCCCACAATAAATAATTCCATTTTTCGCATGCCCAGGCGTTGCAAAATCAATAGCAAAAAAGTGTCTAAAACAGTTATTAAAACACCCCACAAAATGGGCAACCCAAACAATAAATGGATGCCGATTGCCATACCGAGAACTTCGGCTAAATCGCAAGCGGCAATGGCAATTTCTGCCAAAATATAAAGAATGAGGTTGATGTTTTTGGGATATGCTTCGCGGTTGGCTTGGGCCAAATCTCGCTTGCGCACGATACCCAAGCGGGCCGAAAGATTTTGCAACAACAAAGCCATCAGGTTGCTCATCAACAAAACCCAAATAAGCGAATATCCATATTTGCTGCCACCTGCAAGGTCGGTTGCCCAATTGCCGGGATCCATGTAACCCACGCTTACCAAATAGGCTGGTCCGGCAAAAGCAAAAAAACGTTTCCATTTGCTGCCGCCTCCTGTCGTATCCACGGAGCCGTGTACGTTTTCTAAAGATATATCTCTAAGTTCTTGCATTTTTTGGTCAATGTGTAGTTAAGTAAATAGGTAATTGGGTAAAAAGTAGTATTGTAATTGTGTTTGATGCCAAATCAATGGGTTTTAATCAGCACATTGGCAAATCAGCATATTAGCTAATCAGCACATCAGCTAATTAATTTATTGCCTTTACAAACAAATGCCTAGCCAATTGCTCACTAACGCTAATGGTTGTTTTTTCAGCCTCTAATTCCAACGATTGATCGAACGGGAAACGCTTTTTGATATTGATTTTTGTGCCGATCTGCAAATGTTTTTGGCTCAACATTTCAAGCATGGCGCTCGATTGATCGGAAACTGCGCAAACTTCATAATCCAGTCCCAGTCTAGCTTCCAGTAAATTGGTTTGATGTTGCGACTTCATTTTGCCCTTACCATCGGGTATGGGATCGCCGTGTGGGTCAAATTTTGGGTGGCCCATAAAAATGTCCAACTTTTCTATCAATTGTTCACTTTTAATATGCTCCAATTGTTCAGCAATGTCGTGTACTTCATCCCATCCAAATTTTAAATGGGTCACCAAAAAAAACTCCCATAACCGGTGGCGGCGAATAATGGAAAGTGCCACCTTTAATCCTTCGGCACTCAATTTTACGCCGTAATATTTTTGGTAATGCAATAAGCCCTTTGCTTCCAGTTTTTTCAACATATCGGTTACAGATGCGGGCTTGGTTTGTATGCCTCCGGCAATATTATTGGTAGATACAGTGTTGCCGGCTTCTTGCAAATGGTAAATGCACTTGATATAATTTTCTTCCGAAGTAGAATACATGCCTCAAAAAATATTTAGACAAATCTAAAAATTAATTTTGATAAAGCATTAATTTATTTTAGTGTTATAAAAACAACAGGCAATCAATTGGCCAAAAAAACAGATGGACTGAGCTTGCGGGTGGAACAATTTTGTTGTTTAATCAACTAAATACAAATGACAACCTATATTTCACATTAAAAAGAATTTAATATTTTATGGTCACGTGAAAGGTTTTCGTTTCATTTGCCAAAAAATAAAAATGCTTAACACAATTTAAAAACATGAGAAGAATATTTTTAAACAGTTTGTTGGTCGTTTTTTTATTTGTAGCTTGTAAACATGGCTCTGGAAAAAAATCAATGAAAGGCGACGAACAAGTGGTGGTGGCCGATTTTATTGCTTTTTTCGACAAGCTAAACCTTCCTGTCACTTTCAAAGATTCAATTTTGACGAAGAAGCCAAATGATAGCGCCATGATTGCTCCGGCGGTTTTTTCGCAATTTATCAGCGATACCGTTTTTCATAACGATTTTAAGGGCGAAATGCCAAATGTGTATGCCATTGGGCAGTTTAAAAATGGCAAAAAAGAAATTTATTTGCTGTTTAAAGCAGTACACGGCAAAAAACAAAAGTTATATGTGGCGGTAATGAACGAAAAAGATTCGTTTGAAACATGCGCTCCGATGCTTTCTTTAAACAGCAATCCCGGTAAAGAAAGTTTATCCATCGATAATAAATTTACGTTTACCAACAGCAGCGATACAAAAGGCAACGACGGAACAGTTTATACGGTAAATAAAGTATTGGCTTATAACATGGGTGCTTTTATGGTCATTCTTACCGACGGACTTCCGGCAGGGGTCGAATTGCCCATCATCGACCCAATTGATACTTTGCCCCGTAAAGGAAAATTTACAGGCAATTACGCCATCAACAAACGAAATTTTATAAGTGTGCGGGATGGGTTAAAACCACAGCAGATCAGATTTTTCATCCATATTGAAAAAGATAAAAACGCCACCGGTGAACTAAAAGGCGAAGCAACTATGCTGGGTTTAGATTCGGCCGTTTACAAAGCCGATGGCGATCCCTGTGGTTTGGGCATTAAATTTAATGGAAGTAGTGTTGATATTATTGAATCCAATTGTGGTAATCGGCACGATATGGGATGCTCGTTTGACGGGCATTATATTAAGCAAAAAGAAAAGAAAAAGTAGATCAGCCCTTGGTGGTTTTACCAATGAATATGGTTTTTTTATTTCCACAACAAACGTTTGTAATAGCCAAAACGATATTGTTATAATTAAATTTTATGAAGCGAAAGTGTACAATTTACACAACTTTATATCATTTCGCTATATTGCGCCCTTTAAAAAAATAATTTAGAGATTTATGCCATTTACAAATTTTTCAGTTCCATATCCAATAGATAGTAAATATTCAAAAAAAGTAGCTTATTTCAGTATGGAATTTGCGGTTCACCAACCATTAAAAATTTATAGTGGCGGGTTAGGTTTTTTAAGTGGCTCGCACATGCGTAGCGCTTACGAGTTGAAGCAAAACCTAATCGGTATTGGCATTTTATGGAAATATGGTTATTATGACCAAGCCCGCAACCAAGACCAAACATTGCAGGTGCAATGGAACGAAAAAATATATAACTTTTTGGAAGATACCGGTATCAAATTCCAGATAGACATCCACGATCATTTGGTTTGGGTAAAAGCGCTTTACTTAAATCCCGCAACGTTTAATACGGCACCGCTTTTCTTTCTTACTACCGATTTGCCTGAAAATGATTATGTATCGCAAACTATTACCCACCGCTTGTACGATGCCAATGTAGCCACTAAAGTTGCCCAATTTATTTTGTTGGGTATTGGCGGGGCGAAATTGGTAGACATGCTAAATTTTGATCCGGCAATTTATCATTTGAACGAAGCCCATGGCGTAAGCAGCGTATTTTATTTATTGAAAAAATTCGGCAGTGTTGAAGAAGTAAGAAAGCGCTTGGTATTTACCACGCATACGCCAGAAGAAGCAGGTAATGAAAAACATGATATTTATTTATGTGAAAAAATGAGTTATTTCTGCGGTTTGCCTTTGGAAAGGGTTCGCGAAGTAACTGGAATGAAAGATGATTTGTTCAACCATTCGTTGGCAGCACTTCGTTTTGCCCATATTGCAAACGGTGTAAGCCAGTTACACGGCGAAGTAAGCCGGAAATTGTGGAGCCACTATGATAATGTTTGCGAAATTAAAGGCCATTACCAATGCGCAAAACTGGAAGTATTGGGCCGACAAGAAATTGTACACGTCCATGGAAGAATCAAACGATTTTGCTTTTGACGACCGAAAAAAATATTTGAAGAAAAGGGCTTTTGATGTGGTGGCCGACCAAACCGGAAAATTGTTTGACCCCAATGTATTAACTGTTGTTTGGGCCAGGCGTTTTGCAGGTTACAAACGTGCCGAATTAATTACCCGCGACCACCAACGTTTTGAGGCGTTGTTAAACAATAAAAAGTACCCTATCCAGTTTATTTGGGCAGGCAAACCTTATCCATCTGATTATCCCGCCATTAGCGATTTCAATCATTTGGTAAACCTTAGCAAACAATATAGCAATGTAGCGGTTTGTATTGGCTATGAATTAACGTTAAGCAAACGCCTAAAACAAGCCAGCGATATTTGGTTGAATAACCCGCGTGTGCCACGTGAAGCAAGCGGTACCAGTGGGATGACGGCAGCCATGAACGGATCCGTAAATTTTAGTACCAATGATGGCTGGATTTGTGAATTTATTAACAATGGCAACAATGGGTTTGTGGTGCCAACACCCGAATATGAACACATGAACACTTACGACCAAGATGCTTTTGATCTTGAAAACATTTACAGTACTTTAGAAAACCAGATTTTGCCTATGTATTACGACCAAAAAGATACATGGCGTGAAATTGTAAAAAATGGCATGAAGGATGTTCGCTTCCAGTTTGATAGCAACAGGATGGCAGATGAGTATTACGAGATCATGTATAAATAAAAAATATTTTTTCTTGAAAAAGCCCACACAATAAGTGCGGGCTTTTTTTGTTGGAATGATAGGCACATTGTTTGATGGATAGGCGGTGATTGCAAACCATAAAGCATTTTTTTAAGATACTATTATATTATTGTAGAAAAATGACTAGCTTATAACGTTTGTAAAGTGTAGTAAAATTATTTTGTTTGCTAACTGGCTTATAAATTTGGGCTCTATTTTAAGAAATTTGTAAGTGATTTTGTGAGTCACGATGGCGGAGCCATATAATTTAGGATAATCGCATAAAATCTTTTATCGGCTAAAAATAAATTATTGATATTTGGTGCGACTGTTCTGTTAATAAAACGTATTGATATAAATGTTAAGAAAATTTGATAGGCTTTTTGTTTTTTGTTTAATGATGGCATTTGTTTTTGATAGTTGCAAGCCCCAACAATTAAATATTACATATTTTAAAAATGTACCAGATTCTTTATATGCTACTGCCATGACAGCTAAAGTAGCACCATTTAAAGATCCAGTTATACAACCTAACGATTTGTTGCAAATAACGGTGCTTACCTTAGATAAGGATGATAACGAAGTTTTAGCTGCAGCAAGTAGGGTGCCGATAAGTGCAGGAAGCAGTGTTAATTCCCAAGCAATTTCTAATAGTGTAGCTGGTTTTTTGGTAGATAGGGAAGGCGTTGTAGAATTACCGGCAATTGGAAAAATAAAAATAGCCGGACTTACAACTTCCTTTGCCCGTGATACAATTAGGAACAAAATGGCAAAATTTTATAAATCGCCGGTCGTAAATGTCCGCTTTGCCAACTTTACCGTAACTGTTTTGGGCGAGGTGAACAGGCAAGGCCAATACACTGTTCCAAATGAAAAGGTAAATATAATAGACGCAATCGGTTTAGCTGGCGATTTGACGGTGGATGCAAAAAGGGAAAATATTTTGTTAATCCGCGATTCTGCAGATACCAAACAATTTACCCGTTTTAACCTTAATAATTCCGATTTGTTAGCTTCTCCATATTTTTATTTGCACCAAGGCGATGTCGTTTATGTAGAACCTAAAAAAACGAAACCAAGCGGGAACGATGTGGTAAAATCCAGGAATCTTACAATTATAACAAGTGCTATTTCAGTTTTGGCAACCATTATAACGGTGATATTGACAAGAAATTAATAATTGCCGTATAAAAAAGTAGTTTAACCATCCTAAAAAATTAACACGCAGCGGCTATAACATTTGACTAGATGAAAAATAAAAATAATTTTGATAGTCTTACCAAGGGTTTTGATGACGAGGTTGAAGGTGAAAGTTTGATTTCTCTGAAAGATTTTTTTGAAAAGGTAAGAATTTTGTGGCCTTGGGTAATTTTATCTATACTCATTTGTACAAGCATTGCCTTTCTTTATTTAGCTTATGCTTCCCCCAAATATAAAATTCATGCAACTTTACTGGTGCAAGATGAAAAAAAAGGGTCTAGCTTAATGGCAGCAGCTAGCGCACTGCAAGATTTAAGCGGCATTGGCGGGAAAAGCAACGTAGATAATGAAGCCTTGGTAATAAAAAGCCGCACGCCAATGGAAAAGACGGTTCGGCAATTGCAACTCTATGTTCTTTATTTCAATAATAATAAAATTAAAAAGAAAGAAATTTATATAGATCGACCGATCGATTTAAATTTTTCTTCATTGCCAAAAGTTCCCTCGTCACCACATAAACCTTACCAAGTTGAAATAGATAAGGCCACCAACTCATTTGTTATTTCGGATGCGCAAAAAAACTACAAGGGAAGATTAGGAGATAGTGTCGCTTTAAAAGAAGGTAAAGCCATGGTGACCGCCGGCCCGGGATTTACAGATTGGCCATCCAACGAACCTTTTTATGTCGGTATCCAAAATTTTGATGCCACCGTGGAAAATTATATGGACTTATTGTCTGTTGATATTGCCAATAAACAGGCAAGCGTTATTGATCTCACACTTATTGATGGTTCACCTGAAAAGGGCCAAATGATTTTAAATGAATTGATTAATCAATATTTAAAAGCAAACCTTGAGGATAAAAATAGGATTGCAGATAGTACAGTGAAATTTATAGATGAGAGGTTGGCGTTGGTTTCAGATGAATTAACCGGCATAGAAAAAAATATTGAAAATTTTAAAACGACCAATAAAATTGCTGATATAAGCGAACAATCAAAGCTTTTATTGAAAAATACAAGTGATAATGTGCAAAAGGGTACCGAACTGCAAGTGCAACTTTCTGTTATAAAAGATTTGGAATCTTTTTTACAAAACAATATTAACGATCGCAAAACGGTTCCTTCGTCCTTGATTATGGATGACCCCAATTTTGTGTCACTCATAAAAGCGTATAACGAACTGCAACTGGCACGAGATAAACGTTTGATGAGCCAGACACCTGAAAACCCAGCGGTGCAAACCATGGACGAGCAGCTACGTAACCTTCGCCAAAGTTTATTAAGTAGTATCGGATCCATTAAAAGGGGTGTTCAAACAAGCATTTCACAACTGGGGAAATATACTGCTGGTTTTGAATCCCAAATTAGCACCATTCCAGCCAAAGAACGACAATTTCTTGATTTTTCCCGGCAACAAGCTATTAAGCAAGAATTATATGTTTTTCTTTTAACCAAGAGAGAAGAAACAGCGGTATCAAAAGCTTCCAATATCGCAATTACACAAATTGTAGATACAGCAAAATCTGAAAGCAAGCCTTTTAAGCCCATCCGTTTGTTGGTTATTTTAGGTGGAATTGTAATTGGAGCAATTTTGCCTTTTGGGTTTAGCTATGGAAGGCAGATGCTTAACGATAAAGTTACTTCAATTTCTGATATAGAAAAAGCCACCAAAGCACCTATACTTGCAGAAATAGCGCACAATACGACAACAGAAACTTTTGCTGTAACCCGTAATTCCCGCACACAAATAGCAGAAAGATTTAGGGCAATGCGCACGCATTTAAATTATTTATTGCCCTCAGAAGCAGACAAAACTATATTGTTTACGTCTTGTATGGGTGGTGAAGGCAAATCATTCCTTTCAATTAACCTAGCACAAACATTGGCATTGGCAAATAAAAAAGTTTTGTTAATGGAAATGGATTTGCGGAAACCCAAAATACGCGAGTATTTGGGTTTAAAAAAAATCGGTTTTTCAAACTTCATTGTTGGCAAAGACAATAATTGGCAGCAATACATTCAGAAATCGGGTGAAAATAACAATATTGATGTGTTTTGTTCTGGGCCTGTGCCACCAAATCCTACGGAATTGTTACTTCTGCCCAAAATGCGTGGTTTAATGCAGCAGTTACAAAAAGAATATGAATACATCATTATAGACACAGCACCAGTTGGCTTAGTTACAGATGCGGAAATATTAGCTACCTATGCCAACTTAACTTTGTATGTAGTAAGGCACAATTATTCGTTAAAGCCTAGGCTTCAAATATTAGATAATTTATATAGGAAAAATTTACTACCTAAATTAAATGTACTGGTAAATGATGTAAAATATACCAGTAGAGCTTACGGCGGTTACGGCTATGGTTATTACGGATCTGATGGGTATACCAGTGAAAATGTGGAAGAAATAATTTCAAAGTAAAAGTCCTCATTACATGAATACAAACTGTATTTAATGCTTTGAATTTTAATTTATGCTATCCAAGTACAAATCCAACTATCTATATAATTTATTAATAACGGTTGTTAATTTACTTTTCCCAATTTTAAGTTTTCCCTATGCGGCAAGAATTATTGGTCCTTTAGGTATCGGCAAAGTTCAATTTATTACATCATTCGCACAATATTTTGCTTTAATAGCAGCACTGGGTATTCCAATATATGGAATTAGGGAAATTGCCAAAGTAAAAAATGACCCAATACAACTATCTCGCACTTTTACAGAGCTATTGATTGTCACTTTTATCAGTAGCTTTATATCAGGTTTTTTATATATTATAATAGTATTTAGTTTAAATAATTTTAAAAATGATATTTTATATTATACTTATGCATCTTTAATTGTTTTTTTAAATTTTTCATCAATTGATTGGTTTTATGCAGGTATCGAAAAATTTAAGACAATCGCTTTAAGGTCGGCCATGGTGAAATTATTGGCATTGATTTGTTTGTTTATTTTTGTACACTCAAAAGAACACTTATTTATTTATTTTCTTATTTCTATTTTTACGATTATCGGTAATAATTTAATAAACATAGTCTCGGTTTGTGTTAAAGCGCCATTCAATACAAAAGAATTAAATTTTAAAAAACACCAAACACCTATGTTGTTGATTTTCGCAACGATGTTAGCAACTAGTATGTACACTATTCTTGATGTGGTAATTCTTGGGTTTTTATCAGACGAAAAATCAGTTGGATATTACACAGCAGGCGTAAAGCTCATAAAAATCACTATTCCATTTGTAACATCTTTAGGTGCAGTTTTAATGGCAAAAATAACCGCTCACCTGCAAGATGAAAATCTGGATGGGTTTTATAAAATCATTGCTAAATCATATTCCTTTTTAGTGCTTTTATCGGTACCAATAGGCCTAGGGTTTTTACTATTATCGAAAGAATTTATAGTAGTTTTTTCTGGTTCTCAATTTTTACCATCTATTCAATCAATGCAAATATTGGCTTTTTTGCCGCTTTTAATAGGCATAGGACACTTATTTAGTATTCAAATGCTTATTCCTGCAAAAATGGATAAAGAATTGTTTATTAGTGTATTGCTCGGGATGGTTACAAGTTTATTTTTTAATTTTTTACTGATACCAAATTTTAAACAAAATGGTGCTTCAATCGCTAATTTGATTTCTGAAGCAGTTGTTACCTGTAGTTATTACTATTTTATTAGAAAAAAATTTGTAATAAACTTTGGTTTTAAATATTTTTTTAGATGTATTTTATCAGCATTGGTTTTTATACCTATAGTTTACGGATGTAAATTTATTTTTAATAACAACTTATATATTCTTTTAAGTTCTGTATTTATCGGAGCAATATCGTATTTGGCTGTACAATACTATCTTTTTAAGAATGAAGTAATAACGGAGATCCTCGCTTTTCCATTAATTAAAATTAAAAACAATGCTATTAATTGAGAAGCTTATGAAGAATGCGTTGAGAACATAAACAGTGAATAAGAATTATTTATTTTCAATATACTAGATGTTTAAAAAAATAAAAAATATTTTAGAAAGAATACTTGTATCAGATATTGTTTACAACCTTTTGGTTAAAAATGCTATACACCAAGAATTTATGAAGGTAAATAAATATTGGCTTTGTGTAAGTAGTCAATCTAATTACCTTAAATGTTTATTATATTGGAAAATATATGAACGTAGGGAGGTGAAATTTATTAAGAAATATTTAATAAGAGATATTTGTACTATAGAACTGGGCGCAAGCTTAGGTTTAACTACTACTACTATTTGTTCAATACTTGGTGAAGGTGTAAATGTTTATTCAGTAGAAGCTAACCCTAAAATTGTAACTTATTTACAAAAAACTAAGGAAAAAAATAATTTGATTAATCTTAATATTATTTCAGCCGCAATAGACTATTCTAGTTCAAAACAGGTAAATTTCATTTTGGACGATAGGAATTTAGCTAGCCGGAAAGGAGTTACTGATGATTGTATTTTAGTTAATACTATAAAATTGTCTGATATTGTTAAATCAAATAAAATCGATGAGTACAATCTTGTTTGCGATATAGAAGGAGCTGAGGTCGAAATGCTTTTGATGGAAAAAGATAATGCCACCTTACGAAATTGTAAAATGATAATTATGGAAGTTCACGAAACTGTCTTTGAAGAACAAAAATATGATATAACTAAAATTTCGAATTTGATAAATGATAGTTTTTCTATGAAACATATAGCATCTTTAGGCAATATTAGAGTTTTTGGAAAGTAAAGCACCTGGTTTAAGTTTTACAGATTAAATAAGCATTTACTAACTGTTTGCAAAGCGAAATATTCATGAATAGTATTGTTTATATTTTTAGGGATAGATCCTTATGGCTGGCATCGTTGTCAATTTCGGTTCTTTTTTTAATTGTTCCATTTTTAATTTTTAATTATTCATATTATTTGTGTTTTGGAGTTGCCGTATTAATCATGTATATGGCACTCGCCAATAAAAGAGGTGGTACATGCGTAATATTTGCGTATAGTTTAATGATACCTTATAATGGCCTTGAAGGGATTTCAGTGGGAGTTACATTTTATATACCGTATGTGGCTATATCTTTATGGTATATTATAAACTTATTTTTCAAAAAGCAAAAAATAAATTACAATTTTTTTAAAATTAATATAATTTCTGTTATGTTAATTTTTATTGCTTTTATTTTTGCGGTAAAAAATAGTTCTTATATAGAGATTAGAGATATACTACCTTACCTAATAGCAATTAATTTATTTTTCTATATCTGTTTTTTAGATAAGATTACTTTGAGTCAATTTTTTTGCATATTGGATATTATATTTTATTTTACCCTTTTTTTTGTCATTCAGGAAAACATCTTTCATAAGTCACCATATCAGAATATATACAATAACTTAACGCCCGATTTTCAGCTTCGTGCAAAAGGAATAATTGGTCATCCTTTAGTACTTTCTTCTTTTCTATCGTTTTATCATATGGCCTTAATAATCAAGGGGTTGATTTTTAAAAAATGGAGTATATTTAATTTAATTTTACTATTACCACTTATAGTATTGTTGGCGACCAAAACAATTATTGTTTTAATTATTGCTTCGTGGACAATATATTTTATTTTATCAAAGTCTTACAAAATGATAAAATTTTATCTTGTTTTATCATTTTCCGTTTTTATAACTTTTCAAACATTCCCTCTTTTTAAGGGGTTTGTTACCGAACCTTTGGCAAGGGTAATAGAAAGCAGGCCTGAACAACGTTTGGGCGCATATTCAGTAGCCACGCAAGTATTTGAAAATAATATACTAGGGATCGGTTTAACAAGGGATGCATTAAAAAATGAATTAAACAGATCTACGTATACTTTAAACTCAAACTACGATGTTTCATTTCTGATTTTTGATAATTCATATTTAACCGCCTTGGCGTCGTATGGTATTTTAGCTATTTTACTTTTTTTTCCATATATAAATCCGATACTTTTTTTTAGAAAAAGGATTACTGGAGCAGTCTATAAAAAATATAAAAACTCCATTTTTCTCTTATTTAGTATTTGGTTTTTACAGAATTTTTCATTTGATACTATTTTATATTTTCCAGTTAATTCATTTTATTTTATGATGATGGCATTTATTATAAAAGACTTTTACAAAAGAAGTAAAGTTGAATCTTCAAAAATAGCGTTATTACCACAAGCTGTATAAATAATGTAAATGAACAAGTTTCCTTTAGTTTCAATTATAATTTTAAATTGGAATGGATATAAAATTACTTTAGAATGTTTGAAGTCCCTACTGAAAATTGATTATAAAAACTTCAAGATAATAGTCGTTGATAATGGTTCAATTGACGATTCGATAAATGAAATAAAAGCTAATATAAAAGATGAAAAATTAGACTATTTAATTTTATCAGAGAATTTAGGGTTTACTGGCGGCAATAACGAAGGTATCGCTTTTGCAAAAATTAGGTATAACCCGGAGTATTTTCTTTTATTAAATAATGATACGATAGTAGAGACTTCATTTCTTTCAAAAATGATTGAAGCTTTTGATTGGGATCATAAATGCTTCGCTGTTGTTCCTAAAATATTTTATTATGATCAGCCCCAAATTATATGGTTTGCTGGTGGAAAAATATCAAGAATAGCTGGCACTGTAACTCATAACGGGGTAGGGAAAAAAGATTCAGATACCTACAAGTCAGGGCCAACCGAATTTATGAATGGGTGTTGTGCTCTAATCAGTAAAAAGGCAATAAACGCGATTGGACTTTTAGATAATCAATTCTTCGCGACTTCAGAGGATGTTGATTATTCAATTAGAATTTTAAATTCTGGGCATACCATTCAATTTGTAAATGAAGCAATAATATATCATAAAATAAGCATCTCATTTAGAGCAAATAGCGGAAAGTGGCTAGCATTTTACCTAGGGTCACGAGGTATGGTTTTGTTACAGAAAAAACATCTTAAAGGAATAGATATTTTTTATTTTTACTTTTTGTTTTTTTTTAGATGGATAATGTATTTGACTTTTAAATTATTTTTTAAATTGGATTTTAAGTCGATAAAAAGCTTGTATGTTGGAACAATAGATGGAGTATATGGCCATATAAGATATGTAAATAAACAAAAGATTGCTAATGGAATATAGCGATAAATTAAAAATTGAAATATTAATAGTATTAGATTCTTTAAAATATAAAAGTAAGGAGTACTTATTAAAAAATAGCTTATATACTTGGTGTAAACCAATGTTTTATTATACAAGTTATGAAAATTGGTTAGTAGTTTTCTTTCAAAGAATGCCCTTTATTGGTAATTTTTTTTCACATATTACTTATTGGTCTATTTCATTTTACACAAGTTTAAAATTGTTTTTTGGTAATAGACTTTTTTATAAAATATTTATTAATCCGATTGTGGCAATTTTTTATTGTCTTTTTGCAAGACTTTTTAAAAGAAATGAACATATAATAATAGCTGGCTTTTTGTTCGAACAGAAAGATAATAAATTATATTTTGGAATGCGAAAATGGTTTGTAAACTTTTGTTATAAGAATGTGTCTGCTATTATAGTATATTCTAAGCATGAAGTACAACATTATTCAAACTTATTTCCACGTTTGGCTTCAAAATTCATTTTTATTAAATATGGCCGTGATTATGATTTTTTTGAAGTAAAAGAAAGCAAAAGTGCAGAGCCTTATATTGCAAGCGGAGGAGTGAGTAATAGGGATTTCAATACATTGTTAAACGCATTTGCATTGTTAGAACCTGATTTCCCCGAATTAAAATGTAAAATTGCAACAAGACCAATGGTGCTGGAATTACGGCCAGGTTTGAAAAATATTGAAATCATATATGATATAAAGCTTGAGACATTCGGCAATTTTTTAAATGAGTCTCTTTTTGTAATTATTCCACTCGCAAATACGCCTTTGTCTGCTGGGCATATGGTATTGTTAGAAGCAATGTACAAAGAAAAGATAATTTTAATTACAAATATTTCTTCTGTTCAAGATTATGTTAATAAAGAATTGGTCTATTTTTATCAGCCCGGAAATGCTGATAATTTGGCTGAACAAATAAAATATTTGTATTTGAATAAAGACAAACCCGAAGTGTTACAAAAAGCGAAAGATGCAAAAGATTTTTATTTATCAAATTATACTTTTCCTGAATTATTAAAAAGAATTGTAAAAACAATGGATTTTTAGTAATCAATAAAAAGGTTTATTAATTATATAAAACAGTTTTAAAATAAATGGATGAAAATTAAAATTTTAGTAGATGCACACATTTTTGATCACTCGTTTCAAGGAAGCGGTTCGTATTTGCAGGGTTTATATAACGCACTAATTCAATTTGAAGATATAGAATTAACAATTTGCGCACATGATTTAGATAATGCCAAACGATACTTTGAAGACCCTCGGTTTAAATTTATCGAATTGAAAACAAATTCAAAAATCAAACGTTTGGCTTTTGAATATCCAAAAATCATTAAAAACGGAAAGTTCGATTATGCACATTTTACCTATATTTTGCCTTTATTTAAAAACTGCAAGTATGTACTAACAATACATGACATATTATTTTTAGAATTTAAATCTTTTTTTTCATGGTCTTACAGGCTTATAAAAGGAAATCTTTTTAAAATATCTGCAAAAAGGGCTGATATCATGTTGACCATTTCTCAATATTCAAAAGAAGCCTTGATTAATATTTTTAATATAGCTCCAGATAAAATTTTTGTAACACCAATTGCTGTTAATACAACAGAAGCAAAAAATATAAATATAAATATAAAAATTAAGTATAATATACATAATTATATATTGTACGTAAGCCGCTTTGAACCCCGAAAAAATCACATTGGATTATTGGAAGCATATTTATCGCTTAAGCTTTACAACGAAGGGTATCAACTAGTTTTTATTGGTAGTAAATCTGAAAAAATTGAGCTAAATGCATATAACAAACTAGTGAAGATGATACCAGTAACAGTAAAAGAAAATATAAAATTTTTCGAGAATATCAGTCAAGATGAATTGAATAGTTTTTACCAAAATGCGGCTTGCTCAGTTTATCCTTCATTTGCGGAAGGATTTGGAATTCCGCCTTTAGAGGCTGCGGTAAACGGATGTAAGGTTTTATGTTCTAATCAAACAGCATTGGCAGATTTTAATTTTTTTAAATATCATTTTGATCCAAGGGACACTAACGCTTTTAAAATGCAATTAATGGAGATTTTAGGGGATAAAGCTTATCCTTTTGATAAAATTAAACAAGAAATATTG